>JBGMRK010000067.1:0-12102 GCA_048061375.1 Longimicrobiales bacterium | reverse complement strand
GACGGCCTGGATCATGGGCGTAGCCGCGGTCATGATATTCCTGAACTGGAGGCGGATGGACGCGATGGAGGCCGGATCCTCGCCGAACGTGGGACAGGAGGGGGGCTCAACGTGACGGAGGGGGCCGGGGACCCGTCGAGCTTTTCCGAGTGGCCGATGTGAAATCCCTGCCGGGAGGTGCTACTTCGTCAGCGGAGCGACGCCGTGTTGCCTCAAGAGCCGGTTGAGATTCGCGATCTCCCGGTCCGTGAGGATCTTCAAGAGTGCCTGAAAGTCGGTGAGCTGAGCCTGGTACATGTCGAACACCTCGATCGACTGGTCCGTCGGCCGGTGGTCCGTGCCGCCCAAGTAGCCGGCTAGACTCGTCAGCTTCGCGAACAGCCGCCGGGGCCACCGAAGCGTGTCCTGGCGCGCGGAGCCGCCCGTGAGGCGCACATCGGCCAACAGCGTCTCGAGCGCGACCAAGGCGGTCTCGATCTCGCCGGCGGCCTCCAGGATCTCGGCCGACCGTTCGTGTCCTTGCACGCGGGCAGACAAGAGGCGCAACTCGGCCCGGAACCATTCGATGCGGTTGATGAGCGCCACGACCGAGTCCACGGCGGTTCGAATCTCACGCAACATGACGACCTGTGCCCTGATGCCCTGGTCCGTCCCTCCGGAGGTGGGGTCCTTGAGCACCTCGAGCGGCTGCGTCAGCGTGAGATCCCGCAGGGTGAGTTCGACCGTGTAGGTGCCCGGCGGAGCCAGGGGACTCACGCGCCCTCCTTCGCCCAGGGTTCGCCAGCCTCGGTCCGGCATGTCGACGTGGGAGTGCTCGACCGGTTCCGATCGTAGCTGGGGCGTCTTGGAGCTCGCCTCGCGCAGATTCCAGTGCAGGCGGTTCAGGCCGGCTCGGAGATTCCCCGGGCTGAGCGAGCGCATTTCGACGCCTTGTTCGTCCAGGATGCGAATCTTCACCGACTCGTCCGGTAATTCGCGTAGGTAGAACGTCAGCGAAGCGCCGTACGTGGGGTTGCGCCCGGCTCCGGGATCGCCAGGCTGGCTCCGGCGGCCTTCCTTCGACAGAAATCGATACGCCGGGCGGGGCTCGAAGAGGTGCACGTCCGATGCCAGGACCTCATCCGTGAGCTGCTGCAGTGGCGTGATGTCGTCCATGATCCAGAAGCCTCGACCGTACGTCGCCACCACCAGATCGTTGAAATCCGGTTGGATGTCCAACCAGTAAGCGGGCGCGTGAGGCAGATTGCTCTGTAATTCGACCCAGGACTCACCATCGTCGAGCGACACGAAGACAGAGTTCTCCGTGCCCAGGTAGAGCAGCCCCGGCCGTACCGGGTCCTCGCGCACGACATGCGCGTAGCTGAAGACGCTCCGAGGGATACCCGCGGCCAACGAGCGCCAACTGGCTCCGTAATCCTCGGTCTTGTAGACATACGGATCGTTGTTTCCGACCTGGTGGAAATCCACGGTGACATAGGCGGTGCCCGGCGCATGGCGGGACGGTTCCACGTTGCTGATCGTGCCCCACTCCGGCAGGTCGGGAATGTTGCCGGTGACGTTCACCCAGTTGAGGCCTCCATCTCGGGTGATGTGCACGAGCCCGTCGTTGCTACCCACCCAGATGACCCCCTCCTCGAGCGGCGATTCCGCGATGGCGAACAGCACCGCGGCGTACGTCGGGCTGGAATCGTCGGGCGTGAGTCCTCCGGTCTTCTCCTGCTTGGACTTGTCGTTGGTGGTGAGGTCCGGGCTGATCACCTGCCAACTCTGTCCGCCGTTGGTCGTCTGGTGGACGTACTGGCTCCCTACGTACACACGGTTGTGGTCGTGCGGCGAGATCGCCACCGGGAACGTCCACTGGAACCGGTAGCGCAACTCCGCGGCGGGCCAACCCTCCGGGTTATCGGGCCAGACGCTGACTCTTCGAGCGAGTCCGGTACGGTGATCGTAGCGATCCAAAATCCCGTCGTAACACCCCGACCACACGATCGCTGGATCGACCGGGTCCGGCACGGAGAAACCCGACTCGCATCCGCCCA
Source organism: Longimicrobiales bacterium (assembly GCA_048061375.1). GTDB lineage: Bacteria > Gemmatimonadota > Gemmatimonadetes > Longimicrobiales > Gaopeijiaceae > JACZXQ01. The sequence continues at coordinate 10,063 of JBGMRK010000067.1, read as the reverse complement.
CCGAATGCCAGGCTCCGATCGGGATGTTGCCGCCCGACAGGTTGTTGCTCGGACCCATTTGGGAGGTGCCATCCTGCCGGTTCCCGTAGACGTTGTACGGAATCTGCGTGTCGGTAAACGCGTGGTAGAGCTGTGCAATGGGCAGGTTCGGTCGCCTCCAACTCTTGCCCCCGTTCGTTGAGATGCTCACGCCGCCGTCGTGCCCGACGATCATGCGCTCGGGCAGCAGCGGATCGATCCACATGTCGTGGTTGTCCCCATCTGCACCCTCTCGTGAGAACGACTGCCCGCCGTCGCGCGACTTCGTGTGCACGGTCGACAGAAAGTGCACTTCGTCGGCGTCGTCCGGTGCCACGACGGCCCGGGTGTAATAGAGCGGGCGTTGGGCCAGCGTGTGATCGCCGTTCACCATGCGCCAACTTCGGCCTCCGTCGTCCGAGCGCCAAAGCACTCCCTCATGTTCGGTGAGCTCCTCGTAGTCCCGATTCGAGTTGGTTTCGATCAGGGCGTAGATGCGGTCGGAATCATCGGGAGACATGGCGAGCCCGATCTTGCCCATCGTGCCACCTGGGAGGCCGTTCCCCTCGAGCCGCTCCCACGTGTCTCCTCCGTCGCGAGATTGGTAGATTCCGCTTCCGGGTCCACCACTCCAGCGCCCCCACGTCCGGATCGACATCTCCCAGGTCGCCGCGAAGAGGATGCGTGGGTTGTTGGGGTCCATCACCAGGTCTACCGCCCCCGAGTTCTCGCCGGCAAACAGCACTTGTTCCCAGGTGTCACCACCGTCCGTGGTGCGGTAGACGCCGCGTTCCGGCTGTGGTCCGTACAGGTGGCCGAGTGCGGCTACGTATACGATGTCCGGGTCTGTGGGATCAATGATCACGCGGCCGATGCGACCGGTGTTCTCCAAGCCCTTGTGTGTCCACGAATCGCCCCCGTCCGTGGATCGGTACACGCCATTTCCGATCGAGACGTTGCTGCGGATGAACGTTTCGCCGGTACCCGCCCAGACCACGTTTGGATCGGAGGGAGCGACGGCGAGCGAGCCGATCGAGGCCGCTGGCTGTTCGTCGAAAATCGGCGTCCAGTGAACGCCTCCGTCCTCCGTCTTGAAGATGCCACCGGACGCCGCACCGACGTAGAAGACATTCGGGTCGCCGGCGACGCCCGTCACGGCGCTCACGCGATTTCCCGCGGGTCCGATGTGTCGGTAGGTGAGGCCGGACAAGAGACCGGCCCCAAGGTCGGACACACTTTGCGCACGGGCGTCACTCGCCCAGAAAACGCCGGCGACCAACAGGGCGGTGGCCGACAGCGATGACCGGGTGATGAGCCAGAGGATCGACGGCATGGGTGTTTCCCCTACTCGGGTGGTACGGCCGAATCACTGGGCCCCGGATGATAGCCGACAGACAGGGTGGCGAACAACGGGAGGGGGGTGGTGGCCTCGCACCGGCCGGCCTTGACCGGGAGTATCTCCACAAACACCATGCGGAAGAAGCCACCACCGACTTTCCCCGCCGTTTCCGCTGGAGTGGGAGCCGTTCTCCGGCCCTTGATGCCAGGCGATACGAGCCCTTTATTGGGGTACCGTCCCCCCGGTTAGAATCTTAGGAGTCCCCCGACATGAGACCAGCGGTACTGGCTTGCGCACTCGTCTTCCTAATGGTGCGGGGCATGCTCGCTGCCCAGCAGGTGTCACCGGAGTTGAAAGAGGCGGTCTTCGCGTGGGATGCGGGTGACTACGTCGGTGCGCTCGAGGGGTACCTTCGGGTCTTGGACGGTCCGGACGGAGTCCGACTGAGGGGCGAGATCGCGAAGTTGACGGGCGAGCCGTATAAGGTCGTCGAGATTGCACGGAACGGGAGTTCCGTGCGGGTGGGTCCTACGGGGCGCTTCGGCACCTTCATCTACGCTCGCGACGGGGTGGCGATGGTGGCGGTGGTGGATCTGAGTGGATCTCCGTCTATCCAGTCGACGTTTCCCGGGCACGAGGTGGTGCTGTCGGGGGTGGGCACCGTCGCGATTTTGCGCGTCGCGAGGACGCCGGCCGTTCTGAATGCCGCCTCCGATCTCGCCGCGGCATTCGAGAGCGGCGACCGGGCCACGATGATCGCGGCGCGGAACCGGTCTCGATGGGTCCGGGCCCAGAATACCCAGGTCGTGCTGCGAGACCTCGGCTCGGGCAACGAGCGGGTCGTTCCTCTGGGCGACTTGATGCCGGTGGATATGGGCTTCTCCCATGACGGGCGCACGCTGATGCTGGCGGCGGGCCTGCCGGAGGGCAGGGACAGTGGGATCTACGCCATAAGATCCAGTCGTTTGGAGCCCGAGCCCATACTCACTGGCCGAGGCTTCAAGAGCTCTCCCCGCGCCATCCCTGGCGGCCGCTTCGTGCTTTACACTCGGCCCGCGCGTGATCCCATGCCCCAGCCCCCGGGCCGCCAGCCGGGGACTCAGGAAGAGGGCTTCGATCTCGTGGACCTCCAAGAGAACGACATCCTAAGCTTCGCGGGGCGCGATCCGGTTCTCTCGGCCGACGGGAACACGTTGGCTTTCGTCACGGAGCGGGACGGCGAGACCTCCATCGAAGTGCTCGACCTCGATCCGCTCGGTGCTGCTCCCGGGAGGGCCATGCGCTCCACTCGCGTCGTGTTTCGCACGCGTGACCCGATCGCCAATCCGGCGCTGTCACCGAACGGTGAGATGATCGCCTACCAGCGGCGTCCGTTCGCGGACTGGGACGTCTTCGCGATCGGCACAGACGGCGAAAGCGCCGAGGTACAGGTTACCAACGAGGTCCAGCACGATGTGCAGCCCTTTTTCATCGATTCGCGGCGCATTTTGGCGGCCAAAGGAGAGGGAAGACACCGGCGCTCCTACATTTACGACCTCGAGGACGGCTCCGCCACCAAGCTCTTCCACAACAACACCGTGCGCACGATCGCGCCCGAGTACGAATGGGCCGTGGGCGCCGGTGGCACCAAAGTCATGATCGTTTCTGAGCGGGACGGTGACACTGTTTCGCCGGAGCGCGGTGTGTACGTGGTCGATCTCACGGCTGAGGTGTCGATGGCGGAGGTCCGTACCCGGCTGGTCACCAACCTCGATGCTGAGCGAAGGCTTCGAAGCGACGGCGAGCGCATGTTCCGACCCATCGTGGACCGGGTTAGGCGGGTTACCGAGCGGGTTTCGGTCGAGAGGATCTACCGTTACGCCGCCGACCTGTTCGGGTTTGGGTCGAAGTACATCACCGAACCGGGTAATCGGAGGGCGACCGAATACTTGGTCAGTACGCTGGAGTCGTTCGGCTACGATCCCGAGCTCCAGTGGTTCGAGGCGAGGGGCGTCACGACGGCCAACGTCGTAGCCCGGCTCGAGGGTACGGTCGATTCGCAGATCGTCTGCGTTGTGAGCAGTCACTACGACTCGGTGCGGCGTGGCCCCGGGGCGGATGACAACACCTCGGGGACGGCGGCCCTTCTCGAGACTGCCCGCGTGCTGCGAGACAGTGGCATGCCGATTACGATTGAATTCGCCTTCTTCACAGGCGAAGAAGCGGGCCTCCGGGGAAGCCGGGAGTACGTGCGCCGGGCTCAGGACGGCGGCAAGGAGATCGTGTGCGCGTTGAATAATGACATGATCGGGTGGTCGAACGACCAGCGCCTGGACAATACGATTCGGTATTCGAACGCCGGCATCCGTGACATCCAGCATGCCGCCGCCATTCAGTTCTCGGAGTTGATCACCTACGACGCTCTCTACTACAAGAGCACAGACGCCGCCGCATATTACGAGGCGTACGGGGACATCGTGGGTGGAATCGGGTCGTACCCGGTTCTCGGCAACCCCAACTACCATCAGGCTTCCGACCGTCTCTCGACCATCAACCACCGCCTGGTCGCGGAGGTCGCGAAGACAACGGTCGCGACGATCATGCTGCTGGCTTCGAGTCCCTCGCGGCTCACGGGGTTGGCACTGAGGCGCAGCCGTGTCGGGGTGCAGGTGACGTGGGATGCCGTTCGCGAATCCGACGTGACGGACTACCGGGTTCGATTCACGCGCACCGACGGTGTTGTCCAAGTGCGCGACGTGACCGCAGTGGCCGGGGAGGTGCCGAGAGTGTTGTTGGAGAATGTGCGGCCCGGCACCCTGGTCGAGGTGAAAGCGGTCAACGACCGGGGTCTGGAGGCATGGGACTGGGCGCGAGGCCGGCTCCCCGGTTGACCGCGTGGCCGACGTAGGGCGCCGAGGTCGAAATGAGAATTCTGTCTAGTCTCGATATCGCCCGATGCCTGGATATGTCTGAGGCCATCGACGCCATGCGCGACGCTTTTGGGCAACTTTCGGCAGGCGAGGCCGACGTTCCTCAACGCCTGGCCCTCAGGACACCCGACGGCGTTTCGCTCTTCATGCCGGGGTTTTTGCCGCGGCGTGGCGACCTCGCGGCCAAGATCGTTTCCGTATACGGTGGCAACCCGGCGCTGGGGCTCCCCGTGGTCAACGCCGTCGTCGTGCTGCTCGACAGCTCGACGGGAGTGCCGGTGGCGCTCATGAACGGAACGTCGCTCACGGCACTCCGGACCGGTGCCGCCGGCGGCTTGGCAGCGGATCTTCTGGCGCTTCCGGAAGCCGACACCGTGGCGCTGTTCGGTGCGGGCGCCCAGGCCCGCACGCAGCTCGAGGCGGTGCGGGTGGTTCGCCCGATCCGCCGCGTACGCATCCTTTCCCGCAGCGGCGAGTCCGCCGGCCGGCTGGTAACGGAGTTGGAAGGCGTTGACGCGGAAGTTGCGAGCGATCCGGCGCATTGCCTCGAAGGCGCCCAGATCGTCATCACCGCCACGGATGCTTCCGAGCCCGTATTCCCTGGTGAATTGGTCACTCCCGGGACTCATGTGACGGGCGTTGGCTCGTTTACGCCAGACATGCGGGAAGTCGACGCCGCGCTCGTCACTCGCGCGAAGGTGATCGTGGATTCGAGGGACGCCGCGCTTGCGGAGGCGGGTGACCTCATCGTTCCGATCCGTGAAGGCTCTTTCCGTCCCGAGGATATCCACGCCGAGTTGGGGGAGGTGGTGCATGGGATCCGCAGCGGGCGGGAGAATCCCTCGGAGGTGACTTTTTTCAAGTCTGTCGGGAGCGCCGCCCAGGATGTGGTGGTTGCGGGCCGGATTTTCCGCCGAGCCCGGGAGATGAACCTGGGAACGGTCGTGGAGCTCTGACGGCGTGTGGGCTTCGTGCCGTTTTTGTTCGCGTTCGTACCCCTCGGGCGCATAGATTGTCAACGGAACAGCATCTATACGCCTCCTGAGGAAACAGGGTGAGCGAAGACACTCACGATCCAAGTGGAGCGGGTCGGTCCCTGGACGACCTTTTCACGGATATGAATAAACCACGGGGAGAAGGGGAACCCGGGGTGCCCGCGACGGCGAGGCCCTCCCCACTCGCGGCGGCAGTTTCGGCATATCTCATGGGTATGGCCGATCAGCGCATTGATTTGGTGAACCCAGTCCGTAGCCAAACGGCAGCTGCCATCGATGCGGGAAAGCTGGACGAGGTCGCCGCCGCGATGGAGACCCTGCTCATTCAGCCTGTGCCCGATCCTGGGGCGGTTGCCCTCGCACACATGTTGGTCACGACACCCGTGGAGATCCGCCTGGTGCTGCGCTTGGGAGAGGAAAAGGACGAGCACCGGCGAGATGCGCTCATTGCGGCCCTCGCCCCACTCGGAGCTTCGATGGCGCAGACCATCTCCGATGCGTTGGCCGACACCGACGATCGGCATGCGCGGCGCTCGTACGTGCGCACGCTGGTCGCGATGGGCCAAGAGGGCATGACGGTCGTAGAGGAGATGCTCGAGGACAATCGCTGGTTCGTGGTGCGAAATGGCGTCATGGTCCTGGGCGAAGTCGGCGGAGACACCGCGGTCAGCTTCCTCACGTCGACGCTTGCCCACGAGGACGCCCGTGTCAGGAGAGAGACCGTGATCTCCTTGGCGAAGATTGGCGGGGAGGACTCCGGGATGTTGGCCCTCGGAATGCTCGAGGATGCGGACGCGGACGTTCGTGATGGTGCGGTCCGGGCCGTCGGTGTGTTGAAGGTGGAGCGGGCTCTTCGGCCGCTCCTCGAGCTCCTGGAGCACGAGGAGCAGGACTCCGTGGTCGAGGAGGTTCTGCGTTCGCTCGGACAACTGGGTGATCCCGGCGCCGTTCCGTCCATTGAGAAACGAGCCGTGGGCAACTTCCTGCGGAAGCCGCCGACGGCCGTGCGCGTCGCTGCATACACGGCTCTCGGCGCCATCGGCACGCCCCACGCCATGAGCCTCGTCGAGGAGGCGCTCGACGATAAGGAAGCGGAGGTGCGCTCCGTCGTGGGAGCGGTGCTCGCGGCGCGCAAATCGGTCGCCACCACGGAGTAGGCTTCTAGGCCACTTCTCCGGCAGCCTTCTAGGTCACCATCGCCAGCACGCGCTTCAGGGCGCCGGCGAATTTGATGCCCTCCCTGAGTTCGTCTCGCCGCGAATGTAGGCGGGCTCCCTGATCGGAATGGGCGAACAGGTCAGTGATCGTCGTATCAACCGCCTTCAGCTCCGCAAAGCACTCCTGGAGGCGGAGCGTTTCCGTGTAGGGCATGAGCCGGTCGCTGCGGCCGTGGAGTAGCTTGACCTGCGGTTCGATCCCTCGGAGGAAGGGCATCGGATTCGTGAGAGGCGACGCCTTTTCCGCCGCGACGGCCAACCGAGGCACGAACTCGTGGACCAACTCCCCGTCGGGCTCGACGCCGGTGGGCGCCGCGAACAAGTCGAAGAGCCACTGTCGCTCCTTCGCCACGGTGCGCCGTTCGGCTTCCTTGAGCGGATCGTACGACGCTTCCCAGGCCGGAATGCGCCGTTCCCCGGCCTCGACCGCGAGTCGCCAGAGGGCGTCGGCCACGTCTCCCGCGTCGGAATACTCGGGCACCGACGTGAGGTGGTTCCCGCCGATGATCCAGCGGGCGTACGGATCGGGCGAGAGTTGGTGCTTTGTTCCTTCCCACTCGTGGTGGCCGGTCATCTGGAAGCGTAGGACGCGCTGGAGGTCGCAGTACCCGCCGAATCCCACGACGCCGGCCAACCGGGGGCCGATGTCGGGTTGTGCCGCCGCGATCAGAACCTGCGGACACCCGAACGAGAAGCCGACCAGTCCGTATGGGCCGGGCCCCGCCACGATCGATTCCTCCAACGCGTCCAGAGCCATGTTCACGGTTGGCGAGGTCAGTTCCGGTGCGAGCCTCAAATCCCTCCACTCGGGGACCTCCGGTACGAGAACGGCCACACGGGCGGAGGCGAGGGAACGGGCGAAGCGCAGCAACACGGGGTGGAAGCGCCCCGGACGGGTGCTGCCATGGAGGACCACCCATCCCGGCAGGGGGCCTCGGACGTTGGTAGGCGTGAAAAGAGTAGCGGGAACCTGCCGATCACCGCGGTCCAGCAGCATTTCCTGCTGGGTGACGGAAGACCGCTCGAACAACCATCGCCGAACGAAGCGGACCGTGCGAAGCGTTGCGCTGGCCATGGGGGTTGAACCTACCGACCCTCGAGCGGGAGGCGCCAGCCTCCGGGTTGCGCGCTCACTGGGCCGGGAGCAAGATGCATCATTGGCACCGGTCGTCACAGATTCGAAGAGTACTACGATGCGCAGTAGAAACGCGGCCACCCTAGCGATCACGGCAGCCCTCCTGCGGCGACCCTTGTGGCGGGCGGTCATGCGGAGATCAGCTTCATTTTGGTTCGGTGATCGATCGTAGGGGCTTTCTCGCGGTCTTGGGCGCGTCCGGGTTCGGGTGGCCGGATACCCTGGCGCGCTTCTCGCAGCAGGCCCAGGAGGGAGGGGCACCGGGAGACGAAGCGTTCTGGACTTCCGTCCGGAGCCACTTCCTCATTCCCGAGGACCGGGTCTATCTGAACAACGGCACTCTGGGGCCGTCTCCTCGCGTCGTGGTGGAGGCCGTGGCCGAACACACTCGCCGTGTCGCCGCCACATTTCCGCCCGGCGTGCCGTGGGAGGCGCTCAAGGACAGCCTGGGCACCCTTCTGGACGGCGATCCGGAGGGCTTCGTTTTCCCCCGCAACACGACCGAGGGAATGAGCTTTGTCGCCAACGGTCTGGATATCGGACCCGGCGACGAGGTGCTGACCACCGACCACGAACACATCGGCGGCAGAGAGCCTTGGGCGTCCGTCTGCCAACGGCGGGGAGCGGAGCTACGGACGGTCGCACTTCCGGCTCCCGCCCGGTCGTCCGAGCAACTCTTTTCCGCGATCGTCGCCGGCCTGACGCCAAACACGCGTGTGCTCTTGGTATCTCACGTCACGTTCACCACCGGCACCGTGCTCCCGGTCCGCCGCCTTGCCGACCTCAGCCGCGAGCGTGGGATCATCTTCGCGGTGGACGGCGCACACCCTCCGGGCATGTGTCAGGTGAGCTTGCGGTCCCTCGGCGGTGACTTCTACGCGTCGTCTCCCCACAAATGGCTATTGGCGCCCCAGGGGACGGGGCTTCTCTACCTGGCGCCCGAGTGGCGCACATGGCTATGGCCCTCGGTTGCGTCTGGGGGTTGGGATGATCTCGACCTCGGAGCACAGCGCTTCAACCACCTAGGGACCTTCGACGAGTCGAGGCTGGTCGGTCTCCTTGCGGCAGTCGAGTTCATGAACGCCCTCGGCATGGCACGGGTCGAGGCACGAGTGCTCTACCTCAACCGCCGCCTCAAGGAAGAGCTGGCCCGAATCCCAGGCATCACCGTGGTATCTCCCGAACTCGTGGACCTGTCGAGTGGCATGGTTTCGTTCGGACTCGATGGCGTGGAGTCGCTCCAACTCCAGCGGTTCCTGGCGCGTGAAGCCAACATCAGAGCGAGGGTCATCGGAGAGTACGACTACGGTTGGATGCGCCTTTCCACCCACATCTACAACACCATGCTCGACATTGAAACCGTGGTTGAGCTGGTGGACCGGGTGGCACGGCGGGGTCTGCCGGGCGACTGAGCGGCCCTCCGCACCAGTCCCGCCGGGGGAACGGATCGAGACCAACCGGCTACAACCGTGGTGGTGTCTCATCACCATGACCTCCCGAAGCGATGGACGCAGTGTGCCGATGACAGACTACCGACCGCCGTATCGTGCCGCCGGAATCACCAGTGTGCTCGTCCTAGGACTCTATGCGCTTACGTTGGCGCCCTCGACGAGTTGGTGGGACGCCAGTGAGTACATTGCCACGGCCTACGTTTTGGGCATTCCCCACCCGCCGGGGAATCCGCTCTTCGTTGTAATCGCCAAGGTATGGACGCTGATGCTGGCTCCGTTGGGACTCTCCGTGGCGGTGCGGGTCAACTTGCTTGCCGCGTTCACGAGCGCGGTCGCGACCGGCTTCTTCTTCCTGGTATCACACCGGATCCTGTTCCCGATCGTCCGCGAGCGATGGATGGCGGTCCTCGGAGCGGCTTCGGGCGCGATCATGGGGGCGACTGCTTTCACGGTCTGGAACCAGTCGGTTGTGAACGAAAAGGTCTACACGCTCAGTGTGATGGTCATCGCCGTCGTGAGTTGGCTCATGCTGCGGTGGTACGATCACCGGGGTTCCCCGCAGGGCATCCGATATCTGGTGGGAGCGGTTTACTTGATGGTACTGGGTGCCAGCAATCACCTGATGTCGGTGTTACCGCTGCCGGCTGCCGGGTTGTTCGTATTGGTGGTTGGGCCCTCGGTGCTGATTCGCAGGAAATTCCTGGTGCGAGTCATTCCGGCGGTGATCCTCGGCTTGTCGTTCAACTTCTTCCTACCGATCCGCGCGGCCCAGAATCCGGTGATCAACGAAGGGGCATCGACCTGCGAAACGGTGCTGGGCGCGACAATCGCGATCTACACCAACGGTGCCGCGGGGTGTCCCGCTCTCGCGTCGTCGCTCAGCAGAGACCAATACGGCAAACCTCCGCTGACTCAACGCATGGCGCCCTTGGGAGACCAGCTCCAGAACTACTACCAGTACTTCGACTGGCAGTGGGGGCGCGGGGTGGACCCGTCGGA
>JBGMRK010000066.1:0-12116 GCA_048061375.1 Longimicrobiales bacterium | reverse complement strand
AACGTCGGGCGTAGACGCATCGTCCTTGCAAGTCCGGTCCGTACATCCGCATCTTTGGCACCACAGGAGCAACGCCGCCACCCCCTCGGAATACTGAATGAGCATCCTTACAGTCCGTATCATCAGCTGGGCCAAAGAGGCCAAGCGCCGTCGGGTCTACGTGTCGGTGGGAGCGTACGCCATCGTGGCCCTCACCATCATCGAATTGTCCGGGGCCGTCTTCGAGGCCCTCCTCCTGCCCGACTGGAGCGCGCGGCTCGTCACGGTGCTCCTGATCATCGGCTTTCCTGTGGTCCTGGTCCTGGCCTGGATCTTCGACGTCACGCCGGAGGGGGTACGCCGCACCGAAAGTACCGGGTCCGGCGAGGAAGCCGGGGCCGGCGCGGCGGATCCCTCAGCGCGATCCCCGGGCTCGGCTCGGGGCAAGGCCCGCGGCGCGCCGCCCAAGGTCCGCCTGGTATCCCGGAACACCACTCCCACGACCCACCATGCTTCCACGGCCCAGGCGGCACCGCTCCCGGAGGAGGAGGAGCACACGGTGGCGGCTCCGCCGGATCCGGAGCGGGTCAAGCAAGCCGCGCTCTCCCACGTACGCCACGAGCTCAAGACGCCCATCAACGCCATCCTCGGGTATTCCGAGATGCTCCTCGAAGATCTGGACGAGGACACGAAGGAGTTCGCAGACGACCTTTCGCGAATTCGTGCCGCCGGACGGAGCCTTCTGGGCCTGGTCGACGAGATCCTCAGTCCGGCCCGGGTCGTCGAGGAGGGCGCGGGCACAGCCCTGGAGGAGTACGGCGCCAAGATCCGGGCAGATCTGAGGAATCCTATCAACGCCGTCATCGGCTACGCCGAGCTCCTCATCGAAAACAGCGAGGAGGAAGGGCTGGACTACCTCGTACCGGACCTGGAAAACATCCGCACCGCGGCCCGGCGCCTGCTGGAGCTCAGCACCGATATCGTGGAGGTGGCCACCGCCGCCGCCGAGGGAGCGGGAAAGTTGGACGCCGCCTTGGCCCTCACCGAAGGGGTCATGGCCAAGGCCCGGGCACGGAGCGGTGCCATCGCCGAGGAGGGCATGGGGTCCCTCCTGGTGGTAGACGACAACGCCATGAACCGGGATCTCCTGTCCAGACAGCTTGCACGGGCCGGCTACGTGGTCCAGACGGCAGAGAGCGGCGCCGACGCCCTGAGGATCATGGGAGACCGGGACTTCGACCTGGTCATCCTGGATGTGATCATGCCCGAGATGGACGGACTCGACGTGCTCCGGCGCGTGAAGAGTGACGAGCGGATGGCCGATACACCGGTCATGATGCTCTCGTCGCTGGATGACGTGGACAGCGCCATTCGCTGCATCGAGTTGGGTGCCGACGACTTTCTGCACAAGCCCTTCCACCCCACCCTGCTCCAGGCCCGAATCGGCGCATCGCTGGAGATCCGGCGCATGAGGGATGAAGACGCCCGCCACCGGGCGCTCCTCGACGAGTCGGAAGCGTTCGCCGGGCGGCTCCTGCGGAGCAGCTTCCCAGAGGCCATCGCCATGCGGATCCGCTCGGGCGAGTCGAACATCGTGGAGTCGTACGGCCAAGCCACGGTGCTGTGGTGTGACGTGGAAGGGGCGGCCCGCTCCCACGCGCGGGACGCGGCTCACGTAGCGGCCCGGATCCAGCGTCTACTGGAAACCGTGGAGCAGGTGGCCGGTGAACAGGAGTTGGACACGCTCGCTCATGTGGGTGACGGGATCATGCTGGCCGGAGGCGTTCCCGTGCCGATGGACGATCACGCGGGGCGGGTGGCGGCCGCGGCGCTATCGCTGAAGGACTCGCTCCTGTCGGACGGGGACTTCGACGCCCCGGTCCGCGTGGGCGTGGATTCGGGCGAGGTGACGGGTGGTGTGCTGGGCGGGGAGCGTATCGGCTACCGTCTTTGGGGCGACCCCGTGGATCTGGCCCGCAGCCTGGGTGGCCAGGCCGACGACGGACAGGTGTTGGTTTCGCCCGGCGCCTACAGGCTACTCAGAGACCGGTGGGCCTTCGCCTCGCCGGGGGTCCAGGAGATTCCCGGTAGGGGCCAGATGAAGACCTACATCCTGGAGGGCCCGGCCTAGCGTAGCCGGCCAGCTACACGCCCTCTTCCCCGTCCGACCCTCCACACACGAGGGCCTCGATCTTCCCGAGAAGGCGCGAGAGCTCCACCGGCTTGGTGTCGAAGTCATCACAGCCGGCCGCCAGGGCCTTCTCCTGGTCGCCGGCCATGGCGTGTGCCGTCAGAGCGATGACCGGAATCGAGGCAGTAGACTCTTCCTTCTTGAGCTCGCTCGTGGCGGTCCAGCCGTCCATGACCGGCAAGCTCATGTCCATGAGAATGACGTCCGGGTGATCGGCCCGGGCCATCTCCACCCCCTGCTGGCCGTCGGTGGCGATGACCACCTCGTAGCCACGCTTGATCAGCCGGCGTGAAAGCATATCGCGGTTCATCTCGTCGTCCTCCACGAGAAGGATCTTCGTCACGGGCATCATCCTTTCTGTTGTGCCGCCGACTCGTCCGGCGGTTCAGCGTTGCAGTGCAGCCGGAGCGTCTCGACGAGGCTCCGGCGATCGACAGGTTTGGTGAGATAGTCCGAGGCGCCCAGCGATTCACCCAATGCCCGGTCGTCCAGAACGGTCAGCATGATCACCGGGATGTCCCTCAGCCCAGGATCCGTGCGAAGGCGCTTCAGCACCGCCCAGCCATCCATACCAGGCATCACGACATCCAGGGTGATGGCATCGGGACGCGCCTTTCGGGCCAGCTCCAGACCTCGCTCTCCGCTCTCCGCATCGAGCACCCGGAACCCCTCCTTGGCCAGTATCCGGCGCAGGAGCGTCCGGGCAGCGGCGTCGTCGTCTATGAGCAGAACGGTCCCGGAAATCCCGCTGCCTTGGACCTGGTCACCCTCCGCGTCATCCATCCCGAGAGGGGGCGCGCCGGGGGCACGGGCCGGTAGCCTCAATGTGAACAGGGTGCCCTTTCCGGGCTCGCTCTCCGCACCGATGTCGCCGCCCAGGAGGCGGCTGAAGTGGCGCGTGATGGCCAGACCCAACCCCGTGCCTCCGTACTTCCGCGTGGTGGACGCCTCGGCCTGAGCGAACGCCTCGAAGACACGCCCCAACTGCTCTGGCGTCATGCCGATGCCCGTGTCCCTCACCCTGAACGTGAGCCAATCCCCTTCCTCGCCCCGGTCGAGGTCCACCTCCACGGCCACCGTGCCCCCTTCGGTGAACTTGGCGGCATTGGAGAGGATGTTCAGGAGCATCTGCCGGACCTTTGTGAGATCCGAGTGCATGTCACCCAGGAGGTCGGGCCGCACGACCTCCAGCGTGTTGCCGTTTTTTTCTACGATTGGACGGACCGTGGTGGCGACCTCGTCCACCATCTTGGCTGCGTCGAAAGTCTCCAGGTACAGCTCGGTCTTGCCTGCCTCCACCTTCGACAGGTCCAGCACGTCGTTGATCAGCGCAAGGAGGTGCTTACCCGCCACCTGGATCTTGCCCAGGTCGGAGATGTAGTGGGGGTTGTCGTCCTCCTCGGCCTCTTCGGCCAGCATCTCGCTATATCCAAGAATGGCGTTCAAAGGGGTGCGCAGCTCGTGGCTCATGTTGGCCAGGAACTGGCTCTTCGTCCGATTGGCACGCTCCGCCTCCCGGCGGGCCTCCAGAAGCTCGGTGACGTCGTGATACAGGGCCATCATACCCACCGGCTCGCCACTGACGAGGACCGGGATCGAGAAGATCTCCACCTCGACGACAGATCCATCCTTGCGCGTCCGGCGACCCGTTCCGGAGCTGATCTCTCCGGCGACGGCCTGGTCGGAGTAGGCCCGGGCTTCGGCGAGCTGTTCTTCGGTGGTGACGAGCTCGTCCAGGTCCGTCCCCACGACCTCTTCCGCGCTGTAGCCGAAGAGACGCTCGAAGGCCGGGTTGCACGATACGATGTGGCGGTCCAGGTCCAGGTTGACGATGGCCACCGGGTTGTTCAGCACTAGATCTTCGAAGTAGCGCTGCGCGGCAGCGAACAGGCGCGCGTTCTCGATGGCTACGGCGGCCTGGGGTGCGAAGATCTCCAGAAGCCGCATATCCTCAGTCCCAAACTCGCGCTCCGGATCCGAATCCACGGCAGCGATCACTCCCACGAGGCGGCTGCCGATACGCAGCGGGACCGCGATGACGGCTTGCACCGTGCTCTGGGTATAGCTCTCCGCGCGGCTGGCCCATTCCTGGTAGTTGGGAATGATCAACGGCTCGTGGGTCTCGGCGACCTGCCCCATGGCGCCTTCGCCAAGGACCATGCGGGTGCCTACCGCGTCGTACTCCATGTTGTGGCTGGCCACGATGGCCAGATCCTGCCGTGCCTCGTCGAAAGTGGCCAGCTCTCCTCCCTTCATGCCGAGGAGGCTTACGGCCCGTTCCAGCACGCCCTGCAGGACCCGGGACAGCTCGAGCTGGCTCGAGAGGTCTTGCATGGTCTCCAGAAGGGCCTGCTGTTCCTCCGCTCGTTGGTGCTCAGCCGTGAAGAGGCGAGCGTTCTCGATGGCGATGGCTGCCTGGGGCGCGAACATGCTCAGCCGGCGGAGGTCGCCGTCGCTGAACTTTCGTTTGGGATCCGAGTGGATGCTGGCAATGGCACCCACCAGTCGTCCGCCGATGAGGAGCGGGGCCGCCATCACCGTCTGGATCGAGCTCTGCGTGTACTTGTCCGAGCGCCCCTCCCACTCCTGGTAGTTCGGAATGATGAGCGGCTCCCGGGTCTTGGCCACCCACCCCATCGCACCTTCACCGAGAATCATCGCCGTACCGACGGCGTCGTGCTCCATGTTGTGGCTGGCGGCGATGGTCAGCGTCTGTCGATTCTCATCGGAGATGGCCAGCTCGCCTCCGGTCACGTCCAGCAGCGTGACGGCCCGCTTCAGGACCGCCTGAAGCACTCGCTCCAGCTCCAGCTCACCCGCCAGGTCCGCCAACGTGTCCAGGAGCGCCTGCTGCTCGCCGGCACGCTCTCGCTCGGCGGTGAAGAGGCGTGCGTTCTCGATGGCAATGGCCGCCTGGGCAGCGAAAAGGTTCAGAAGCCGGAGGTCTCCCTCTCCGAAGCGGCGTGAGGGATCCGAATGCACCGCCGCGATGGAGCCCACCAGGCGATGCCCGATGAGGAGCGGGCACACCAGGACCGCCTGGACAACGCTCTGGGTGTACTGGGACGACCTTCCACTCCACTCCTGGTAGTTGGGGATGATGAGCGGTTCCCGGGTCCGAGCCACGTGTCCCATGGCCCCTTCGCCCGGTTTCATCCGGTTCCCGGTGGAGTCCTCGCCGATGTTGTGGCTCGCTACGATGACCAGGACCTCATCGGCTTCGTCGTAGACGGCCAGCTCTCCCCCGGTCACACCGAGGAGTAACGTCGCCCGCTCCAGCACCGACTGGAGCAGGGTGTCCAACTCGAGCTCACCCGAGAGATCCGCCAGGGTGTCGAGAAGTGCCTTCTGCTCTTCCAGGCGGTGGCGCTCCGAGGAGAGGAGGCGCACGCGCCCGATAGCAATGCTCGCCTGGTTCGCGGCAGCCTTCAGAATCTCCAGGTCGCCCTGGTCGAAGGCGCCGGACCTGTCCCGCTGGACGATCAACTCGCCGATGGCACTGAGATCGATCCGGAGAGGGACCTTGAGCGCCGAGACTCCCTCCGCGTCGGGCCGGAAGTCACCAGATTGAGCACGAACCTCTGGCTCGAAGGCCGAGCTTCCGGCCATGTAGAGGCCGACCCCGTCGAAGCCGAACGCAGGATGGCGGAGCGCTTCCACCACGCTGCGGCAGACGTCGTCCTCGCTTGGGGCCTCGGCGATCCGCGTGCTCAGGTGCAGCAGTGCCGAGCGCATCTCCGCGACCCGGGCCTCGGCCGAGGGTCCGCCCGGGGCGGCGAATCGGTCACTCATGGCGCCACGTCACAGTGTCGCCTGAGCGTCTCGATGAGGCTGGGGCGATCGACGGGCTTGGTGAGGTAGTCCGAGGCGCCCAGGGACTCGGCCATGGCCTGGTCCTGGAGCACGGTGAGCATGACCACCGGGATTCCGGACAACTCCTCGTCCCGCTTGAGGGCCTCGAGCACGGCCCAGCCGTCCATGGCGGGCATGATCACGTCCAGGGTGATCACGTCGGGCCTGAAATCACGGGCCTTCCGAAGTCCCTGTTCACCGCTTTCGGCATCCTGAACCCGGAAGCCCTCCTTCACCAGGATCCTGCGAAGGAGACCCCGGGCGGTGGCATCGTCGTCGATGAGAAGGACCGTGCCCGCCTCGCCGCTTCCCTCCTCGGCCAGGCCCGGCTCCTCGACCTCGGCGGGATTCGCGTCCGGGGCCCGGGCCGGAAGGCGCAGGGTGAAGGTCGATCCCAGGCCCGGCTCGCTCTCGGCCCCCACGTCGCCCCCCAGCATTCGGCTGAAGCGACGTGTGATGGACAGTCCGAGACCCGTGCCACCGAAGCGGCGGGTGGTGGACGCCTCAGCCTGGGCGAACGCCTCGAACACGCTGTCGAGCTGTTCATCGGTCATACCGATGCCCGTGTCGCTCACCCTGAAGGTGAGCCAGTCTCCATCCTCGCCGTGCTCCCGGGTCACATCCAGAGACACGGTGCCCCGATCGGTGAACTTGCTTGCGTTCGAGAGGAGATTCAGCAGCATCTGGCGAACCTTGGTGAGGTCCGAGTGCATTTCGCCGAGATCGTCGGGACACCTCAGCTCGAGCGCGTTCTCGTTCTTCTCGACCAGCGGCCGGATCGTGGCCGCCACGGCGTCCACCATTCCCCGCGTATCGAATGACTCCAGGTAGAGCTCGGTCTTGCCGGCCTCGACCTTGGACAGGTCCAAAACGTCGTTAATGAGCGCCAGCAGGTGGCGTCCCGCGGCCTCGATCTTCCTGAGGTCGGGAACGTAGATGTCGTTCCCGTCATCCTCGGCTTCCTCCACCAGCATCTCCGAATAGCCCAGGATGGCGTTCAGCGGAGTGCGAAGCTCGTGGCTCATGTTGGCCAGGAAATGGCTCTTGGCCCGGTTGGCCGCCTGGGCCTCCTCCTGGGCCTTGAGGAGATCGGTGATGTCGTGATAGAGGCCCATGATGCCCGCCTGCTCGCCGTCCACCATGACGGGCACGCCGGCCAGCTCCACGTCCACCAGGGTCCCGTCGCGCCGCTTGCGCTTGCCGATCCCCCGGATCACGGCCCCATCGTACGCTTCCTCCGTGTAGGCCGCCGCCTCGTCCAGCGACTCCTCGGTGTTCACCAGCTCGTCCAGGTTCCGCCCCAGAACCTCCTCGCCCTTCCACCCGAAGAGCTTCTCGAAGGCGGGATTACAGCTCGTGATATTGAAGTTCAGATCCATGGTGACGATGGCCACGGGGTTGTTCTTTACCAGATCCTCGAAGTACTGCTGGCGGTGCCGGCCCTCGGTGAAGAGGCGCGCGTTCTCGATGGCGATCGCCGCCTGAGTAGCGAAAAGTCGAAGGAGCCTCAGGTCGTCCGGGCCGAACATTCGGTTCCGATCGGAGTGGACCACGGCGAGCACGCCCACAAGGTGACTTCGGATGAGCAGCGGCGCTGCCATGACGGTCTGGACACTCCCATCCACGTACTTCTCCGAGCGGCCCACCCACTCGGGGTAGTCCGGAACAACCAGGGGCTCCATGGTCTCGGCCACCCGCCCCATCGCGCCCTCGCCCCTCGCCATGCGGGTGCCAACCGCGTCGGCGCCCATTCGATGGCTGGCCGCGATGATCAACTCGCCCGTCTCCTCGTCCTGGATCGCGAGCTCGCCCCCCGTCACATCCAGCAGGTGCGCCGCCCGCACCAACAGGCCCTGGAGCAGTTTCGACAGCTCCAGCTCACCCGCCATATCGGCCAGGGTGTCCAGGAGCGCCTCCTGCTCCCTTGCCCGGCTATGCTCGGCGGTGAAGAGGCGGGCGTTCTCGATGGCCACGGCGGCCTGGGGGGCGAAGAGCTCGAGAAGGCGGAGGTCCTCTCGCCCGAAGGCCCGATCCGGATCCGAGTGCACGGCGGCGATCACACCGACCAGGCGGGCCGCGATGAGGAGGGGAGCGGCCACCACCGACTGGACCGTGTCCTGGGTGTACTGCTCCGAGCGTCCCTCCCACTCCTGATAGCGCGGGATCACCAGGGGCTCGTGCGTCTGGGCAACGTGGCCCATGGCACCCTCACCCATGACCATGCGGGTGCCCACCACGTCGGCCCCCAGGTCGTGGCTGGCCACGATCACCAGCTCCTGGCGCTCCTCGTCGAAGATGGCCAGTTCACCGCCGGTCACGCCGAGGAGACCCACGGCCCTCTTGAGAAGGGCCTGCAGGAGCTTGGGCAGGTCCAACTCCTTGGACAGATCCCGCATGGTGTCCATGAGCGCGGTCTGCTCCTCCGCGCGCCTCCACTCCGTCTCCAACAGGCGGGCCCGGCCGATGGCCAGGCTGGCCTGGCGCGCGGCCGCGGTGAGGATCTCCAGATCCTCCCGGTGGAAGGCATCCTCCTCGATGCTTTCCAGGACCATGACCCCCACGACTTCGTCGTCCACGGCCAGCGGAAGGTCCAACTCCGACCCGCTCGCTGCCCCGTGGACGTGGCCGGCCTCGTGGCGAACCTTGGGCGAGTAGTGCACCTCGCCGTCCAGCATGGGACGCTCGCTCAACCCCTGGCCCGGAGCGATTCGGAACCCCTCGTGCTTTCCCTTCCACCCCACGCTGGCCTGTAGCACGCGGTCGCCACTCTCCGGATCCACCAGGAGCACACCCACGAAGTCATAGCCCAGGTCGCGGTCGTGGAGCCCGTCCACCACCGCCTGGCAGACGGCTTGCTCGTCGTGGGCGGCGGCGATGCCCGTGCTGAGGCGCAGGAGCGCGGATCTCCGCCGCGCCTCGGCTTCCCGCTCGTGGCTGTCGCCACCCGCCGCCCGTCCCGCACCGGAGGGCTCCGTGGAAGGCGACTTCACCGATCCTCCAGGCGCCGGGGGATCCGCACCGTGAAGGTGGAGCCCACGCCCTCGGTGCTGTCCACGAAGATCTCGCCGCCCATGAGCCGGGCGAAGCCCCTGCTGATGACCAGTCCCAGGCCCGTTCCCCCGAAGCGGCGGGTCGTGGAGGAGTCCGCCTGGCTGAACGCCTCGAAGATCCGGCCCAGCTGCTCGTCGGTCATGCCTATGCCCGAGTCCTCCACCGACACCTCGATCCAGTCCTGGTCGTCGCCCCTCTGAAGCCGGGCGGTGAGGTTGATCTCGCCCGCCGCCGTGAACTTGCTGGCGTTGGAGAGGAGGTTCAGGAGGATCTGCCGGGTCTTGGCCAGGTCGGCGTAGATCTCCCCCACGCCGTCTCCCAGCGATACGGTGAGCCGGTTCTCGTTATTGCGGAGCAGGGGCTGGGAGGTGTCAGCGACCGCCGTCACGAGGTCCCTGAAGTCGAAGGTCTCGGGTGACAGCTCCATCTTGCCGGCCTCGACCTTGGAGAGGTCGAGGATGTCGTTGATGAGAGCCAGGAGTTGCCGGCCCGCCGAGCGGATCTTGGCCAGGTCGGGAATGAAGCCGTCCTGGCCCACCTCCTCGGCCTCCTCGGAGAGCATCTCCGAGTAGCCGATGATGGCGTTCAGGGGAGTGCGCAACTCATGGCTCATGTTGGCCAGGAAACGGCTCTTGGCCTGGTTGGCTTCCTCGGCATGGTGCCGAGCTTCGAGGAGCTCCGAGATGTCATGGTAAAGGGCCAGCACCCCTGCCTGGTCTCCTCCGATGTCCACGCTAACAGCGGCCAACTCCACGTCGATGAAGGTGCCGTCTTTGCGCCGCCTTCGGCCGATGGCGTGAAGGGTTTCCCCCCCCACCGCCGCGTTCGTGTAGCCCAGCGCTTCGGACATGGTCTCGTCGGAGTTGATGAGGCCGTCCAGGTTCCGGCCGACGCCCTCGTCCGGAGTCCAGCCGAAGAGCCGCTCGAAGGCCGGGTTCAGCGACACGATGTCGCCATTCAGATCCAGCACCACGATGGCCACCGGGCTGTTCTGCACCAGGGTCTCGAAGAAGCGGTGCTCTCGCCGGGCGGCCGTGTAGAGGCGGGCATTTTCGATGGCGATCGCCGCCTGGGGCGCGAACAGGTCCAAGAGGCGTAGGTCCTCGGGCCCAAAGGTCCGGTCGGCCTCCGTGTGGACGCTGGCAAGGGTGCCCACAAGTCGGGACCCGACGAGGAGGGGCACGACCATGACGCCCCGGGCCGTCGTATCCACGTACTTCTCGGAGCGCCCCACCCACTCCAGATAGTCGGGGATGATCAGGGCCTCGTGGGTCTCGGCCACCCGGCCCATGGCGCCCTCACCGGGATTCATACGGGTGCCGATGGAGTCGGAGCCGATGTTGTAGCTGGCCACGATCTCCAGCTCCCGACTCGCCTCGTCATAGAACGCCAACTCTCCTCCCGTGACGCCCAGTAGGGCCACCGCCCGCTCCACCACCGACTGGAGGAGCTCGGACAGCTCGAGCTGTTGGGACAGGTCCTGCATCGTGTCCAGGAGCGCCTTCTGCTCTTCGGCGCGCATCCGCTCCCTGGTGAAGAGGCGGGCATTCTCGATGGCGATGGCCGCCTGGGGCGCGAACAGATTCAGGAGGCGCAGGTCCTCGGGCCCGAAGGTCCGGTCGGCCTCCGTGTGGACGCTGGCCAGGGTGCCCACCAGGCGGGACCCGATGAGGAGAGGCACCACAACGACGCCCCGGGCTGTCGTATCCACGTACTTCTCGGAACGGCCCGTCCACTCCAAGTAATCCGGAATAATCAGGGGCTCGTGGGTCTCGGCCACCTTGCCCATGGCCCCTTCGCCGGGGGCCATGCGTGTGCCCGTGGAGTCGGAGCCGATGTTGTGGCTGGCGACGATCTCCAGCTCCCGGCGCTCCTCGTCGTAGATGGCCAACTCGCCTCCAGTGACGCCGAGGAGATTCACGGCCCGCTCCACCACGCGCTGGAGCAGCTTGGACAGCTCCAGCTCGCCCTGCAGATCCTGCATGGTGTCCAGGAGCGCCGTCTGTTCGGCGGAGCGCCGACGCTCCGCGGCCAGAAGCCTGGCCCTACCGATGGCGATGCCGGCCTGCTGTGCGGCAGCGTTGAGAATCCGGAGGTCCTCGCTGCCGAACGCCTCCTCCTCGTCGCTCTCGACCACCAGGACGCCCACCACCTGGCCGTCCACCTTGAGGGGTAGGTCCAGCTCGGATCCCGCAGTGGCCCCGTGTACGTATTGGGCCTCTCGCCGGACCACCGGAGAGTAGTGCAGCTCGCCGTTCAGGAGCGGGCGCTCGCTCAGCCCCTCGCCCGGCCGGAGGCGCATCCCGTCGTGGGTGCCTTCCCATCCCACGGTGGCGCATAGGACGCGCTCGCCCGTGTCAGGATCCGCCAGGAATACGCCCACGAAGTCGTAGCCGATGGCCCGGTCGTGGAGCCCGTCCACGACGGACTGGCAGACAGCGGCTTCGTCCTGGGCCGCCGCGATAGCCGTGCTCAGACGAAGGAGCGCCTCCTGACGGTGGGCCTCGGGCGTCTCGCCGGGCCGGAGCGTATCGGACTCGGTGTCCATACGGCTCACGGCCTGGTCCGCGCCTCGAAGAGCCTCTGCCCCAAAGTCACCTCTGTTCGGATCCGATGGCGGAGCACCCCTGCCAGCAGCCGGTCGCAATCCTCTCGAGGAGGTCTCTTACGGAAGTTGTCCAGTGGCTCGACTCTCTTGCCTGGAGATGAACGTGACACGTCCGTTCCCCGGCGGGGCTCGTCCTACCATGTTGGGTCGATCGCTGACATCACAGCACTCCATCCTCGAGGGGCAACGACTTCAGAGGTCTTTCTCGAGTCCGGCACCCTGCTTGAGCGGGCCGAGACACTACGAGGACCTCCCCATGCCAGGCCGTTGCCAAGCCAATGTGCACGCTTGGCATTCGCCCGGGCAAGGACGAGACGAGCGGATGGGTGTGTGAGCTATGGGATGCGGACCGGACGCGGCGTCGGAACTGCTAGAGCGGAGCCGGTGGGACTCGAACCCACAAGTCCGTGAGGACGCCGGTTTTCGAGACCGGTG
>JBGMRK010000065.1:0-12284 GCA_048061375.1 Longimicrobiales bacterium | reverse complement strand
GGCCCCCTAGCCCGCTTTGATCCGCGCGATCAACTGTTTGACCCTCCGCCCGATCTCATCGCGGACCTCATTGAACCCTTCGGGTGGCATGGTCTTCGGGTCGGGCAACGCCCAGTCGTCTCTCTGCTCGGCGGCGATGTAGGGGCAGTCATCGCCGCAGCCCATCGTGATGACGAAGTCGTAGGGCCCTTCCGGGACCTCGCTCACGCCCTTCGACCAGTGCGAGGTGAGGTCGTAGGACAGCTCAGCCATCGCGCGTATGGCGTTTGGATTCACCGCGCCCGATGGTGACGAACCGGCGCTGAAGGCCTCGAGAACGTCCAGGCCATGCAGCCTTGTGAACGCCTCGGCCATCTGGCTCCGGTTTGAGTTCTCGATGCATATGTATAGAACGGTCTTCATCGTACGTATCGCCCGACTGGGGTTGTCGCGTCCTGCTCGCGCAAATCCTCGCGCATCACGCTTGGGCGGGCAACGTCACCGATGTGTCAGGTGTTGGAATCCAACTATGCGCGGCTGTACCATTCACGCTACTGCGGTAACGGGCACCCTAAGCGGAGGCTTTCATGGCTGACGAAGTCGATTATCAGATCTTCGGGGATGACATGCAAATCGTCGAAATCGGGCTCGATCCCGGCGAAGGTGTGAGGGCAGAGGTGGGCGCAATGATGTACATGGAGGCCGGCATCGAGATGCAGACATCTTCAGGTGGCGGTGCATTCAAGGGTTTCAAGCGAATGATCACCGGTGAGTCCTTCTTTATCACGAACTTCACGTATCAGGGGGCGTCGAAGGGGCACGTGGCGTTTGGCGCACCCTTTCCCGGCAAGGTCGTTCCAATCGATTTGAGATCCTTCGACGGACAATTCACCTGCCAGAAGGACTCGTTCCTATGTGCCGCCGAGGGCGTGGAGATCGAGGTCGCGTTCACGCGGAAGCTCGGCACGGGCCTCTTTGGCGGCGAAGGGTTCATTCTTCAACGGCTCGAGGGGGATGGCATGGCGTTTGTCCACGCGGGTGGAGCCCTTATCGAGAAGCGCCTCATGCCTGGTGAGATGTTACGCATAGACACGGGCTGTCTGGTGGGGATGTCACAGGGGGTGGACTACGACATCCAGTTCGCGGGCGGCTTCAAGAATGCTCTGTTCGGAGGTGAAGGACTATTCCTCGCGACCCTTTCGGGGCCTGGCACTGTATATCTACAGAGCCTCCCCTTCTCCCGCTTGGCCGATCGGATCGTGGCCGCTTCGAGATTCGGCTCGCAGGGGGAGTCCAAGGGGTTGGGAGGCATCGGGGGTGACATCATCGGCGGACTGTTGAGCGGCGACCGTTGACGCGGCGCCCCGAGCACGGCAGTCCCGACGGGTAGAAGGTAATCCTCGTAGAGGCTATCTTTTTCTGCTTTGCTCATGACGTGTATTCGGTGTCGGCGCCTCGGACGATCGCCTTTCTCTCATGGCGACGACGCGGTCTCGGCCGTTCTCTCGTATGACGATTGAAGGGAGTTTTTGGATGGCTTGGGGTAGCATAAATTCTGGGATGATCCGTACGTTCGGCCTGTTGGCGCTGGCGCTGGTGGCTTCACAGACCCCGGCGCGGGCCCAGATCGCACCTGTGACGGTGGGCATCTTCGACGCGGATCGGATCCTGGCGGAGTCCTTGGCCGGGGAGCAGGCGCTAGCGCTTTTCACCCAACTCCGTAGCCAAAGGAGTGGGGAGGTCCAGGCGCAGCAGATCGAGTTCAACACGCTGCGCCAGCAGGGGCTCCAGGCTATGCCCGGCAGCCCCGAGGCGGTCTCCATCCAACGCCAAGTGGAGGACATGAGCCTTCAACTCCAGCGCCTCAACGAGGACGTGCAGAATGAGCTAGGTGCTCGTCAGGCAGCGCTCACCGAGGAGATCACCGGGAAGATCGCCGCCATCATCGAGACCCTCGGCGCAGAGCGAGGCCTCACACTTATCTTCAACAACGTCCAGAGCGGAGTGGCCTATTGGGATCCTGCCGTCGATCTGACGGACGAGATCATCGCCCGCCTCGACGCCGGGACAGGCGGGGGCGAGCGCTGACCGCCTGATCGCGGGTCCCCGCGGCTCTAGCCGGAGTCTCGGCCGAAGCTCCGACGCATGAATCGGCGGGGTCGCTGGAGCGACCCGGGCCGCCGGAATCGAGCATGTGAGAAGCCGGCTCTACCGCCACGGAAGCGAGCGCGTCCCACTCTGTGGCCAGACCGCCCCTCACCACGCAGGCCGCGGCGCCGGGCGCGAGTCACCTGGTCCAGTTGTTGCTCGGTCAACACTTCACGAACGCGGTCCTGCTGGGCCTCAACAAACTGGCGAGTGGCCTCTTTGGCTCCCCGGACCTCTTCCCGGATGAAGTCCCGGGTGATCTCGCCGGCTCTGACGCGAGAGCGTAGCTCCCGTAACCGGTCCTCTCCTTGCCGCCGCCGCTGAATGGCGTCTTCCTGTATGGATTCCAGAGCCGTCATCTGCTCGGCGGAGAGGTCGAGGCGTTCATAACGCTGAAGAACCTTCTCGGCCGAAAGAGTTCGTGCGGCGCGGGCACCCGCGGCTGGACGCCGCTGTGCGTCCGCCTGTGTCGCCGTCAGCACCAAGGCGGTAAGAACGGCGCCGCATCGGTTTAGGTATCTCATATCACTGCTCCAAGGTTCGAATGAACTCATCCTGTAAGACTCGCCGAGGGGTGAATTCGTTAACGTGCGAGCCGAGAATAGGAACGACTCTTGATAAGAAGCACATTCGTGTCGCAGGATGTCACCGTGGGGTGAAGCGACCTTTAGCGTTGCCTGGCTTCAAGCGCCGTCCTTGACACACATATGTTTCCGGTGTGGAGTTGGACGTGGGACATCCGCGGGCTGCGGCTCCCATGATGTATATATAAGCACCGTTTGTGCATGATGTCGCCCCGTCGGGCTGCCCCCCCTCTGGCGGAGAGATCACTCGTCCATGTCCCCGGTAGTCGTACTCGCAGCGATGGCCTTCGCCGCCGTAGCGGCGTGGGCCGTGATCTTGAGTGTCCGGCATCGCCGGCTCAACGAACGGCTCGAGCTACGGCGCACACACGTCGGCGAGCTTTTCGAGAGTTCTGCGGACGCGGTCATTCTCATCGATCGGAAAGGCCGGGTGAAGTGGGGGAACGATGCCTTTTCCGAGCTGTTCGGCTATAGCCGCAGTGAATTCGACGGAACTGACATCGACGAACTCCTCATACCGCCTGGAGAGTTGGCCGAAGCCAAGGCCGCAACGGCCAGGTTGATCAGTGGCGAGCCGGTGCGCATGGAGTCGATGCGCCGCCGCAAGGACGGCGTTCTGTTGTCCGTGTCCATCATCAGCGCACCCATAACGTTCAGCGACGCGGATGCGGTGGCCTTCGTGATCTACCGCGACATCACGCGCCAGCTTCTTTTGGAGACCGCGTTTCTGCGTCTTGAGAAGGCCGTGGAGACCATGCAGATCGGCGTGACCGTTACGGACCTGGACGGGCGTATCGTCTACTGCAACCCTGCCGACGCCGCCATGCACGGATACACCTCCAATGAGCTCATCGGCAAGCACGCTCGGATCTTCGCGCTGGGACCCGGGGAAGGAGTTGTCCCCAAGGGACGGCGTACCACGGGTATGACGGTCAACGATCTTCACGGTATGACGACCTGGCGCCGTGAGGGTCTAAACGTCCGCAAGGACGGATCCGAGTTTTCGGTCCACCTCATGTCGGACGTGGTGAAAAACTCCGATGGGGAGCCGATCGGTATGGTGACCACGTGTGAGGACATCACGGTCCGAAGACTGGCCGAGAAGTCCCTGCAGGAGAGCGAGGCGCGTTACGCCCTGGCCGTTCAGGGCGGCAACGACGGGCTCTGGGATTGGAATCTCCAGACCGACAAGATGCACTATTCGCAGGACTGGGCGAGATACCTGGGCTATGGGCCGCACGATATCGGTGACTCTCCTGACGAGTGGCTCACGCGTATCCACGAGGAGGACATCGAGCGGGTGAAGGAGGAGCTCGCCCTTCATCGGAGAGGCGGCACGCCAAGGTTTCAGAGTGAGCACCGGCTGCGACACAGAGACGGCTCGTACAGGTGGATCGTTGCCCGCGGCATCGCCGAAAGGGACGAGCGCGATCGAGCGATCCGGATGGTCGGTTCGATCACGGACTTCACCGAACGCAAGAGCGTCGAGGCCCAGCTCACCAAGGGGGCTCTTTACGATTCGCTCACCGGCCTGCCGAACAGGGCGTTCTTCATCGAATTACTCGACCGGAGCTTCAACCTGATGAAGCGCAGGGCGAAGCACACGGAGAAATACCAGTTTGCGATCCTGTTCATCGATCTCGACCGATTCAAGGTCATCAACGACACACTGGGCCACGCAGCAGGGGACGAGTTGTTGGTCGAACTGAGTAGGCGGTTCCTTGCCGCCGTCCGGCCTGGCGATGTGGTCTCGCGGATCGGTGGCGACGAGTTCTGCATTCTGCTCGACGGCATCAAGGATAGCCGCGATTCGACGCGCGTCTCCGAGCGCATTCTCGATGCGCTACGCGACCCTGTCGATCTCGAGAGCAGGGAAATTTTTCCTGCGGTGAGCATAGGGATCGCCGTAAGCGAGCCCGGCATGACCGACCCCGACCAGCTCCTGCGCAACGCGGATGCAGCTATGTACCGGGTGAAGGAGAGCGGATCGGGCCGCTACGAGGTTTTCGACCGGCGAGTTCACGAGCGGGCTGTGATGTTACTCAAGGTCGAGGCGGACTTGAAGATGGCGCTCCACTCGAACCAACTTCGACTGGACTACCAACCGATCGTGTCGTTGAGCGATGGGCGCGTCCGGGGGTTCGAGGCGCTCATCCGCTGGGATCATCCCGAGCAGGGGGTCGTATCGCCTGAACTATTCGTGCCGCTCGCTGAGGAGACCGGCCTGATCGTGCCTATGGGTTGGTGGGTCATTCGTGAGGCGAGTACCCAGATGGCGGAATGGGTTGAGCGCTTCCCCGAGCTGGCCGACGCGAACATGAGTGTCAACCTTGCAGCCAAGCAGATCCAGCAGCCCGATCTGGTGGATCGTGTTACGACGACGCTGCAGGATGTGGGGCTCGACCCGGAACGGCTGACTCTGGAGATCTCCGAAGTAGCGCTCCTCGAGGACCCTGCTCACAACGCACGGGTGGTCCATCGCCTCCGAGATCTGGGTGTTCAGGTGGAGATCGACGACTTCGGAACCGGGTATTCCTCGTTGAGCTATCTGAGTGACTTCCGTGTCTCGTCGGTGAAGATCGACCGAACCTTCATCAACAAGATGGGGGCGAACGGATCCGAATCGGCCGTCGTCGAGGCGGTCATTACGTTGGCGCGTGGCCTGGGCCTGAGGGTTGCTGCAGAGGGTGTGGAGACCGATGAGCAGTCCACGCTCCTCAAAGAGCTTCAGTGCGACGACGGCCAGGGGTTCTTTTACTCTCATCCCCTGAGCCCCGAGAAGGTGATCGCCCTGCTCGAGGCGCAAGACGTCGAGGTTCAGCGCGCCAGCGGTTGAACTTCCGTCCTGAGGCCTGACAGACGGAGTCAGCTAGGCTTCGGCTGGACTCGACAGGTTCCGCACGATGAGGCCGCCGTGCAGCTTGCCGTTCTCGATGAAGATCTTGTTGGCGTTGTGGCCGGCGGCCAGCACGCCCGCGATGTAGACGCCAGAGACATTGGTCTCCATCGATGTGGGGTCGTGACTGGGAATCCCCGTTTCGGAGTCGACCCCCACACCAAGCTCTCCCAGGAACCCGGGATCCGCCCGCCAGCCTGTCATCGCGAGCACCCAGTCGTTCTTGATCTCGAGCGTCTCGCCAGTGTCGTCATCGCGGAGGACTACCGAACCCGGCAAGATCTCAGCGACTCGGTGGCGCCAAAAGACTGGGATCTCGCCCTTCTCCAACCGGTTTTCGATGTCCGGGACCACCCAGGGCTTCACACCTCGGTCCAACGTGTCGGCGAAGTGCACCAGTGTAACACGGGCGTTCCCCCGAAACGTCTCGAGCGCCGACTCGACCGCCGAATTGCCGCCCCCGACGACCAGCACGTCCTGATCGAAGAACGGATACGGCTCCCTGTAATAGTGGAGGACCTTGGGTAGATTCTCTCCCGGAACGCCCAGGTAGTTGGGCTGATGGAACGAGCCGGTGGCCAGAACCACCGCCTTGGCGGAATATCGGTGCTCATCGCCGTCCGGATGGCGCGTGAGGACGGTGAAGTCCCCGGCCTCCCCCGTGATCTTGGTAACCTTCTCATACTGGTGGATGTCGAGATCGTAGTGGCGGACCACGCGCCGGTAGTACGCCAACGCCTCGCGCCGGGTGGGCCTGGACTCGGCGATCGTGAACGGAACACCTTCGATCTCCAGCTTTTCTGCGGTGCTGAAGAAGGTCATGTAGTAGGGGTATTCGACGAGCGAGCTAGTCACACAGCCTTCGTCGATCAACTTGGCCGAAAGCCCGCCACTGCGGGCCGCGGCACCCACGGCGATGCCGCAGGGACCGGCTCCCACGATGATCAGATCGAATATTTCCGTCATAGGATCAACAGCGTGAAGCCCAGGGTGGCGAGTTCCGAAGCGCGATCGACCAAGGTACCAAGAGACGGGTGCCTCCCCAAGGCCCGCGCGCACCCACTCGCCTGGACTGTATCTGCGGTCCGCGTCTACCTTGATCGGTCGCCGATCACGCCGCACACGGAGATGAAATGGCCATTGAAAGCGCGGAACACGAAGCTCGGCGGGCTCTCAGCCGCCTGCGCCGCGCGGTCGAAAAAGCCGATCGCGAGTTCGCAACGCTCGAGGGTGCGCTGCGCAGCGCCGAGGGTACGGACTTCCCCGCGGAGGCCTATGACTCTGTGCGCTCGATACTCGGCGACTTGGAGGTGTTCATGGATGAAGAGTCGGCTCGGTTGCAGGAGAAAATCCTCCATGCCGGTGGGCTGGAGCCGGGGCGTGTCCGGCGGGTCTGAGGTAGATGGACCGGCGTAGCTTCCTCGGGTACGGGGCCCTGGTCGGTGGGACCGGACTAACGGGTGGATTCAGGCTGCGGCCCGGGCCTACGGCCGACCTGGTCCTACGACGGGCGACGCTGTTCGACGGCACGGGGACGCCCGGCGTCCAGGCCGACGTAGGGATCATAGGCGACCGGATTTCCGGTATCGGTGCCGGTGCGGGCGCCGGAGCGGAGGAGATCGACCTCGCCGGCATGGCCCTCACTCCCGGGTTCATCGACATCCATTCCCACGCCGACCTCTCGCTGTTGGTGAATCCAAGGGCGGAAAGCCGAATCCGCCAGGGCGTAACGCTCGAGGTGGTCGGCCAGGATGGCAGCTCTGTGGGTCCATGGTCCGAGGATGCATACCAGGCCTCCAGAGAGCGCTACGCCCGCCAATACGGGGTCGCGATCGACTTCCGTGACATAGGTGGTTTCCTGCAGCGGCTGGGGCGTACACCGGCAGCGGTGAACTTGGCCTCGATGGTGGGCCATGGCACCGTGCGTGGGCTCGTGATGGGCGGTGCCGACCGCGAGGCGAGTTCGGAGGAAATCCGGCGCATGAGAGCCATCGTTCGATCGGCCCTCCAACAGGGAGCGGTCGGCCTCTCGTCGGGCCTGGAATACACGCCGGGCTCCTTCGCTTCAACGGGTGAGCTCGTCGAGCTGGCCTGTGAGTTGGCCGGGACGGGTTACCCGTATGCGTCACACATACGGAATGAAGACGACCGCCTCATGGCCGCTGTCGAGGAGGCACTGCAGGTCGGATTCCTGGCCGGCGTGCCGGTGCAGATCTCCCATCTCAAGGCACAGGGCCAGCGCAACTGGTGGAAAGCCGCCACGGTGCTTAGCACCATCGAGGAGGCCCGGCACTCGGGCGTGGACGTGCATTTCGATCGCTATCCGTACGCCGCCTACAGCACAGGCCTCTCTAGCCTGTTCCCCACATGGGCGCGGGCAGGCGGGACGGCGGCCTTTTTGCGACGGCTCGAGGATCCGGAAACGCTCCCACGTATTGAGGCGTTCACGCGGGCCAAGGTGGCCCTTCTGGGGTCGTGGGACGCGGTGCAGATCACTTCGACGCGCACGGCCGGAAACGCAGGTGCCCGCGGCCGCCGCCTGGGCGAGCTCGCCCAGGACCTGGGGGAGGAGCCATTCGAGCTGACCAGGCGCCTGATCGTCGAGGAGTCCAATAGCGTTGGCATGATCGGTTTCGGGATGTCCGAGGAGAATACCGCCGCCATCCTCTCTCATCCGCTGGCGATGATAAGCTCGGACGGAGGCTCGTATGCCACGTACGGGGCGCTTTCGGGCGGATCGCCTCACCCCAGAGCGTACGGGACCTTCCCGAGGCTGCTGGGGCGCTATGTCCGGGAGCGTCGCGACATGCCTCTGGAGACGGCGATCCACAAGGTCACGGGAATGCCCGCGGCCAAGCTGAAGTTGCCCGACCGGGGCGTGGTGCGCGTGGGGGCCTATGCCGACTTGGTGGCATTCGACCCCACCGCTGTAGCCGATGTCGCGACGTTCTCCTCGCCACACCAATACCCTCGTGGAATTCCCCTGGTCATCGTGAACGGCCAAACCACCATCAGGGACGGCGAGCACACTGGGGCGCTCGCCGGCCGACCCATCTTCGGATCGCGCGAGTGAATCCGACAGCCGAGTTTGCCGACCTGTCGAGGGTACTCGCCGGCGTGTTCTCGCAGGGCATCGACGCTTGCTTGACCGAGGCGGCGTTCAACGATCTGGCTCTGCGCTGCTTCGCCTATCAGTTTGCCACCAATCCGGTATACGAGGGGTTCGCGCGTGGGCGGGGGGCTTCTCCCGAGACCGTAAGAGGATGGCAGGACCTCCCGGCGGTCCCGACCTCCGGCTTCAAGGCCGTACGTCTCGTCTCCGGCGATCCGCGACGTGTCGAGAAGGTGTTTCGCACGAGCGGTACCACGGCCGGCGCCGAGCGCGGCGAGCACCACGTCTTGGATCTCGCTCTCTACCGGGCATCGCTCCTGCCGAATTTCTCGGCCCATCTCGTACTCGACGAGGCCGACGTGAGACTCCTGTCACTGATCCCGTCTCCCGCCGAGCTCCCGAGCTCGTCGCTCAGCTACATGATCGGGTGCGTGGCCGATCGCCTTGGTCCGGGGCGGGCCGAGTTCTATGTGGACGCCGGTGGCCGAATCGATTACGGTGCGCTTCGGCGTGCGTTGGCCCGCGCAGAGGCCGCCGAGGAGCCGGTCCTGCTGGTTGGAACCGCATTCGCATTGGTTCACTGGATGGATGCGATGGACGAGGGGGCTTGGACGTTCAGGTTGGCTGGCGGGTCTCGCCTCATGGAGACGGGTGGCTTCAAGGGTCGCTCACGAACGATACCCCGCGAGGAGTTTTACGCGGCGCTGACGGAGCGTCTGGGTGTGCCGGCGGGCATGATCGTGAATGAGTACGGCATGACGGAACTTCTCTCTCAGTTCTACGAGCCGGTCATTCGGAAGGCGGCCGACCCCGGCCTCACCGAACGGAGGCACGTCCCACCTCCATGGGTCCGGACCCGTGTTCTCGATCCGGTCACGCTGAGCCCCGCGCCGGATGGGTCACCAGGGCTCCTGTGTCACCTGGACCTGGCGAATCTGGGATCGGTGTGCGCCGTGCTGACCGAGGATCTGGGCGTGGCCGTGGATGACGGCTTCCGCGTGCTCGGCCGGTCACCAGGCGCGGAGCCACGAGGCTGCTCACTCGCGATGGATGAGCTCATGGCAGCTACGTCATTGACCAACGAAGGTCGCCCGTGACGCCGTTCGACGGCTGGACTGTCCCGGCGGGTGCGGGAGATCTGCTTGGTGAGCAGCGCGCCGAATCGGCGCGCCGTGCCGTCGCCTACCCGGTGCTTTCGTCCGAGGGCATGCGGGGGTTGTGCGCATTCTTGCGCAATTCCCGTGAAGTTCTCTTGTCCCATGCGGTACGGGATATCGCGGCGAGCTTGGGAGCGGTAGGGGCGCGCTTCGCGTCGGAGGGCGATCCGCTGCGGGAGGAGGCGCTTTCTCTGCTTCCCCACTCGGCCGGCATCTCTCCCCCCATGGCGGAATTGGTGCTGGACGGGATGGCCAGAGATTGGACCGAGCCCCGCTTACTCGAACTACTCGAGGCAGAGTTTACCGACCCGCGGGTGCTCGACACCTTTCAGGCCGGGGACCGAGGAAGCTCGAGGGTACTCGGGCTGCCGCTTACGCTTCACATCGGTGCCGGGACCGTGCCTGGCGTCTCGGTCACCTCGCTCATTCGTGCCCTACTCGTGAAATCGGCCGTGCTCGTGAAGCCGGGCCTCGGCGACGTGGTTCTGCCGAACCTGTACTTACGAGGTCTGCAGGAGCACGATCCTGAGGTCGCTTCAGCTGCGGCCGTGCTCTATTGGCCGGGGGGTGGGGGCTCCACATCCGATGGGGAATCGGCGGCCTTGGCCGAAGCGGATGCGGTCATCGCGTACGGCAACGACGACACGATCCGCGATGTGAGGGAAAGGACGCCGGCAAGCACCCGCATCGTGGCCTACCATTACCGGTTGAGTCTTGGCCTGGTCGGCGCCGCGGCACTTGCCGGAGACGAGGTGGCGCGGTCGACCGTGGCTTCCATCGCGAGGGCCGTTGCGACATTCGACCAGCGTGGATGTGTCTCGCCGCACCTGGTCTACGTTGAACAGGGCGGGGCGGTCTCTCCGGCTGGATTGGCGGGGCTCTTGGCCGAGTCCCTGGAAACCTTGGAGCGCGACCTACCGAGCGGAGCCATCACGCCCGAAGAGGCTTCAGCCGTCCACCAGATTCGTGGTGCGGCCGAGTTGCGCATGGCCGCTGGGGAAGACGTGGCCATGTATAGCGGTGGCGAGGCACCGTGGACCGTCATCTACGAGGCCGTGCCCGACTTCAAGCCGTCCTGCCTCAATCGAGTGGTGCGCGTGGCGCCGGTACGCAGACTGGTAGACGTCGTTCCACACCTGGCGAGGGTACGTCGTCACCTACAGACGGTGGCGGTCGCGGGTGCCGGAGAGGCCGAGGCCGAACTACATGAATCCCTGGCCCGGGCTGGAGCGCTCCGGATTACTGGCTTCGACGATGCACCGTGGCCACCGCCTTGGTGGCATCACGATGGCGTGGGGCCGCTGACGGCCCTTGTGCGATGGGTCGATGCCGAGGGGTAAAGCACATCAGACGATCGGCTGTGAGGCCGGGGAGGATTATGCCTCCGTCACCTGCTCATCGGTACGCCAAACCACCATCTGCCGGTTTCCATCGGAGGTTTCTTCTACGCGGACCGTCAACGAATCACCCTCAACGATCCTCAGGTCGTCCCGCATGTCCTGGGGAATCGTGATTCGGCCACCAACACCGACCGATACGTCGGTATAATACAGTGTCCGGTAGATGGCCATCCATCCTCCTCATGGTTGATCTTGTGCGGGTCTCGAATCTAAAGGCTTTCTACCAGGCAGCAAGCCGCTCGAGGCTGAGCTTCGACATTTGCGATCCAGGCGCCCATGCAGGTTGAAGGAAACAGGACTCCCGCCCGTACCCGTGCTGACCCTTCGGTAGCGCGTAGCTTGAAAAATGAAGACGAACTCCACGACTGAGCGGACGGCGATGATTATGACCTCGGACACTGCGATTCAACTCGAAGGCGTGACCAAGCGGTTCGGTGAGCATACGGCTGTCCATGACCTGCATATGCGTATTCCGCGGGGGTGCATCTATGGGCTGCTGGGACCGAATGGCTCCGGCAAGACCACCACCTTGCGCATGATCATGGGAATCCTGCGTCCCGACGAAGGCACCGTGTGTCTTCTGGGGGGCGATCCGGACGGCATACGCCGCAAGCGTGTGGGGTATCTGCCGGAAGAGCGCGGGGTCTATCGCAAGATGAAGGTTCTCGAGCAACTCGAGTTCTTGGGTGAGATTCGCGGCCTGGCGCGCAAGGAGGCCGCCCGCCGCGCCGGTGATTGGCTCGACCGTCTGGGGTTGGGCGACTGGAAGGGAAAGAAGGTCGAAGATCTCTCGAAGGGTATGCAGCAGAAGGTTCAGTTCATTGCGACGGTCATCCATGAGCCGGACCTGCTCATCCTGGACGAGCCTTTCAGCGGCCTCGACCCCATCAACCAAGACGTCCTCGAAGACATCGTGCGCGAGTTTCACGGAAACGGCACAACGATCCTTTTTTCCACTCATCTCATGGCCCAGGCGGAGCAACTCTGCGAGCGCGTTTGCCTGATCTC
>JBGMRK010000064.1:0-12301 GCA_048061375.1 Longimicrobiales bacterium | reverse complement strand
TCGCTCCAGCGTGCTCCCCCGTCGTTCGAAAAAGCCACCCGCACACCATAGTCGTATCCGCCCTCGGTGCCCCGCTCCAACCAGTGCGCGGCCAGTGTTCCGGGCGATACGGCCCACACTGCGGGGAAGTCGGCCCAGTTCACGAAGAATGGACGCTCGCCTTCGGTTGCCACCGTCTTGACGTCGCGCCAGCCGGCGTCGTCCAACCGCGCCATGCGCAGGGACCATGATCCGAAAGCGTCCGGCTCCAGCCAACTCAAGATGACGCCGTCCCCATCGGAGGACAAAGCGGGCCACCGGCTGCCCTCGCCAGTGGGCGCATCGAAGGGCTCGGCCCGGCCGAGTCCGGGCCCATCTGAAACGCATGCCACCGACACCAGGACCAGCAGGAGCGCGCACGAACGAAAGAACATGTGGAGGATCCCGTAAGTTTCAGTGGTTGGACGGATGACCACAGGCAGGAATCTTGCACATGGGCCGTATATGGTAAAGTGCGTGTGATCGAGGGAACCCACCCGGCGACGTTACGGGTTCATGCGTGGAGTGGGGGAGCGCGTTGGGCGGGGATGCCCTAATATGGGGGACCAGTTGATTTTGATCGAGGACGGGCTGGTCTAACGACTTTGGTCGCGGCCACGTCTATTACGGCAATGGCCCAAACACAGGTGAAGGGGTGTGCAATGGTGTCAAAGGCTAAGACCGATCTGAGCGGTGTGCTGGCGCGTGGGATAACGGCGGTCTGTGCGGTGCTCGTTCTGCTGGCGCTTCCGACGCAAGTTGCCGCCCAATATTTCGGACGGAACAAGGTCCAGTACGACAACTTCGATTTCAAGATCCTCAAGACGCCACACTTCGACATCCACTTCTACCCTGAAGAGTCTACCGCGGTAGAAGATGCCGCGCGCATGGCCGAACGCTGGTACGAGCGCTACGCGCGCCTTTTCCAGCATGAGTTCGAGAAACCCAAGCCCATTATCCTTTACGCCGATCATCCGGACTTCCAACAGACCAACACGCTGAGGGGCTCGTTGAGCGAGGGCGTGGGCGGTGTTACGGAGTCGCTCAAGAACCGGGTCATCATGCCCCTGACGGGTTCGTATTGGGACACGGACCACGTCTTGGGTCACGAGCTCGTACACGCGTTTCAATACAACATCGCGCAGGGCCGCGCCGGCGCGGGTCTCCGAGGCCTGACTCTGCTCCCGCTTTGGCTGGTGGAGGGCATGGCGGAGTATCTGTCCGTAGGCCGCGAGGATCCGCTCACCGCCATGTGGCTGAGGGATGCCGTTCTCCGCGACGACGTCCCGACGCTCAGCCAAATGACGAGTGAGCGGCGCTTCTTCCCGTATCGCTTCGGGCAGGCCTTTTGGGCCTACGTCGGGGGCACGTACGGGGATGAGGCCGTTGTGGATCTTTACAGACGGGCTGTCCGTGTCGGTTGGGAGCCTGCCCTTAAACAGGTTCTCGGTGTCTCTTCAGACACTATATCGGTGCGTTGGCGCGAGGCGGTCCAGGCGGAGTACCTCCCGCTCATGGCCGGAAAGCAGGCGCCCGGTGAGTCCGGCACGCTCTTGTTGGCGCCGGAGACCGGCGCCGGACGCCAAAACATTTCGCCGTCGGTGAGCCCCGACGGCCGCTTCGTGGCTTTCCTGTCGGAGAAGGATCTCTTCGGGATCGATCTGTTCATCGCGGATGCGCGCACGGGCGAAATCATCCGGAAGTTGGTGAGCGCGAACTCCGACCCGCACTTCGACGCGCTGCGTTTTATCGACTCTGCGGGCGACTGGTCACCCGACGGCTCGAAATTCGTCTTTATCGTTTTTGCCGACGGAGACAACGAGCTCGCCATCGTCGACACCGAGAATGGTGACATCGAGGCGAAGATCAGCATCGATGGCGTGGGCGCCCTCACCAACCCGGCGTGGTCCCCTGACGGGCGGTACATCGCGTTTTCCGGCATGGAGGGCGGTGTCAGCGACATCTATATCTGGGAGGTGGCGACCGGATCCCTGCGTCAGATGACGGACGACAAGCACGCCGACCTTCAGCCGACCTGGTCGCCCGATGGCCGCACGATCGCATTCGTGTCGGACCGCGGTGCCAGCACGGACTTCTCGCTGCTGAAGTACAGCAAACCGCGGGTTGCCTTCCTGGACGTGCAGTCGGGGGTGGTGGAGGTGCTCGAGATCTTCGGTGACGTGAAGCACATCAACCCGCAGTACGCGCCGGACGGCCGCTCGATCTACTTCATCTCCGACCAGGACGGCTTCAGCGACATCTATCAATACGCGTTCGATAGCGGTGAGGTCCGGCGTATCACGCAGTTGGTGACCGCGGTGAGCGGGATCACGTACATGTCGCCCGCACTGTCGGTGGCGGAGGAGGCTGGCACGATCCTGTACACGGTCTTCGATGAGTTCGAGTTCCACATCTACAGTCTCGATGCCAATGAAGCGAATGCGGGCGGGGTTACCGTCGCCGCGACGTCCGAGCCGAAACCCGGCCGGATCCTGCCGCCTTCACAGGTCACCCGCTCCAGCAGGATTGCGAGCTATTTGGCCGATCCGCTCATCGGGCTCGTCCCCGAGAACACCTACCAGGTCGAGGATGCGGTCTCGTACGATTCCAGATTGACGCTCGACTACGTCGGCCAGCCGTCGCTCGGAGTTGGTACCAACCGTTTCGGCACCTACATCGGGGGCGGTGCGGCTGCGTTCTTCAGTGACATGCTGGGCAACCGGACCCTGGGACTGGCGATCCAGGCCAACGGGAGGATCAAGGATATCGGCGGGCAGGCGTTCTACCTCAACCAGGAAAAAAGACTGAACTGGGGTGGCTCCGCCCAACGAATTCCGTTCCTCCTAGGTGGATTCCAGTTCCAGAGCGTCGATCCCGAAGGCCGACCCTTCTTCGGGGTGCAACGTAATCGAGTGTTTCTTTCGAACGCGAGCTTCACTACGGCGTATCCCTTCTCAACCACCAGGCGAATCGAAGCCCGAGCGGGACTCACGAGATGGTCGTTCGACAATCAAGTGGATCGGTTCTTCGTCAACCAGTTTGGGCAGATCATCGGCACGGACCGTATCAGCCAACCGTCCGCGCCGGCACTGAACCTGTTTGCGGCGTCCATTGCGCTGGTGGGGGATAATTCGTTCAGTGGGTTCACGTCGCCCGTCGGCGGAGGCCGATACCGGATCGAGGTCGGACCGACGATCGGATCGATAAACTACACGAACGTCACGGTGGACGTCCGCCGGTACTTCAGCCCCAACAACGACATCACCTTCGCGGTCCGCGGGCTTCACCTGGGCCGTTATGGCAACGATTTCTCGTCCCCGGAAGCGCAGGTGATTCGCGAGTACTACTTGGGCTTCGAAACCATGGTTCGCGGGTACGCGTTCGAGAGCTTCAGCTTTGATGGAAGGGACCCGGAGTCCATCGAGTGCCTCGGCGTCCAGCCGGACCCTTCACTCAAACAGATTACCGGGTGTCCGATCATGGACCGCCTGTTCGGCCAGAAGATCGGCGTGGCGAACTTCGAGGTGAGAATTCCGCTACTTGGGACCTCACAGTTCGGCCTGATCAATTTCCCCTTCTTACCGACCGAGCTCGTGCTGTTCTCCGACGCCGGCCTCGCGTGGAACGATTTCTCGAACATCAACTTCGATATCTCACAGCGCCCGACCGGCGTCTCTCCTGTGTTCTCGTCGGGCGCATCGGCTCGGTTCAACCTGTTCGGGATGCTCATCTTGGAGTGGTACTATGCCATTCCATGGCAGCGCCCGGACAAGGGTGGGCACTTCGGATTCCTGATCTCACCGGGTTGGTAGAGTACACCACCGCCTGAGACACCGAAGGGTCCGGCCCCACCGATGGGACCGGACCCTTCGGTTCGGCGGCCCGCCCGGCGAGTCCGCTCGGGCTTCTAGAAGATCGAGAGGTTGATGTAGCGTCCGGGATTCTCCCGCAAGTCTACCATCAACAGTCGGACACTCTCCACGGTCGCCGTCAGCGTGTGGTACAGCGAATCATTGGTTGAAAGCTGGCCCAGCGTGCCCTCGCCACGCTCCATCCGAGCCATGATCACCTCCAGTGATCCCGCGGCCCGATCGAGACGGACGCTGGCCTGGTTCATGTGTTGGAGCAGCGAGTCCGCATACGTGACCGCGCTGGCCAAATCGGCCCCGGTCTTCGGGCCGCCAGCAGTCATGCTCTCGAGGCCCTGGGCCGCCCGGTTGAGGCTGGCGATCATGTCCTTGATCGTGCCGCTCTCCGAACGCGTCACGTCTGACAACTCACTGAGGAGAGCCTGGAGGTCCTGGATACTCGCACCGAGTGAGGTGATCGTGGAGTCGGACAGCAAGGCGCCGATGCGATCCAGGACGAGTTCCCCTTTCTCTCCCAGAGATTCGGTGTCGTCAAGGAGACCTTTGACCACCGAGCCCGGCAGGTAAGCGAGGGGTGCGATGGGGGGGCCGGTGCCGGGAACGACCTCGACAGTGCGTCCCCCTAGAAGGCCCGTGGAAACCAAACGTGTTCTCGACCCTTCCGGAATCGCCCACTCGCCCTCGATCTCGAGGACGAGGAAGACCTCGGACGTGCTCTGGGTCAGATCGAATTGATTAACCCGTCCAATGTTGACGCCGCGCATTTGCACCGGATCACCATTGCGGAGCCCCATGGCGCTCTCTACCGACGTCGTCACCATGTAGCGGCCACGGAACGTCGCGGGGTCGGTGAGCATGTAGAGGGTCGCGAGAAAGGCGAAGCCCCCCAGGAGCACGAAAAGCCCAACACGCGCCTCCCGTCCGCGCTTCTGCTGGGGTATTGCCTGCCCGATATCCTGATCACTCGGGGTGTTGGCACTCGGTGTAGACAAAAGCCGGTCCTCCCTTATCTCACATCCAGGACGTCGAGAGCCGCGTACGCCGCCGCGCGATCCTCGAAGGCCCGGACCACTGGATCATCACTGATCTTGAATTCCTCCGGTGTACCACAGAAGCGAAGACGTCCGCCTTCGAGCATGGCCACCCTGTCGCACATCTCGAGACCGCCCTCCACATCGTGGGTGACCAGGAGAGATGTCACCCGAAGCTCTTCGGAAAGCTGGGTGATCAACCTCTCCACCGCAGCCGTGTTCACCGGATCGAGACCGGTCGTAGGCTCGTCCCAAAGCAAGATCTCCGGCCGCCCCACGATTGCGCGTGCGATCCCGACCCTCTTCTTCATTCCCCCCGACAACTCGGCTGGCAACTTGGACAAGATCAGCCTGGGCTCGAGGTTGACCAACTCGAGGGCCTCCCACGCCTTGTGGGCGACTTCTTTTTCGGTCATTCGGGCTAGCGTCGACTTGGGCAGCCCCATGCGGATGTTCTCGAAGACGTTCAGCGAGTCGAAGAGGGCGGCGTATTGGAAGACATAGCCCACCTTCTCGCGAATTCGCTCGAGTGTCCCGCGTCCGCCGTAGTAGATCGATTGATCGTCGATACACACGTCACCCTGGTCGGGCACGATGAGCGCGAGCGTCGTTTTCAATAGGACACTCTTGCCGGTGCCGGAGGGTCCGAAGAGCGCGAACATCTCCCCGCTTTCCACGATCAGGTCCACACCGGACAGCACGGGCTCGTCGAAGGCCTTGTACACACCCTTGTATTCGATCATGCGGAGCGCTGATTTCCGGCCGTATCGTCGCGAATGGTTCCCACTAGAGCAACAGCGGTGGGAACATGGCGTCGATGATCAAGATCGTCAGCGTCATGAACATCACGGACTGAGTGGTCTGCTTCCCGACCCCCGCTGCGCCGCCACCTGTGCGCAGGCCCATATGGATCGCGATGGTCGGAATGGCGAATCCGAACGCGACAGATTTGAGAAGGGAGTACCACAAATCCCAGGAATGCCAGAATAGGCGGGCGCCGTAGAAGAACGACTCGTAGCTCAGGCCCATGGTGAGCTGTGCTGTGTACATGCCCGCCAGGATGCCGAACAGGTTTGCGATTCCGACGAGAAGGGGCAACGCGATGATCCCGGCAAGGATTTTGGGAGCCGCGAGCATCTCGACGGGGTCTCGCCCTACGGAATAGAGCGCGTCGATCTGCTCGGAGACCTTCATCGTACCGAGCTCCGCCGTGATACGCGCTCCAACTCGGCCCACGAGCACGATGGCGGTCAGAACGGGCCCCATCTCGAGCACGACGCTTTCCGTAACAACGCTGCCCATGACGTAGAGCGGAATCGAGCCGGTGAACTGGTACCCACCCTGTTGGCTCGTCACGATTCCCGCCAGGCCGGCAGTGACCATGACGATCGGGATGCTCTGGACGCCAATGATGTAGATTTGGCGGGCGATCTCGCGCCATGAGACCCGAAATTCGGTGTACGCGCGAGCAACCGACCACAGCAAAATGGCGATCTCTCCGGCGTGCTCGGCCACCGTGTGGGCCACCCGACCGATAGGCGCAAGCACCACCTGAAGCGGCACCGGAATGGCCGTATTTCCGCTCGGGTTGTTCCCTTTCAAGAGCTTTCGTCCGCTAGAAGGCTGTTGAAGAATGGGGGCGATAAGCGCCGAAGCTTCGGTCCTTTGAGGCCGAAAATCAAGCGTTCGTCCCCGATCATGCTATGTAAGGTCCGGAAACAACCCTGTGTTCCCGAACGCTGCGACGCCGTCGCGCCAACATCACCAAACGGGGTTAGGCTGCTCTCGGAATCTACATCGGGGGGTACCGCGATGTTTTGCGGTCGCCCGCTGGCGGATCCGGGTCCCCCTAATCTTTGTCTCGCCGGCCAACTCGGCGGAAAGGAAGCTGGGGCACGGAGTCCCCGGGGGCCACAATCCAGTTTTCGTACCGCTGGTAACGCTGGAAGAAGTCTCCGTCGGGCATCTGCCACCAAACGAGTGATTCCGAGGGGAGTGGGTACGTCTGGTCCGGGCCGCGTGTCACGGGTGCGAACGAGACCCGCCCACCGGCGTTTTCCAAGGGCTCAGGCGTTTGGAACGCCCACTCGACCCACTGGAGAGTCGTGTCCGCGGCCAAGGCGATCGTGCCCTCGATAAACGGCTTGTCGTCATCCTTCGGACAGAACCGCAGCATCCAGCCGTCGTCGGCCTCATCCAACACAATGAAGCGATTTTTCTCGCCAAAAAGCTCTTGCACGAAGTGGGAGGTGAAGTCGGCCTCCAACGGAGCGTACACCCAGGAGTCGTAGGGATGGTCCGCATCGGTTCGCTTCACTGTGAAGGCGTAACCGTTCCGCTTGATCCTACGAGCCCAGCTGAACCGCCGAAGCGAACTAGAGCTTCGTTGACTGAGGGCCAGCTCGGGGAGCTGAAGCGGTCCCAGCTTCTCCCTCGCGACCACGGTATCGGCCTCCGCCAGGTATGTGGCGACACCGAGCGTGTCCATCGCCCCGTGGTAGTACGTTCGGGCACTCTCCCAAAGCCTGCGCGCGGTCTTGTCCTCCTTCCTGGTACAGAGGTCTCCCTCCGCACTGACCACGAGACCTTCAAGCGCGATCGGCTGCGCATCGAGCTGGATCTGGTAGCGGGTGACGCCAGGATCGACGGTAACGCGGACCGGATCGAAGCCGAGCGCGCTGGCCCGGAGGATTACCGTCTGGCTGGCCACGGCTTCGACGAAGAAGAATCGTCCCCGATCGTCGGTCATCGTCGCGGCAAGTCGACGGTCGGTGCTCCACGCCTCGATGGCCACGGCTTCCATTGGGCGACCGTCCCGGGTTGTCACCAGCCCGAGAATTTGTGCTAAGGCCCCAGCCGGGAACAATGCGGTGACCAGCAGTAGGAGGACACCCGTCCGTCCAAGAAATAAATTGGCACTCCCCATGACTCAACCTTCCTCTCTCCCATCAGTCCTCTGACACTCTAACGCGGCGCGGCTCTCCATGTTCCCCGATTCCGACCATCGCGCGACAGGGAATGGCTCATCGATCCACTTTCTCCATGCGCCAAAAAACAATTCCGCCCGCCTGCTGTCCAACCTCGACCTCTCCGACCCGCCGCAAGCTGCGGAGATCGTAGATGTCTACCTTGCCAGGTTCGGCACCGACGCCCTCGACACTCACTAAGGCGAACCGCGAGTCGGGTGTGATGGCGACGCCGTGGGTGACGGTTGTCGACGACCGAACGATCCCCACGCTCGCCCAGCGTTCGAGGTCGAAAAACTCGACGCCCGCCCCCTGCTTCAGCGTGCCCACCAGCATCTTGCCATCGGGTGTTATGTCGAGGTTGTAGATGCCTCGGCCCGTAGGGAGCTTCCGGAGGAGGACCCAGTCACGTGTGTCGATTTCCAGGATCGTGTCTCCTTTGTTGCACGCGACGTAGACCTTCGAACCGCCCGGCGAAGGCTCGGCCCAGGTCGGGGCGCAACTGGGGCTCTTGGGCTGCCCAGGGCGCATGTGGTCCTCTGGGCGATAAGCCCCGTCCGGGATACTCCCCTCATGGCCTACCGCAACTGAAAAACGGCGCGACACCTTGAATGTGCGGGTATCCAATTCGACCAACTGGTCATCCTGGATGCAGTTCGTGTAGAGATGAGTCCCCCGAGGCCCGACCCTGAGACCGTGGGGCTGCGTGCACGTATCGATCTGGGCCACCTCGACCATTTCGGGCGTGTAGACGACCGAAATGGTCGAAGGGACTTTTTCCCCGTGGAGATTGAAATTCGCAACAAAGGCGTAGAGGCCGTCCGGCGTGAGATCCAGCGTCGCAGGGAATCGTCCCAACAGGATGGGTGCTTGGACCAGGGTGTCGGGGCCGGCGCGAAATTTCCAGAGCTTTCCATCCGGAAAGCCGTGCCCGGTCGTCAGGTAGAGGTATTCCCCGCCCTGAGAGATCATGAGCGCATGCGGGCCCTCGGTCTCGACCGACAATTCGCCCACGGGGATGGTCTTGTCGAGGGACGCTCCGTCGGCGCCAAACCTGATGCGGTGGATCAGGTCCGCGGACTCCGCCGCGACGTATGCGTAGTAGGTGGACTGCGCACCATTCCCGGCCTGAGTGGAGTAGCCGGACGCGCATCCAAGTGCGAGAAGAGTGATCGGGATCAATAGGAAACGGGGGCGAGGCATTCGTCGTGCTCCGTGGGATGGGTCCGTGTTGCCAATTCGGGCGGTCGAGGGAATAGTACCTGAGCGCGTGCGGCGCACCAGGGGAGGATTCCCTGGGGGGCCGCGGCTGATCCTACTCGACAACAGAGGACGTACACATGAATGCTATTCGCATGAGCTTGGTAGCT
The DNA here is from genome assembly GCA_048061375.1 of Longimicrobiales bacterium. GTDB lineage: Bacteria > Gemmatimonadota > Gemmatimonadetes > Longimicrobiales > Gaopeijiaceae > JACZXQ01. The sequence continues at coordinate 3,047 of JBGMRK010000064.1, read as the reverse complement.
ACGGCGTTGATCGGGGCGTTGGCCACACCGACACTTGCCCAGGATTCCGCCTCACGGGCCGGCCTCCTGGTGAACAGCCTTCGGAGCGATCCGGCCGAGGTGACCATGGTGGCCGGTGACAGAGTGCCCCTCACAATCGCGGCTTTCGACGCCAACGGCGACGTCGTCGACGCCCAGATTCGTGTGGCCGGCCGAGGCGTCAGCTACGAAGACGGGTTCGTCACAGCCAGTACGGGCGGCGAGTTCAGCCTCTTCGCCGTCGTCGTGCTCCCGGCAGATTCGGATCGGCCGCCGGTTACGCTTCGAATCGTCATCAAGGTCGCCTATCCCTCAGTGGAGCGGATCGTCATTCAGGCCGAGGCCGGCCGGTTGTATGCGGGGACAATGATCCGCCATGGTGCGGTGGCGCTCCACGCGGACGGTACGTTGCGCCCCGATGCAGCCTTCACCTGGTCTAGTTCGGCGCCGTCCATCGCTTCGGTGGACGGCCGGGGCGTCGTGACGGCTCATGCCGCCGGTACCGTCACGATCACCGCCGAGTTCGAGGGTGCCGAGGAGTCGGTTCGCTACCAGATCCCAGCGTTCCCCGCCACCAGCCTCGTCATCGAGGGAGGTTTGGATCAGGCTCGGACGGGTGACGTGCTGACGTTCGAGGCGGTGGCACGTGACGACGGAACGGCACAGATCGACGACGTGCCCGTCATGTGGTCCCTTGGTTTCGTTTCGGACGATTCGATCAATGCGCCCGGGGCGGCGGGCATCCTGCGGACCGGCAAGTTCGTCGGCGAGGTCCCCGGCACGTACACCGTCGTGGCGTCCGCGGGTGACCTGACGGCCATGCGCGTCGTGGACGTACGCCCGAGGGACGTCGTGCAAACCATGGAGATCATGGGACGGGGCTCTGTGAACGAAGTCCACACGTCGGATCTGTGGATCTTCGAAGGCGTCGATGGACGCGACTACGCGGTCACGGGCACATGGGGGGGCGATGGATGGGCGTTCTTCTGGGACGTGACCGATCCGATGAACATCGTGAAGACCGACTCCATCCAGATCGACGCTCGCACCGTGAACGACGTGAAGGTCTCGCCCGATGGCCGGTATGCCGCCTTGAGCCGTGAGGGGGCGTCGAATCGAAAGAACGGCGTGGTCATCCTCGACCTGGCAGATCCGGCCCATCCCACCATTGCGTCGGTCTACGACGACGACCTCACGGGGGGTGTGCATAACCTGTTCGCAACGAATGATTATTTGTTCGCCCTGTCCGCCGGCGACAAGTACGTCATTCTGGACGTGACCGATCTGCGAAATCCGACCTACGTAAGCGAATACAACCATCCCAACAGCCGTATTCACGATGTTTGGGTGTATGACGGCGTGGCGTATTCGTCCGAGTGGGGCACGGGCGTCGTGGTCGTCGACGTCGGCAACGGTAGGTGGGGTGGGAGCATCGAGAACCCGGTGTTCGTGACCAACGTGCCCAATCCTGTCGGCGCGACCCACGCCGCCTTCCCCTATTCGCAGGAGTCGACCGGTAAGTTTTATCTGTTTCTCGGCGACGAGATCATGAGTCGCGGCGAGGCCGCTTGGGGTGGAGTGGGGACGTCACGAATCCCTGGCAAGGGGGGGACTCCCGCCGCGAACAGTGGCTACACACACATCATCGATTTCACCGACCCCGAGAATCCCGAGGATGTAGCGCGCTACGAGGTATCGGAGTTCGGGACCCACAATATTTGGATCGAGGATGACATCCTCTACCAGGCCTACTACGAGGGCGGGATGAGGATTGTGGACGTCTCGGGCGAGTTGCTGGGCAACCTGGCTACCCAGGGTCGTGAGATGGCCGTGTTCAAGTCGTACGACCCGAACGGGCTTGCCGCGAACGCCCCGATGGTGTGGGGAGGACAGCCGTACAAGGGCCACATTTTCTTCTCGGACTTCAACTCAGGTCTCTGGTCCGTGAAGATCACGCCCAAGACCAGGCCGGTGAGTTAGAGGCCGCTCTAATCGACGCGCTGGAGGCGGGGGTTCGGTCGAGCTGACCGGCCGGCCTTTGCCGCCGGCTGCCCCTCCAACAACACGACGTCAGCGGTGAAGTCGTAGCTCCCACGGAGCAACGATGAGCCGACCCCGTACGAGTCGACCGGCACGGATGCTTCTTCGAACGCCCGGATCTTCTCCGCCGTGAACCCGCCCGAAGCCATGATTCTCACGTGCTGAAATCCCTCGCGGTCGAGCGCCGTCCGCACCGCGTGAACCAGGCCCGCCGTCACGCCTCGTTCCTCGGGGTCTGAGAGCGACCGGTCTACGAGGGTCTCGGGAGTGTCGAGCCGGACTCCGTGGAGGCGAGATCCAAGTGATCGGGCAACCGCGAGCGCCGTGCCGACGGAGTCGTTGTCGAAATCTACCAGGGAGATGACAGGCACGTCGCTCGGCACGTGGTTCGCCAGCGCTTCGGTGGCTTTGACGGTATCACCGGAGTACGCGGCAATGAGCGCGTGCGGTACGGTTCCGATACCCTCCGCGCCCCAGAGGGTACCCTGGGCGTCGGTGGACACACTCGTGACCCCCCCGACTCGTGCGGCCCAGCCGTCGCCCGCCTGTGCGCTCCAGAGATCGTGTCGGGCGGGAAAGAAAAGCACCGGCTTCGGTGCTGCCGCGGCGACGGTCTCTTCCGTGAGAGTTGCGACCAACGTGCGCCGCCCGAGAATACCTAGATAGAGAGTCTCGAGGTGCGCAAACGCCCGGTAGGGTCCGCTGATCCACATCACGGTCTCATGCGGATCGATGGTATCTCCGTCGTGGAGTGACAGGACCTCCAGATCGCTCCACGAGAAACTTTCGGTCAGGCAGAGCTTCAGGAGTGCGATGGCCTCGTCCGTGCCCGCCAAGAGTGCCCGGTGCTTCTGAAACACCTGCATGGTGACGTTTGGGGAGAGTTCATTGGCGGCGAGCACTTCTCGGGCGCGTACGAAGTACTTGTCGGTGTAATGCCCTCGACGGATCGCCTCCACAGGAAGATCGAAGGCGTTCGGATCGATGCG
>JBGMRK010000063.1:7511-12302 GCA_048061375.1 Longimicrobiales bacterium | reverse complement strand
ATGTGCATCATGCAGCCAGGATTACCCGTCGCAACCGCCTCGGCTTTGGATTCGACGATCGCATCCACCTTGTCCGAGCCGATCGCGTTCGCCGACTCGCGGTGCGTGATCCCATAGATACCGGCGCCACCACAGCACTCCGCGCTACCCTTCAGTTCGATCAACTCCAGTTGAGGAACCGACCTCAGCATCTCCAGAGGAGCTTCTGCCACTCCCTGAGCGTGCAGCAGGTGGCATGGAGCGTCGTATGTCACCCGAGCCGGGATAGGGGCGCCCTGACGCAGCCCGTACTGTACGAGGAATTCGGAGATGTCGACGATCTTCTCGGTGATGGCCGCGGCGCGCGTTGCGTACTCGGCGTCGTCAGCCAGAAGTTGGGCGTACCCCTTCATGGCAGCACCGCATCCGGCGGCGTTCACGACCACCGTCTCGACATCCGCACCCTCGAACGCCGCGATGTTCACCCGAGCCAGAGCCCTGGCGCCCTCGAGATCCCCAGCGTGGCTGTGCAGAGCGCCGCAACAGCCTTGAGTGCTCGGAGTAACCGCCGCGAACCCATTGGCCTTCAGGACTCGGCTGGTCGCGTCGTTGACGCGCTCGAAGAGCCCGGACTGGACACACCCGGATAGGAGCCCGACCCTCGCGGGGCGCAACTCGTCCTCGTCATCCCTGTCCGGCAAAGACGAGTATGCGTCGGGCGGTCCCACCGACGCCGCCGGAAGCGCCGCGCGGCGCCGTCGGCCGAGCCGCCGGAGGTTACCCCCGCCGCTCGCCGAGAGCATCGCGAGGCCCATGCGGAGCGCATGCCAGCGCCGGGGGGAAATCCAGGCGCCCAGGCCCGCCAATCCCGCGGCGCGCAGCCACCTGGACAGGCGCATGACCGTGCGCGTCCGGCCAGGGCTCTGGAACACTCCGAGCAACGTCCGGATGAACCACGGTTGTGGCCGCGCGGCGACGGCAACCGCACGAGCGTGTTCGAGCAGCGTGCCGTATTCCACTCCGGCCGGGCACACAGGCTCACAGGCGCGGCACCCGAGGCAGTTGTCGATGTGTGTTTGGAAGGCCTCCGCCGCCGGATCGATGCGGCCCTCGACCACGGCCCGCATCAGGTAGAGCCGACCCCGGGGAGATTCGTTTTCGTCGTGCGTTCGCACGTATGTAGGGCAGGCAGGCAGGCAGAGTCCACAGTGGACACAGGGAACCAGGAGATCCCACTGTCCGGACAAAGCATCAGCCAACGCGACACCGGGCGAATTCACCGGCGACAACCTATTCGTCTGCGCGGCTGGGTCGACTCTTTCATGGTCACTCACTCCCTTCGGTACGGCCCAGGCCTGCGAATCATAGGAAGCGGAGACGCCCCGGCGAGAGAACCCCGGCGGGATCGAACTCCCGCTTCACAGCCTTCATCAGGGGCGCCGTGGAGCCCACATCTCCCCAGGCTCCCACGGCGCTCACCAACTCCGGCGGCCCTCGAGAGAGCGTCACGCTACCGCCCTCCGCCTCGATGGCACCTCGCACCCGCTCGACAACCTCGGCCGCCCGGTCGATCCATCCCTCACCCCGCGCCATCCTCGATATGATCACACGAAGAACGCCACTCTGCACGTGCGCGGCCAGCCGAGTGCCCCAACCTTCGTCGGGATCGGCGAGCTCCCGCAGCCCGTCTGCATGCTGGAGGAGCATCTCGAGCTGCGAGGGGAGCAAGCGCAAGCGCACCACCAGCTCAGCGCCGCTTTCCAGCGCCTCGACGCTACGAAACAACTCGGCCGACGCCCGGCCATCCATCTGCCGAAACCCCGAAGCACCCGCGGTGTCGGTCACGATCCGACAAATCTCGTCGGTCGCCTCCGGGGCTTCGAGAATCCGTACCGCGAGGAGCGGTATCGGGCCACCCGACCGTTCACGTTCCCCGGGCAGCAACATCTCGAGCGCGGCGAGCGGCGCCGGAGCCGTGGCAATCGCACGGGCCAGCGCCACCAACTCGGCTGCCTCACCTCGAAAGAGAACGGTGCGGTCGGCGGGTGGCTGCGGGTGGAGCCGAGTAGTGATCGAGGTCAGGACACCCAGGGTTCCCCAGCTCCCAATCGTCAGCTTGAGCACGTCGAAACCCGCCACGTTCTTGACCACCCTGCCCCCGAGCTCGAGCACCCGCCCGTCGCCCGTAACCAGGCTCACGCCGAGTACGTGGTCCTTCGGTGATCCGTGGTGGTACGCGAGAGGCCCGGAGGAGGCGGTCGACACGGTAGCAGCCAGCGTACCCTTGCGAGGGCCAGGCGGATCGAGAGGCAGCCACTGTCCATGATCGCCGCACCGGCGTGCCAAAAGATCCAGGCCGATGCCACCCTCGGCGGTAACGGTGAGGTCGCCGGGTTCGTAGAGCGTGATCCGGTCCATGCGCATGGTGCTCAGCACGACGTCGACCGCGCCTGGGGGCTGGCCGCCATGCAGCCACGTGCCTTTGCCCGCGGGCACCACGGTCCACCCCTCCTGGGTGGCCAGACGCATCACCGCCGCGACCTCGGCTTCCGACTCCGGAAAAACCACCGCCTGAGGCACCCGGTCGCAGACCGCCCACTGCTCCGCCCGGAACCCCTCGACGACCTGCCCCTCCGGCAGGCGTCGACTCAGCGCCGCTGCGAGAGCATTCATGGGAGAACCTTCCCGGGGTTCATTCCACCCCAGGGATCGAACGCCTTCTTGGTCGCTCTCATGACCTCCAGCACGTCGCGGGAGTGGACGAGCCTCATGTAGCCCCGCTTGTCCAAGCCGACCCCGTGCTCCCCCGTGATCGTACCACCCGCCTCCACGCACACCGCCATGATCTCACGCGACGCCTGCTCGACCCTGGCGAGCTCCTCCTCGTCCGTGCGGTCGAAGAGAATATTCGGATGGAGGTTTCCGTCACCCGCGTGAAAGACGTTGGCCAACTTGAGGTCGTAGCGACGGCCGATCTCACTGATGGCACGCAGTACCTCCGGAAGGCGCGTTCGAGGCACGGTGGCATCCTGAACCAAGAGATCGGGAGCGATGCGGCCAAGAGCGCCGAAGGCCTTCTTGCGTCCCTGCCATAGGCCCAGCCGCTCCTCTTCGCTGCGAGCTCGCCTCACAGCCCGGGCTCCCTTCTCCCAACAGCATCCCTCGGCTTCCTCTGCCTCGAGGTCCAACCCGGCCTCGATCCCGTCGAACTCGATCACCAAGGCAGCCTCGACGTCGACCGGGTAGCCCGCCGCGAAGATACTGGCCTCCACTGCCTCAATGGTGGCCCGGTCGATGATCTCCAGCGCGGCAGGCAGGAGGCCACGAGCCACGATCAGCGATACGGCTTCCCCGGCATCCTCCAGCCGGTCGAACATGGCCAACAGAGTGCGGGTCGCCGGTGGAATGGGAAGCAGGCTCACTTCGATTTCGGTGGCGATGCCGAAACACCCCTCCGAACCGACGAACACGCCGGTGAGATCGTAGCCGACCGGGTCTCGCGCGAGTCCGCCTAAGCGGAGCACCTCCCCGTCGTAACGAACCACCGTGAGACCGGTGACATATCTGGAGGTGACCCCGTACTTCAAGCAGTGGGGGCCACCGGAGTTTTCGGCCACATTCCCGCCGATGGTGCACGCGCTTTGCGACGACGGATCGGGCGCGTAGTAGAGACCGTAAGGCCTCGCGGCCTCGGTTAGATCGGCGTTGATCACGCCCGGCTGCAGCAGGGCGAGACGGTTCTCGGGATCGAGGTGGACGATCCTGTTCATGCGGGGGGTGGCGATGATCACAGCATCGGATCCCGCGAGCGCGCCGCCCGAGAGCCCCGTTCCGGCACCCCGAGGAACGACGGGCACGCCTGATTGGGCCAGCCGCGCCATCACCTGCGATACCTCATCGGTATCCGCCGGGAGGACCACAGCACCCGGTGGCCGTCGGTACGACGTCAGGCCGTCGGATTCGTACGCGAGGAGCCGGACGGGGTCCGTGATGACCCACCGCTCACCGACGATGCCTCGCAGGTCGGCCGTCACCTCGGCGGATAGCGCTGCGGACACGGCTCAGTTCAGGGAAACGTGGTGCATGAGCGCCTCGACGCTCTTGAGCGCCGCGCCTCTCAGGTCGTCCGCGATCGTGTCTCCATATACGAGCCCTAGCACCTCCCCGGGGGTGGCGTCCGGGCGTGACGACACGATCCGCCCGACTTGGCTGATGCGCTCGTGCCGATGCGCCTCGTAGGCGTCCAACGTCCCGGGCACATCCTCGATCGGCGGCCCGTGGGCCGGGTACATCACCTCGGGCGCAAGGTCTCGCAGGCGTGCCAGAGACGTCAGGTAATCCGCCACACAACCCGGATATTCGCCGACCCAGGTGGTGTCACCCTCTCCGAGAATCAGGTCCCCGGGGAACACGGCACCCGCGTCTGGCCAATGGAACGACAGGTGGAACTTGCTGTGTCCAGGCGTCTCGATGGCAACCAAGGCTCCGTGATCCGTTTCGATAGCGTCGCCGTCGGCCAGGACACTTCCGGCGCCGTGCCCCATACACAGCACGGACGCCCCAAGCGCCGAGGCCACCGCTTCGGCCGCACCGGAATGGTCCGGATGACCGTGGGTGAGAAGCACCATGGCTCGCTGCGCCCCCTGGGCTTCACGCACGACGGCCCGCACATGGTCCTCCACGTCCGGGCCTGGATCAATGATCGCGATGACGTCCGAGCCGACGAAGTAGGTACGTGTCCCATTCAATGTGAAAGGACCGCGATTACCGGCGGTGACGTACCGCGGCTCCATTTCTTTTAAAACCTTCTAG
>JBGMRK010000063.1:0-7411 GCA_048061375.1 Longimicrobiales bacterium | reverse complement strand
TTGTCCGCCACCGCTTCGACGGCCTCGAGATCGGCCCGTTCGAATGCCGCTTCGGCTCGGCTGTCGATGTCGATCTGACCGAAGATCTTTTCGCCCGCACGGATGAGCACCACCAACTCGGATTTCACGTGAGGATCACAGGCCAAGTAATTCTCGACCTTCGAGACGTCGTCGATGTTCTGGTTGGCACCTTGCTCCACCGCCATGCCGCACACGCCCGTGCCGACCGGGATCTTCGAGTGCTCCGTCGCCGTGCCGACGTAGTTGTGCAGCCAAAGTTCGTTTTCGTCGGCATTGAGCAGATACACACCCACCCAGTCGAACCGATCATCCGAACTCGAGATCGCTTTGACCGCGGACCTCAAAAGGGCGTCGGAAAGGTGTCCCTCGTCCCTTAGGTCTTGAATCTCCTTAACCACTTCACTCGCCTCGAACATGGGCCTCGTTCCGGTTACTCGTCTTGGGCTGCGGATCCCGGGGATCCCAGGGAATTCCTGGATCGAGAAGGGTAGACACGCAATCTGGCAAGGTCAAGCCTCCTTGCCGTGTTCCGGCGCGATTCACCTGGGGGTAAAATCGACCCCAGCGTCCAGGCTTCGCACGAAGGCGGCAAGAAGCTGCGCCGCACTCCTCAGGTCCCCAATGCTCACCACTTCGTTCGGAGAGTGCATGTAGCGGTTGGGGACGGAGACGAGACCCGTCGGCACCCCGGCGCGGGTAAGGAAGATGGAATCCGCGTCGGTCCGGGTAGCCTTGGGAGCCGCCTGAAGGCTGTGCGGGATCCCCTCTGTGTGGGCTATCTCCGCTAGTCGCTCGAAGACGACGGGGTGCACCGCCGAGCCCCGCGTGAGCACCGGGCCACCGCCGATCTTGTGATCGCCCAACTCCTTTTTTTCGATATCGGGAACGTCGGTGCTGAAGGTCACGTCGACGACCAACGCGACGTCGGGCTCGAGGGCGTAAGCGCTGCTGCGAGCCCCTCCACCCGAGCCACCACCGATCTCCTCCTGTACCGTCGCGACGGCAATGGTAGCGGCGCCGGCCGGGTCGGCCGACAACAGACGTGCCGCCTCGAGTACCACGAAAGCCCCGATCCGGTTATCGATCGCACGGCTCGCCACGAAGTCACCCGCAAGGGTCACCAGCTCGGCGGCAATGATCATCGGATCGCCGACGCGGATCCCCATCGAGACCACCTCATCCCTGTCCTTCGCACCGACATCCACCCAAAGATCACGGATCTGGGCAGCGCGCTTCCGCTCGTCCTCCCTGAGGAGATGGACGGCCTTCTTGCCGATGATGCCGATGCGATCCCCGTCTTTGCCGAGTATCGTCACCCGCTGCCCAACCAGAACCTGGGGATCCCAGCCCCCGATTTCATCGATGAACAGAAAGCCATCATCATCGATGTGGGTGATCTGGAGTCCGATCTCGTCGATATGCCCGGCAAGCATCACTCGTGGCTTGCCCGCGGGATTCACCACCGCAATGGAGTTACCCGCAACGTCGGTGTGCACTTCGTCGGCGAAGCCGGCGGCTTCCTCCCGCCAGACTCTCGCCGCCCGCACCTCGAACCCCGAGGGTCCCGGGGCGTCGAGGAGCCTCTCTAGAAAATCTTTACGTGCGGTCACGAAAGCTTGGTGTCGATAACGGTGACCCTCATGGCTCCCTCACGGATACCCCTCTCCAAGCGCGCTCGAACGCGCTTCTGAATCGCCCTGCGTGACGGGGGGAGCAGGAGCAGGAATCCCAGGATATCGGTAAGAATGCCAGGAGTCAGCAAGAAGGCGCCACCCAGCAGGATTGCCAAGCCGTCCATGATGGCCTGGGCGGGAATACGGCCCTGGGCCAATTCGGACTGGAGCGCCCAGAGTGCCTTGAGTCCCTCGATGCGTGCCAAACCCGCTCCGACCACGCCCGTCGTGATCACGAGAGCGAGGGTGGGAAGCAAGCCAACGACCTGCCCCAACTGAATGAGCAACACGAGCTCGAGGATGGGTACCACGATGAAGAGAAGTGCCATTCGGCCAAAGAGACTCATGGCGGCTCGTACACTCCCCTACGTTGCTTCGGTCCGATCGCTTGCTCGGTCGACACGTTTTCGTTTCCTTTGTGGAAGCCCATGGAACAGACCTACTTCCGCCGGGGTTTCGGCCTAAAAGCCGAGGTGCGACCCCTCATCGACGCCGAATACCATTCGGCACTCGTACAGCAGATCCAAGCTGCCGGGTACACTCAGACCTACGGTGATGTCACCGTCCGCCTCGCTGAGCAATTCGGTTTTTGTTACGGCGTGGACAGGGCCCTCGACTACGCCTACGAGACCCGGAGGCGTTTTCCCGGCAAGCGGATCTGCCTGGTCGGTGAAATCATCCATAACCCACACATCAACACGCGTTTACGGGACATGGGTATCGAGTTCCTGTACCCGGATGCCCAGGGTGATTTCGATTTCAGCTCCATAGCACGGGACGACGTCGTACTCATCCCGGCATTCGGCGTGAAGCTCGAAGATTTCAAGCGTTTGAATGATATCGGCTGTGTGTTGGTGGACACCACGTGCGGCTCCGTATTACTCGTCTGGAAGAGGGTCGAGTCGTACGCCCGTGACGGCTTCACCGCAGTCATTCATGGCAAGTACCGGCACGAGGAGTCTCGTGCCACGGCGTCGCAGGCCAATAAGCACCCCGGTGGCAAATACATCATCGTCCGGGACATGGCAGAGGCCGGCCTTCTCTGCGACTACATCGCGAAGCGGCCCGGACACCTGACGGCCGACGAGTTCATGGCGCGGTTCGCCGACCGAGCGACCGAGGGCTTCGACCCCACCACACACCTCGAGCGCATCGGCGTGGCCAACCAAACAACCATGCTGGCCAACGAGTCGCTGGCCATCGGTGAGCGCATCCGAGAGGCCATGACCGAGGCCAGGGGCGAGGAGTACACAGAGGAGAACTTCCGCTCGTTCGGCACCATCTGCTCGGCGACCCAGGAACGGCAAGACGCGGTGGTCAGCATGATGGAGAGCGGCCCGACGGACCTCATGATCGTGATCGGAGGGTACAATTCCTCGAACACGAACCACTTGGCGCACATGTGCCGCGACTACACAGCCACCTACCACATCGAAGACGCCGACTGCATCGATGTCGAGTCTGGCACGATCCGGCACAAGCCGGAACTCTCTGATCCCGCGGAGCGGGTGGACGCAGACTGGCTGCCGGCAGGCCCTCTACAGTTGGGGATCACGGCGGGGGCTTCGACCCCCAACAACAAGATCGGCGAGGCGTTACTCCGGATCCTCGAGATCCGAGGAATCGACCACACCACGGTGGTGGGAGAACCCGAGTCGCTGTAGACCCTCCCGGCTATGGACCCCTAGGACCCACCCCTAGGAGCTTGGTTTTTCAGGCGTTGCTCAGATGTGCAACGCCCTGCCAAGGGCCGCCAGAGCCCCCTCACCGACCGCCTCGGACAGCGTCGGATGTGGGTGCATGGCCCGGTCCATCTCCTCTACCGTCGATTCCAGGTGCCGGCCGACGACGAACTCCCCGATGAGTTCCGTGGCGCTGGGCCCTACGATGTGGGCTCCGAGAATCTCCGAATACTTCGTGTCTCGGATCACCTTTACGAACCCTTCAGCATGCCCGCCGGCCAGCGCCCGGCCGTTCCCCACCCAGGGGAATTTTCCTACCCCGATCTCATGTCCGGCCGCCTTCGCCTGCTCCTCGGTAAGCCCAACCGATGCTACCTCGGGATGGCAGTACGTGCAGTTGGGGACGTTGGCGTAGTTCACCGTATGGTGCCCCTGGCCGGCAATGTGCTCGGCACAGACGACGCCCTCATGCATCGCCTTGTGAGCAAGAAGCTGATGTCCCGCGACATCACCCAGAGCGTATACACCCGCGACGTTGGTGCGAAGCCGGTCGTCCACCCGGATGAACCCACCCTCGTCCAGTTCCACGCCGACCGAGTCGAGCCCGAGATCCTCGGTGTTCGGCGCCCGGCCGACGGCCGAAAGCACGCGTTCCACCTCCAGGGTTTGCTCGGCGCCCGCTTTGTCCTTGAACGTCAGCGTGACCCCCATGTCGCTAACGTCGGCAGCCTGCACCATCGCACTCGTAAAGACGTTGATGCCACGTTTCTTGAACGAGCGGGCGACCACGGCCGAGCAGTCCTTGTCCTCGACGGGTAGGACCCGGTCCAGCGCCTCGATGACGGTAACCTCGCTCCCATAGGCACTGTACACGTCCGCGAACTCCATGCCGACCGCACCCGCACCGATCACAGCCAAACTCTTGGGAGCGTTCTTCCGAAAAAGCGCCCCGGTCGAGGACCAGATCATCTCCTCGTCGACAGGAAGCATCGGCAAGCTCTTCGGACGTGATCCTGTCGCGATAATCACGTGGTTCGCGGCGACCGTTTGCTTGCCACCGTCGCTCGACGTCACCTCCACCGAGCCCTTGGACAGCAGCCGGCCACGTCCCTCGATATGCGTGATCTTGTTCTTCTTGAACAGAAAACCGACGCCCTTACTCAACTGGTCGGCGACAGCCCGGCTACGTTCCTGGGCGGGCCCGAGGTCTGCGTTCATCCTGGAGAACGTGATGCCGTGGCTCCCGGCATCCTTCAACTCGTTGACCAGAGCTGCGCTAGCGAGAAGGGCCTTCGTCGGGATACAGCCGATATTCAGGCACACGCCTCCGAGCTTGTCCTCCTCAACGCAGGCGACATCGAGTCCCAGCTGTGCGGCCCGAATCGCGGCGACATACCCACCGGGACCGGCCCCAACCACCACCAGATCGTACTGCGAATCAGCCAACACACCACCTCGTAACCGGATGTTCGACGGCGAAGCGTTCGGATACCCGATCTTCGCGCGTATTCTGATAGACCGCCGGACCCCGTGGCGATGGGTCAGGAGCCTGCGGGAGCAGGGAAGTTAGGCCAAGTGGTTCGCGCATGTAAACCCTTTGAGGGGCCTGATTCCAGAAGATTCGTGAGGACAGGGCCGTATTCCTTTACAGCCGCTCCAGGCTAGGACTATTCTTCGTGGTGCACATCCGCTGCGTGTGGTTTCCCCCCTCGCCGCTCGGCAGGAGGCGGTTCAATGGTCGAACTCTTGGTCCTCGGGGCCATTGTCGTCGCGGGCGGTGCGATGTACAACTCGCTCGTGAAGCTCGGAACTCAGGCCGAGGCGGCGTGGGCCGACATCGACGTCCAGCTAAAACGGCGCCATGACCTGATTCCGAACCTGGTCGAAACCGTAAAGGGATACGCTAGCCACGAGAGGCAGACGCTGGAAGCGGTGACCTCCGCACGGTCCAGCGCCATGTCGGCCCAAGGACCCGCCGCCAAGGCTCAGGCGGAGGGAATGCTCGCCGGCGCCCTGAAGTCGCTTTTCGCGCTCTCGGAAGCCTACCCGGACCTTCAAGCAGCCGGAGGTTTCCGGGACCTCCAGAGGACGCTTACCGAGTTGGAGGATCAGATCCAGCAGGCCCGCAGGTACTACAATGCCGTTGTGCGGGACTACAACACCAAGCTCCAGCAGGTACCATCCAACCTCATCGCCAAAGCGTTCAATTTCGCGGAGCGGGAGTTCTTCGAGATTCCGGACGTGGAGAAAGCGGTGCCGCAGGTCGAGTTCGGCGAGGACAACCCGTCCTGAATCCACCCGGAGGAGGGGGAAGAGTCTGCCTACCGTGAAAATCGTCCCCGTTGTATCGAGGCGGGATCTTCGTCGCTTCGTCAACCTGCCTTGGCAACTCTACGACCGGAGTCGATACCCTCAGTGGGTGCCGCCGCTCAGGAGCATGGTGCGCGAGGCGCTCGACACCAAACGAAACCCGTTTTACCGACGCGCCGACATTCAACTCTTCCTGGCCGAGCGGGGCGGACGGACGGTGGGCCGCATCGCCGCGATCGAGAATCGGGCTCACAACCGGTTCCACGAGGACTCCGTCGGATTCTTCGGGTTCCTGGAACTGGAGGAGGATCAGGAGGCCGCGGATGCCTTGCTCGATGCGGCGAGCCGGTGGCTGGCCGATCGTGGACTGACCGCGCTACAGGGTCCGATGAGCCCATCGACCAACCACGAATGCGGACTCCTCGTCAGCGGGTTCGAGCACCACCCCATGATCATGACACCCTGGAACCCCCCCTACTACGAGGAAATGCTCGAGCAGGCCGGGCTGGCGCCGGTGAAGGACCTGCTCGGCTATCTGCTCCCGCTGGGCAACGGCTTCGCGCTCCCGGAACGGATCGAGCGCGTGGCTGAGCGAACCAGGGCCAGGCTCGGGCTCACGTTTCGGAGCGCGGACATGAGCCGCTACAAGAGCGAAGTCGCGCTTTGCTGGGAGATCTACAACGACGCGTGGGAAAAGAACTGGGGATTCGTTCCCGTCACGTGGGAGGAGTTCGAGTTCGCGTCGCGTGGCTTGAAGCAGATCCTTCGTCCCGATTTTGCGTTCATTGCCGAGGTGAACGGGATTCCGGCGGGGTTCATGCTCATCGCCGCGGATCTCAATCGGATTCTCCGGCATGTGCCTTCGGGCCGCCTGTCTCCGCTCGCCATGGCGCGGATCGTGTTCGGCATAGGTAAAGTCAAGCGGGGGCGTATTTTGGCGCTGGGTGTGAAGGGGGAATACCGGAGACGGGGCATCCTTCCGTTGTTCATTCATGAGGCCGCGCGGCGTGCGCAGGCCATCGAAGCGATCGAGGCGGAGGCTTCTTGGATTCTCGACGACAACCAACCCATGCGAGCCGTGATGGAGGCGGTGGGAAGCGAGGTCTACCGGCGGTGGAGACTGTACCAGAAACCCACAGCGATCGCTTGATGCGCACTAAGCTCCTGGCGTGCGTGGTGTTTTTTTTCACCGTCCTACTTTCCGCAGCCGTGGATACGGAAGCGCAGGGTCGCAGCCTCGTCATCGAGTCATTCGACGTCACTGTCAAGGTGGCCGAAAGCGGCCGCATCGACGTGCTCGAGTCCCTTCGCTTCCGCTTCTCTGGGTCGTGGAACGGCGTCTACCGTCTCATTCCGGTGAATTACGGCACGGCACAGGGTTTCAATTACAAGCTTTACCTCGACGTCGAAAGCATCACCGACGAGTCGGGCCGGCCGCTCGAGTACAAGGACACACGGGAACGGCACTACAGAAAGCTCAAGGTGTGGGTCCCGGGCGCGCAGAACACCACCCGTACGATCCACTTCCGCTACTCGGTCCCCAACGCCCTTCGGTTCTTCGATTCCGCGGACGGCGGCTTCACCGAAGGGCGTGACGAGCTTTACTGGAACGTCACCGGGGATGAGTGGGAGATTCCCATCGAGAGGGCTTCGGCCCGCGTCGAGTTGCCCCCACGTGTGACCGGACTCCAGGCTCGAGCGTTCACGGGCGCATTTCGTTCCACC
>JBGMRK010000062.1:11059-12411 GCA_048061375.1 Longimicrobiales bacterium | reverse complement strand
CGAACGTCCTCATTGCGCCCCTTGAAGGCGAACGACGAGGTCCGCGCCGTGACCCGGAGCCCCTCGATCTTGGTCAGAGCGTTGATCAACTCCTCCGTGATCCCGTCGCTGAAGTGCTCGTTCTCCGGATCCGCGCTCATGTTTACGAAGGGAAGCACAGCGATCGTGCGCTTGGGAGTGTCCTTCGAGCCATGCATGATACTCTTGTCCGGTACCTCGAGGCCCGGCGCAGCGATCGCGAACAGCCTCATCGGTTGCTTCACATTCTTGAGTTCGAATTTGCCCAGCTCGGTCACCGGAAACTCCGGGTGGTTTTTGACCTCGTCGCACACCTTTCCGGAGATCACGACCGAGCCGGCAACCGCTTTGCCTTGAATGCGGGCCGCAACGTTGACGCCGTCGCCGTAAACGCCGTCCTGGTCGTGGATGATGTCCCCGATGTGCAGTCCGATCCGCACCGGAATCGGTGGCACCTGCTGGAGATTGCCCTGGATCTCCACCGCGGCGGCGACTCCTTCCACCGCGCTGCCGAAGATGCTAAGCGTGCCATCGCCATAGAACTGGATGATCTCTCCGTGATGCCGTTCGATCGACGTGCGCAACACCGTGCGGTGACGGTCACGGACGCTCTTCGCCCGGTGCTCGTCCTCCTGCATCAGCTTGGTGTAACCCACCATGTCCGTGAACATGATGGCGGTGAGCTTGCGCATCCGGTCCGCCGAAATCGATGGGGGAGGAGAGTCAGCAAGGCGCTAATTGTAGCACGAAACCGTGACTCAGGTGAAGACGGAGGGGGCGCTACTCGATTCCGCTCTCTACCTGAAGCCAGCGGACATAGGCCACGATGAGGCCATTCGCGGCCACGTCCAGGCCAGGTACGGGAGCCATGTCCCCGAAGCGCCAGTGGTGAGCGCGCACCCCGTTTTTGACCGCAAACAAAAAGGCGGCGTCGGCATGGTGGGAAGGCCGGTAGATGCGATGCACCAAGGGCGGGCCCACCACCGAGCCGCCGCCGTTCTCCCCGTGGCACGTGGCGCAGTACGCGGCGTACAGCCCCTTGCCCTCCTGGAACTCTGCTGGAGAGCGGGCAGCGACGACGGCCAGGACCGCCGGATCAGGACCCTCGGGCGCCGGCGCGCAGGCGGCGTTCAATATCACCAGGGCGAGGACCGCCCCGAGCCATGCTTGTGCCATCGTCACCTCTGATCCACGTATTTGTCCACAGCCACCTGAAGCTTTTCCAGGACCATGTCCACTGTGATACGCCGCAAACCGTTGCGGCGGGAAGCGGAAACCGGATACTCCTCACCAGGGAAGTCGGCGTAGCCGTCTACCACCAATTCGTAATAGGC
>JBGMRK010000062.1:4674-10959 GCA_048061375.1 Longimicrobiales bacterium | reverse complement strand
CGGCCGTCCAGTTTCGCGCCTGCTCGGTCGAGCCAACCACCACCGCGCAGGTCGGTCGATCGATCTCGCCGAAGAACCTGGACTGCGCCGCGAGCTCCTCGTCCGTCAAGCGGATCCCCCACACGACCGGCTCAGGATCAACCCCAAGGTACTCGAGGAACTCGAAGTACTGATCCTGTACGTGCTGAGGGTCGTGAGCCGGGATACGTTCGTTTGTGAAGACCCAGTTGAGGTCCCGAGCGCGGGCGCGATCGAAGCCGAGCTTGACGTCTGCGGACAACAGTCCGGTGACGATGCCGGCCTTGAGGTACACTTGGAGCGCCAGCACGAGATCGAAGCGCCGCTCCTTCAACTGGTCGGCGAGCTGCGAGAACCCGGCCCAGCCGGCAGCCCCGCCGCTACGGTGAAACAGCAAGTACTCGTCTACCGCCGGATGGTCCCGCACGAGGATGTAAGGCAGTGGCTGGATGATCCAGGAGATAGTGGTGTCTGGCCATGCCCGTTTCAGCGCGCTCACCACCGGGAGCACGTGCACCGAGTCACCGATCGCACTCATCATCACGATGCACACGCTGCGAGGGGGAGTCGCGAAGCGGTCCTTCACCGGTGGGCCTCCAGATCGGCTCGTAGAGCCCGGCACTCCTCCTCCGACATTTTGCGCCCGGTTCGGTGTTCCCATTTCACCAATGAGCGCTCGAGCCGTCGGTACATGGGTATGATAGGCGCACTTACCCGTGGCTCCGAGATCACGCAGCGGTCCAAGTCGAGCAGCATGGCGTCGGGCGCGTCAGGGTCACCGTGGAGAAGGACGTTCTTGGCGTTCACGTCGGGGTGCCGGACTCCTGCTGAAGCCATCTGTCTAATAAGGCGTCCCGCAGCCGCAAGGGCCGCGATTCTGTGGGCGATGCCTTCGCTCGACGCTTCTAGTGAGACATCGAACAGCACGGAAGCGAGGTCACGAGATTCCTGAACGTACTCCGTGATCAGGTCCCCGCGGTAGAAGACGCCGCAGGAATAGACGGCCGCGCAGATCACGGAGGGCGTGGGTACGCCGCGCCGGAGCGCCGCAACGCTCGCGTCCAGCTCCTGAAACGGTCGAGGAGTGCCCGCCCGCAGGTACCGGTCGCCGAGCGAACGGAGCCAGCCACCCCGCATGTATCGCCGCACGGCCCACCGCTGGCCTTCACCCGTCGGGGCTGGTACCACGTGCACCACTCCCCGTCCCTCCATGGTGTCCTGTGAGCTTTCCTGCGCGGCATCGTAAAGGGTCATACCGCCATGAAGCGTCGCCTCCACCCAGTCACGGACGCTGGAGCGCGTGAGGGCAATCGCCCCGCTGGTGATCACGCGCTCGAATCCTGCTGGAACCGTCACGCCTCTTCGGGAACCGGCGGAGTCTCACTCGGCATGAGGTGCAGCGATGGCCCCTCGTGCCACTTTCCTTTGAGTTGAATCTTGAACCGGTAAGCACCGGGCTTGGGGAATACCACCTGTTCGAGTGGGAGCATCAGGCGTGTGCGCGCCGGCGGCCGGTCGGCCGGACGCGAGTCGACGTCGGTATGTCCCTCGACACTGATAATCGGTTTGCCCTCCGGATCCAGCAGTTCCACGCGAAAGCGGTAGCGGCCCGTGTCCCTACGGCCCCACTCCACAGCGAGCACGAGCACCATGTGAGCCTGGAGAGCGGGGAAAGCTGGAGCGAACAGATCGTTGAAGACGCCGTGCACGTCGAGCTTACCATCGTCGGACATCTTGGCGTGGTCACAGACCAGTGCGAGTTGAAGCTCCATGGTCAGCGAGCCTCCCCCCATCCGCCGCCTCCGGGAGATCGCACACTGATCACATCGCCCTTTACTCCTTCCAGCGTCACCTTTCCTGGAAGCTCTGTCTCCAGACCCTGCCTGATCAAGATATTCCGGCCGGGAGTACCGTGTTCACCGCCTTCCGCTCCGGCGGGCCCGCGGGTCCTCCGCTCGGTGAGTAGGGTCACGGTGCCATCGGTCAATAGCTCGATGTCGCGTCGCAGGCCGTCACCGCCGCGGTGGGCCCCGTCGCCGCCGCTGCCACGACGTATCCCATAGTGCGTCACCCGGAACGGGTAGGCGTGCTCGAGCGCCTCAATGGGGGTGTTGAGCGAGTTCGACATGTGGGTATGCACCCCCGACAGGCCGTCGGCGGTGGGGCCCGCCCCCATGCCTCCACCGACCGTCTCGTAGTACGCGAAGGTTTTCCCGCTTCGTGAATCCGTGCCGCCGACCGTGATGTTGTTCATCGTCCCTTGCGAAAGCGCGGGCACCAAGTCCGGCAGGGCCCGGCGAAAAGCGCCCAACAGAACGTCGGTGATGCGTTGGCTCGTCTCCACGTTTCCACCGGCGACGCTCGCGGGCGGGTTGGCGTTGACGATCGAACCCTCCGGGAGGAGGAGTTCGACGCTTGACATGGAGCCGCCACCCGCGGGGAGGACTTCGTCGATGAGTGCCTCCACCACGCAACGGACCACATAACGAGACGCCGACACTGTGATCGCGGCCACGGCGTTTACTCCACCTCGTACTTGCGGGCTCGTGCCCAGGAAGTCGAGGGACAGCCGCGGGCCCGCCACCTCGAGCGCAACCTTGATCACGATGTCGGAAGTGCCGAAGCCGTCATCGTCCAGGGTGTCCTGGGCTTCGTAGCGGCCGTCGGGAATCCGTTCGATCCCGGCAGCCAGCAGCCGGTCCGCGTAGGCGATGAGGTCGTCCATCGCCCCGACGACCGCGTCGATGCCCCGGCGAGCCACGATCTCCAACAACCGCACGCGTCCGGCGTGCAGCGCGGCGAGCTGCGCATCGAGGTCGCCCGCTCGCTCCACGGGTGTCCTGACGTTCGCGAGAATGGTTCTCCAGAGGTCGTCGCTGCGCTTGCCGCCCGCGACCAGACGCACGGGTGGAAGCCGCAAACCTTCCTGGTAGATTTCGTTTGCGAGGGGCATCGACCCCGGGGCGGACCCTCCTACGTCCGAATGATGGGCCCGGGACGCGACGTAGCCGAGCAGCTGGGAGGGCGAGCCGACGTAGACCGGGCCTACAAGGGTGATGTCCGGAAGGTGGGTTCCGCCCCTGAATGGGTCGTTCAGGCACACCACATCGCCCTCGGCCAAGGGCCCCAACTCGTCGATGGCCGCTCGCACACTCAAAGGCATGGCGCCTAGGTGGACGGGCATGTGGTCGCCGAGCGCGACGGCCACGGCATCGGCGGAAAACAGGGCGCAGGAGTAGTCACGGCGCTCTTTGATATTCGGGGAGAAGGCCGCCCGTCGCAGGGCGGCTCCCATCTCTTCGGCCAGGGCCGCGAACATGTGGCGAAACACCTCCAGCGTCACCGCGTCGAGGCGCTGGTGGACCCTTTGGGATACTTCCGATGCCGGTTGGCCCTTGGCCTTCCTTGTCGTATCTTTCATGGCTGAATGATAAATCGGGCGGTCCACGGTCCGCTCCACACGAAACCCCAGGGGAGAGACGAGTGCCGAGAGACAAGCTTATTGCACAGGCTCGTGACGAGCTGTTCAGTCATATCAACCGTTGCGGCGTCCTGCAGGCTACGCAGGAGGACCAATCGCAGTGGATGGACGAGACGATCGAATATATAGGTGAGCGCTATCCTGATCTCGCCGACGCCGAGCTCAAGGAACTCCACGCCGTGGGGATGCGTTTCTGCCAGCCAGCCATTTCGCGAGGTGCTCCTTGTGTGGTTCCGACCGAAACACCAGCCGAAGAGCCGGTGGATGTCGAGCCCGCCCAGGGCGCGCTGGCGGGCAGCGCTGCCGAGCATACATCCAGCGGCGACGACGACGCAAACGCCGCATGACCTGCCACGGGCAGTATTACGATCGATAAAAGGGCGGGGAGCCTACGGTCCTCCGCTCTTCCTTTTCCACCTCACTTATGACTCCCCGGGCCATCTCTGAATCCGGATGATCGACCGGGCTTGATGATCTGCGGGTGGCGGGTCTCCGGGACCCGATGTATCTTCCGCGAGCTTTGCTGCTACGCTTTCCGCAGGATTGGCGTTAAGTCCGTACCACGCAGCGATTTCGGGCGGTTCACAATGGCTGACGGGTGAACCGCACGGCGCGCCGAAGAAGGCTACCGGCAAGGCTTGAGACCCCCACACATGACTATTTCCGGTCCGAGGATCCGTGGCGAAAAGCTCCGACACACACAAATTTGGTCCGTTGGGAGAGGGCACTCTTCCCGTCAAAGATGAGGAAACTCTCCGCCAGCTCTATTACGCTGGGGCGCAGCTTCCCTCGCCAATGGGCGGCTTTCTCGAAGTGCTGCACGTCCAAGCCGAGGGGGATGGGTCAGGGACCGTGATCTTCGAGTGTCTCAGTTCATCGCTCCGTTTCAGGTTGCCTCTGAAAGCGGCCACGCGCACTGAACGTAAGAAGGTGCGCGATCGCATTGATGCCGGGATGGACCCGGAATGTCCCCGGCATGAGGGAGGTCGGCGACTTCAACGTGTCGGTCGGGACCTCATCTGTTCGGCGTGCGGCGTGAGATACGCAAAAGCCTGAGTCCATCCACTGCGGAGACCTCGTCGAGGGCGGTGGGGTGGTGAAAAACAGGGTGGTGGGTGGACGACTCGCACGTTACCTTTTCGCAGTCCACCGCGACCATGCTCCAAGGAGCGGCGAATATGCCAGAGCGGTTCCTCAGTTCAGAGGAATACGACGAACAAGCACATCAGCTTTACAACGACGGTGACTACGATGGGGCCCTCGCGATGCTCAAGGAGGGCCTCTCGCTGTATCCCAACGCCGTGGAGCTTTACGTGGGCATGGGCTACGCACGCCTGGCTCGCGAGGAGTACGCATGGGCTCGGCGGGCGTTCGACCGTGCCCTCGTGCTCGATCCTGCCCACGAGGACGCCCTCGTCGGGCTGGGCGAATCCCTTCTCAGGTTCGGCCGAAAAGCCGAGGCACTGAGCCTGTTCGGTAGGGTGGCCGAGATGGGATTCGAGGACGACGTCGAACTCATGCTGACCATGGGCCGAGCCCTCTACCGCGAGGACCTGTACGCCGAGAGTCGCGACGTATTCGCCAAGGCGGCTGCGGCTCGCCCCGAGAGTGCCGAGGCGGCAGCTTCGCTGGGCTACTCCCTGCATCGACTCGGTGACGAGGTCGGAGCGGGCCGCCAGATTCGTAGGGCGCTACGCCTCGATCCGGATCTGCACGAGGCTCGCACGTATCTCGGGCACCTTCTGTATGATCGGGGCGACTGGGAGGGATCCCTTCGCGAGTTTGAGCGAGTACCGCCGCCGGAACATTGGGACTCGCTGGCCGTATGGCGTTTGATCGAGCTGAAGCGGGCCTTGTGGCAGATGGAGACGGGCGACGCCAGACTCACTCCGTGGGAGGCACGCCTCAGCGAACTCGAGGCCCTGCACGATCCCATCGACAGACTGCTCGCCGAGGTGGAAACGCGGGTCAACGGCAGCGACGGGCAGGTGCTCTACGATCCCAGCCAGCTTGAGTTGTTCGAGCGAAGTGGTACCGGCGACACGACGACCCACCAGCTTCGCATGGCTGACGGGTATCTATTCAGGGGGACGTGGCACGAGATTCTGCGGCAAATGCGAGACCACGCGGGATTTTCACACGAGACGCTCGCTCATTACATGCGGCGGCTGGCGGAACGATGGCATGAACAGTCGGGTCTCGAGATTCCGTTCCAGGATCCCGAAGGCTTTCTGATCGCAGCGATCAAGGCCGGCCTTGTCACCCTCGAAGACGATCCGAGCTGACCGATGACACCGGACACCAACGAAGTTCTCCGCCGTTTCCACCGCGCTCTCGTGCATGAGATCAGGGAGGTCCGTCCGGACTATCTCGTCGAGCCGTTCACGGTCGCCGAGATCTACCAAAACCTCGTGCCGTACCGCTCTCACCGCGATGTGATAGGCGTGGAGATGAATGGCGACTACGAGGACGCGTTACTGAGGCTGCTCGCTGGCGAGGGCGACTACCTCTTCCTCGAGTCGGACGTGGCGCGCCGCGAGATTCGAGAGGAGCTGCAAACCGGCAATCCCAATACCGGCCTCTTTCGGGATTTTGCCGCCGCCGACGTGAGCCTCAATCCGTCGAAGATCGACTTCGAGGGGCCGGTACTTTACGAGGAATCCGAGGCCGACGCCGATGTTGCCGTCGACCCGGTAGGGGCGTTCAGCCTTGCTGAGGTCGACGATGTCGTGGCGGAGCCGCCAGCCGACACAAAGGAAAGCGGGCCCGAGCCCTCTGATGACGGC
>JBGMRK010000062.1:0-4574 GCA_048061375.1 Longimicrobiales bacterium | reverse complement strand
TCAGCCACGGCCAAGGA
This sequence comes from Longimicrobiales bacterium, assembly GCA_048061375.1. Classification (GTDB taxonomy): domain Bacteria; phylum Gemmatimonadota; class Gemmatimonadetes; order Longimicrobiales; family Gaopeijiaceae; genus JACZXQ01. The sequence continues at coordinate 4,557 of JBGMRK010000062.1, read as the reverse complement.
GAGTCGGCTCGGGGAGTGATCGTCGTAGGGGCGGACCAGTCCGGCGACTGACGGCCGCCATTCTGACGCATCCCTTTGCGGTATCTCTGTAGCTTTCTCGTTGGCCTACCGACTCGAATGGCGCGGTATCGCCTTCCACTCAAGCCCAGAGCGGTGAATGCCGAGTGTTGCAGTCATTCCCGGTGACGGCATCGGGATCGAAGTGTCCCGTGAAGCCACACGGGTGCTCGAGAGGGCCGTCGTTCTATTCGGCCTCGACCTCGACCTGGACCAGTGGGACCTGGGAGCAGAGCGGTATCTGCGGGACGGTGTCACGATAACAGATGCCGAATTCCGCACTCTGGCGGAGGACCGTGATGCGATTCTGCTGGGGGCGCTGGGCGATCCGCGCGTGAAGGATGAAACTTACGTACGCGATATTCTGCTCGGCTTTCGCTTCAAGTTGGACCTCTACATCAATTACCGGCCGTGTGTGCTACCCGATCCATCGCTGTGCCCCTTGAGGGACGTGCCGGCCGACGGTATTCACCTGGACATCTTTCGGGAGAACACCGAGGGACTCTATCTGAACCTGGGCGGCGTGTTCCGCGAAGGGACGGCGGAAGAGGTCGCGATCCAGGAGAGTGTCAACACCCACCGCGGAGTCGAGCGCATTGTGCGGGCCGCGTTCAAGTTCGCCGCGGATCGGGGACGTCCATCAGTGACCCTTGTGGACAAGGCGAACGCGATGCCGTTCGAAGGGGCGCTGTGGCGGCGGGTCTTCGACACCGTTGCCCAGGACTATCCGGGAGTCGCCCGGAACACTATGTATGTTGACGCAATGGCGATGGATCTGGTCCGCAGGCCCGAGCGGTACTCTGTCCTCGTGACCTCCAATCTATTCGGCGACATTATCAGTGATCTCGCCGCAGAGTTGACCGGAGGCCTCGGCCTGGCGCCTTCGGCCAACATACATCCGGGACGTCACGCCCTCTTCGAGCCCGTGCACGGCTCGGCCCCGGACATCGCCGGAACGGGCAAAGCGAATCCCATCGGAGCGATCCGGTGCGCGGGGTTGTTGCTCGAGCATTTCGGATTCGGGGCGGCGGCAGGGGCGGTGGAGATGGCGGTTGCGCTCTCCATCAGAGAAGGTCAGACCACTGCCGACCTGGGTGGCGGGTGCTCCACCCAACAAGTCGGGGAGTGGATTTGTGACAACCTCGACGCGACGATGCGTTCGACCCAGCCCGCTTAGGCGGCGCAACGCGGACTCGGGAGAGCCGGGCCGCTTCAACACGACAGGATGATTTCGACGATGGCTGAACGACGAACGATCGGTCAGATCCTTATGAGTTTCGGCCGGATCACCGAGGAGGATGTAGCGAAGGCCCTGGAGCATCAGCAGGAGACGGGGGGCTACTTCGGCGAGGCGCTGCTGGCCATGGGCTTCGTGTCGCAGGATGAGTTGGAGTGGGGGCTCGCTTCCCAGTTCGACTTGCCGTACGTGTTTCCTGACGCCGACTCGATCGACCCGGAGGCCGCCGCGCTGGTGTCCCCGGAGTGGGCGCTGGCCCACCTCACGCTGCCGATCATGCGTACTGAGGACACGCTCACCGTGGTGGTCGATTCGCCGATCAAGACCGAAGCGGCCGACTCGCTCCAGGCGCGCACGGATCTCAACATCGAGTTGGCGCTGGCATCACCCAACAAGATCCGCGAACTCATCCGTCAGGTGTACGCCCGTGCGGCCGCCCAGGAGGAAGGTGATCGGCCCATGCCTGCGTCGCTCACCGAGGTGTTCGGCCTCGCTTTGGATGCGACCTCGAGCCGCTTCGGAATCTCCACGCGTGGACACCGGGCCTGGGGGTGGTTCGACGACGCCGGGAAGATCCGGCGCCGTCCCCTCGAGGGCCTCTGGCGCGAGGAGCTCGACGACCTGGTGGCTCCGGCTCCCTCGGAGGAGGTGGGTGATGGGCGACGTGCCAGCTACACCGGTCACGTGAACAGATCGGGTATGGTGACGCCGATCGACGTCCAGTACCTGGCCGATGAGAGCGGGGCTGAGTACCTGTTCCGGCCGGTTCATGAGAAGGCGATCCTCCAGCAGCGGTTCCCACCGCCGGCGCCCGGGATCATGTCTGAGATTCGTATGTTGGCGCGCTCGGGCTCGGCACGGTTCATCGTGGCCACCGATCCGCTCGAGTTGGGCCACGAGATCCTACCCCACCTTCCTACCCTGATGCTGGACGCGTCGTGGAGGAGCATCTACGTCACGGATCCTGAGAGCGCGGCGGCCCAGGAGGCGTTCTCCATCGAGTTGCCCGAGGACGAGTCCAGGTGGGGTGAGGAACTCGACGGAATCAGGGCGTTCCACTTCGACGTCGTCACCGTGGATCTGCCCAGCGATCCAGAGGACTGGATCACGCCCGCTCTCGACATCGCTGCCGTGGCCTTCGTGCTTTGGCCGACGGACAAGGATCGCAGGATCGCCTACGAGGCGGGCATCCGATGGGTCCTGACCATCAGAGCGGAAGAGGGTGATCACCTGGAGTGGACCTTGGATCCGGTGAGTGGATGACCCGCGAGGGACCCCGGACGAAGTGACAGTCGAACCGCGAAACGAACGATAGGAATACACGATGGCCCAGATCGATCAATTCCTGAAGGTCATGGTGGAGCAGGGGGGCTCGGACCTCCATCTGACAACGGGCTCCGTGCCCGTCATGCGCGTTCACGGGCACATGCAGCGCATCAAGTTCCGTGAGCTGACTGAGGAGGACACCGAGAAGCTCATCTTCGGCATCATGAAAGAGGAATGGCGGATGCGGTTCCTCGATCGCCAGGATTTCGATTTCGCATACGAGATTCCGGGGGTGTCCCGCTTCCGCGTCAACGTGTTTCTGCAGCGCAAGGGAATGGCGGCTGTCCTTCGGACGATACCTACCGACATCCTCACGGCAGACGACCTGGGTCTTCCGGACGTCATTCGCAAGATGTGCATGCTCACCAAAGGCCTCGTCCTCGTGACCGGCCCCACGGGATCCGGCAAGAGCACCACATTGGCGGCCATGGTCGACCTGATCAACAACACCAGGGCAGACCACATCCTGACGATTGAGGACCCGATCGAATTCACGCATGCGAACAAGAAGTGCCTGGTCAACCAGCGAGAAGTCGGCACCAACACCAAGAGCTTCGCGAACGCCCTTAGGGCGGCCCTCCGTGAGGACCCCGACGTCATCCTCGTCGGTGAAATGCGTGACCAGGAGACGATCGAGCTTGGCATCACCGCTGCGGAAACGGGGCACTTGGTGTTCGGGACGCTGCACACCAGTTCGGCCCCCAAGACGGTCGACCGCATTATCGACGTTTTTCCCGCGGATCAGCAGGAGCAGATCCGCGCGATGCTGGCGGAGTCGCTGAAGGGCGTGATCTCGCAGGTGTTACTCAAGAAGAAGGGTGGGGGTGGCCGGATAGCGGCGTGGGAGATCATGCTTGGCACGAACGCGATCTCGAATCTCATTCGCGAGAACAAAGTTCATCAGATTCCGTCGATCATACAGACCGGAAAGAAGGACGGGATGCAGCTCATGGACCAGGCGATCCTCGAGCATCTGATGGCGGGAGTGATCGATGGCAACGAGGCCTACATGCGGGCGTCGAACAAACAGGCTTTCGCGCAGTACCTGACCGAGGACGCGCCAGAAGAGGAGTTCGTTTAGAAAAATGGGAACGCAACAACAAGCCGGGGATGTGGTCATCCTCTCGGGCAAGCGTACCGGATTCGGGACCTTCGGTGGCACGCTCAAGGACTTCACGGCGACGGATCTCGGGATCGTCTCGGGCAAGGCGGCGCTGGAAGCGTCCGGCGTCGAGGCCACCCAGATCGATCATGTCATCTACGGTAACGCACTGCAGACGTCGTCAGAGGCCATTTACCTGGCAAGACACGTGGGCCTCGGTGTGGGGCTTCCGCAGGAGGTACCGGCTCTCACGGTAAACCGCCTTTGCGGTTCGGGATTCCAGGCGCTCGTGAGTGGTGCCCAGGAGATCTTGCTGGGCGAGGCCAACGCGGTGCTCGCCGGCGGCACCGAGTCCATGAGCCAGGCCCCTCACGTCGTTCGCGGCGCCCGTTGGGGCAAGATGCGTCTCGGGGAGGCCGGCGGGTTCTTCGAGGACCTCCTCTGGGAGTCGCTGCTCGACTCGAACTGTGGACTAACCATGGCTCAGACCGCCGAGGAACTCGCCGAGCGGTACGAGGTTACCCGTGAGGAGACCGATGAGGTGGCTCTGCGCAGCCAACAGCGTGCGGCGGCGGCATGGGCCGAGGGCCGGTTCGATGCAGAGATTACTCCGGTTACGGTGAGGACTCGGAAGGGTGACGTCGAGTACGCGGCCGACGAACACATTCGGACGGACGCTTCGATGGAGAGCCTGGGCAGACTCAGGCCGTACTTCAAGAAAGACGGGCTTGTGACTGCCGGTAATGCAAGCGGCATCGGCGACGGATCCGCGAGTGCGGTCCTCGCCGACGCCGCTTGGGCAGAGGCGCAGGGTTTGGAGCCCATCGGCCGCCTG
>JBGMRK010000061.1:0-12845 GCA_048061375.1 Longimicrobiales bacterium | reverse complement strand
ATGTCTCCTCCAAAGAGCGCGCTCGTGGCCTGAGCGGCCTTGTGCACACCGCTCTCGCCGTGGACTGCCCGGGTCACGTGCTCGGCGAGCGCCCGCTGCGCCGCTCGTTCCTGGGGATTCGACTCGAGGGAGTCCTCCAACTCGGAGATCTCGTCGCGGGCGAGTAGCGTGGAGAACTTCAGATAACGGATGACCTCGTCATCCCCCGTATTGATCCAGAACTGGTAGAAGCGGTACGGGGAAGTGCGCTCAGGATCGAGCCAGACGGCGCCCGCCGCCGTCTTGCCGAATTTCTCTCCCCCCGGACCCGTGACGAGAGGAAACGTAATGCCGTAGGCCCTTTCGCCCCGCATCCGGCGAAGAAGATCGATCCCCGCAGTGATGTTGCCCCACTGGTCGCTCCCGCCCATCTGGAGGGTGCATCCCACCCTCCGATTCAACTCCACGAAGTCGTACGCCTGAAGGAGCATGTAGGCGAATTCCGTGAAGGTAATTCCTGAGTCATCCCCCTCCAGACGGCGCCGAACCGACTCCTTGCCCATCATCGCGTTGACCGAGAAATGCTTTCCGACATCCCTGAGGAAGTCCACCATGGAAAGCTCACTCAACCAGTCGAGGTTGTTCATCGTCACCGCGGGATTACTCGACGCGTCGAAGTCCAGGAAGTGTTCGAGCTGCGCCCTTATCGCGGCCGAGTTCTCGGCCGCGTCTTCCTTCGTGAGCAACTGCCGCTCGTCGGCCTTACCCGAAGGGTCGCCAATGAGACCCGTACCGCCACCGGTCAGGATGATCGGAGTGTGCCCCGCCCGCTGGAGGTGGACGAGTCCCATGATCGGCATCAGGTTGCCCACGTGCAGGCTGCTGGCCGTGGGGTCGAAGCCGATGTATCCGCTGACCGGGCCGGCCGCGAGTGCGTCCGCCGTGCCTTCGGTCACGTCCTGGAGCATTTCTCTCCAGGTGAATTCCTCGATCAGGTCCATCAGGTCCATGGGGCGGTTCGGGTTCGCTGTTCGTCGCGGGCCGGTGCCGGAAGGTGAGCAAGGTGTCTTGGCCGGCCCGTTCCCGCCACCCCCAAAACCGGCGCGACCACGGGCCTACCGCTGCCCTTTGAGAAGAGTGCGGACCGCAAGCCGGTCCACCTTGCCGTTCAACTGTCGTGGCAGTTCCGCAGCAATGCGTATCAGGCGCGGAATCTTGGGGGGCGAGAGCCACGCCTCGAGCCGGTTTTTCACATCTGTGATATCGGGCGGAGCCATCTGGTCCGGCACGATCAGAGCAGACACGAGATCCCCCCACTCCGCGTCGTCGAGTCCGACAACGCAGGCATCGGCCACCCCCGCAACCCGCCGGAGTGCTTCTTCGACCTCGACCGGATCCACGTTTACACCGCCCGTGACGAGCCGGCCGGAACACCGCCCTGTAATCCACAGGTGGCCGTCCTCGTCCATGCGGCCCAAATCACCGGTAGCGTACCATCCTTGCTCGTCCACCAGGGGCGAGGGATCACCGATATAGCCCACCGCCACGGTGGGTCCACGCACGTGTATCTCGCTCCCCTCGGTCAGGCGGACCTCGACCCCTCCGAGCGGACGGCCCACCGTGCCGGGCTTTTGGCGAACCAGCGAAGGTGGAGCCGTCGCGACTTGCGACGTCGTCTCGGTCATACCGTACGTGAGCGCCAACGGGTAGCCCAACTCCAAAGCCCGTGCGACCAACGAGGACGGGGCGTGCGCGCCTCCTACCAGAAGGCATTTCAAGGAAGGCGGAGCGGCACGACCCTCGCGCGCGCCGAGAAGACGCTCGAGCATGGTGGGGACGAGCGAGGCATGCGTGACCGAGCCCCGATCGACGAGGCTCGCCAATTCCTTCGCGTCGAACCGTCCCCTGGTCACGAGTGTCGCGCGATGACCGATTGACCGGAGTACCGTCGCCAAGCCTCCCACGTGCCCCAGGGACAGCGACGCGTACCAGCGTGCGCCCGGGCCGCTCTGCAAGGCGGTCCGGCTGGCCGCGCCGACCGCCTCGAACGCCCGGGAAGAGAGGCACACTCCATGAGGCCGCCCCTCCGTACCCGACGTCCAAAGAATGGCGAACGGCTCGGGCGACGCCCTATCGCCTCCCTCTCCTCCTCCCTCGCCCTCGGGCTTGGGCAAATCATCCAACGGGGTCACCCAGACCGGATCGAGGCCCGCCGCGTCCCGTGCCCGCCGCGTGGCGAGGATCATGTCGGGCCCGAGCGCGTCGAACGCGGCCTCGAACTCGGGTGGCCTCAGCCCGACATTGAGAGGCGCCACGGTCGCACCGAGGCGCGAGGCCGCGAACACCGCCTGCACGGCCAGCGGGCCCGGATGGGCCACGAGAGCGAGCGTGGCCCCGGGTCCTGCCCCCAGAGGCGCCAACCTCCGAGCCATCCTGCTCGCCGCCGCGTCGAGCTCGGCGAATGTCCACTGTCTTCCACCGTCGTCGAGGCTCTCCGCCCCGGGGCTATCGAGCGCGGCCTCCCGCAGGACATCCACCACGGACCGCTCAGGCCCCCATCACGAGTCCCAGCGCCAAGAGCGCGCCGTACGCCGCCACCAGGCGTGCGGTACCGCCGAGAGCCGGGATAAGCTCGCTGGGCTCGTCTGTAGTCATGATCCGAGACATCGGCCCGATCACGTACACGCCGGAAGCGAGCGCCAGGAGGGCCGTCCGAGGCCAGCCGGCAAGGGCTACCCCAAGCGGAGGGACCACGAAGGCGCCGGCAACAAGCGCGACGTATTGGATGCGGCTACCCCTGCGACCGATACGCACGGCGAGCGTCCGCTTGCCCACAGCCGCATCACTTTCGATGTCACGGAGGTTGTTGGCCACGAGGATCGCCGTGTTGAGAGCCCCCACTCCGGCTCCGGCCAGAAGTAGATCGGCCGGAAGCTCGAGCGCCTGTACCCAGTACGTGCCACCCACGGCCACGAGCCCGAAGAACACGAACACGAACACGTCGCCGAGGCCATGATAAGCGAGAGGAAACGGCCCCCCTGTATAGGCCACGGCACAGACGAGCGAGGCCAGGCCGATTACGGCAACCGGCCAGCCACCGATCCAGACCAGATAGACCCCCACGGCGAGGGCCAGCCCGAGCGTAACGAACATCCCGTTGCGCACCGAGGAGGGGTCGATGAGGCCGGCTTGAGTCACTCGCACGGGACCCACACGCTGCCCGGTGTCGCCACCGCGCCGGAAGTCGTAGTAGTCGTTGGCGAGGTTGGTGGCGATCTGGATGAGGAGGGCGCCGACCAGGGCGGCCGTGGCGGGCAGGACCATCAAGACTCCGCGACCCGCGGCGAATCCGGTACCCACCAGCACCGGTGCGGCGGCGGCACTCAGCGTCTTGGGCCGAATGGCCAAGATCCAGGCCGAAAGCCGCCCCGGCTTCTCGCGGTCCGACGAGCCCTCCTCCATCAGCGTTCTACGGCAGCCAGGGGTATTTTCGAAAATCCGGGGGCCGCTTCTCGAGGAAGGCGTTCCTACCCTCTTGCCCCTGCTCCGTCATGTAGAAGAGCAGCGTGGCGTTGCCCGCCAGCTCCTGCAGGCCGGCTTGCCCATCCACGTCCGCGTTGAACGCCGCCTTCAGGCACCGGATTGCCAAGGGGCTCTTGTCCATGATCTCCTGGCCCCACTGCCAGCCTTCGGCCTCCAACTCGTCCACCGGCACGACCTTGTTCACCATTCCCATGTCGCGTGCCTCGACCGCGTCGTACCGGCGGCAGAGATACCAGATCTCCCTGGCCTTCTTCTGACCGACGATCCGCGCCAGGTACGATGATCCGAATCCGGCATCGAAACTGCCGACAATAGGCCCGGTCTGGCCGAACACAGCGTTGTCCGCCGCAATGGTCAGGTCACACACGAGATGCAGCACGTGACCACCCCCGATCGCGTAACCGGCCACCAGAGCGATCACGGGCTTCGGCATGGTCCGGATGTAGCGCTGCAGCTCCAATACGTTCAGGCGTGGCACACCATCACTCCCGACGTACCCGGCCTCGCCTCGCACCCGCTGATCACCCCCGGAGCAAAAGGCGTACTTCCCGTCCTCGGCGGGTCCGTTTCCGGTAAACAGCACGACGCCGATGGACGTGTCCTCTCCCGCGTCTCGGAAAGCCTCCAGGAGTTCGAAGAGCGTCTCGGGACGAAACGCGTTTCGAACCTCCGGGCGATCGAACGCGATTCGTGCGACTCCGTTGCACTTATGGTAGGTGATGTCCTCGAAGTCCTTCACCACCTGCCAATCCGGCTGGGTCATGCCAATACTCCCTTTCCAAGCTCGTCTTTCACGGCTGTCGTCACCGCCGCCACCACCTCCTGGCGGCGCTTGTGGCTCGTCTCGCGATCAAGCGGGACCTCCAGAATCGCCGGGCCTTCCGCGTTCATGGCATCCTCCAGGGATTCTCTCAGATCCTGTGTGCTCGTCACACGCCAGTACCGAATCCCGTACAGTTGGGCGACGCCACGGAAGTTGATCCCATGCGGTGTCAGGAAGTAGGACGTGAATTCCGGCTCGTGCTCGCGGATAGGTAACGTCTGAAAAATCCCACCTCCGTCATTGTGAATCACGACGAAGCAGACGTCGAGGCCGTATTTCGCCGCCGCGAGCAGCCCATTCATGTCGTGGTACATCGCGATGTCGCCCAGCACCGCGACGGTCTTCCTGCCTGTCCCCACCTGCACCCCGAGGGAGCTGGACACGATGCCGTCGATCCCACTCGCACCTCGGTTGCCGTAGACGTGGACCATCTCGTCGGTGGGGGCGACGAACGCATCCAGGTCCCTGACCGGCATACTGTTGGAGATGAAGAGATTCGCCCGCGCGGAAACGCCGGCCACTGCCTCCGCCACGACCACTCCCTCGAACAAGCCGGCGGAAAGCGACGCCCGGACCTCGGCTTGGGTGACCTCTTCCACGCGCGCCCATCCTTTTCGCCAGGAATCCGAGGCGATCGTGTTGCTGAGACGACCGCTCACGGCCTGGAAAAACTCGGCCGCGTCGGCCTCCACGTACTCGCTTGCCACCGAAAGATGGTCCTTCCAGCGCCCCCCCGGATCGATCACGATCTGGCGGGCTTCGGTGCTCTCTTCCAGGAGGCTGGTGAGCGACGCCGACGTTGGGGTGGCTCCCACACGCAGAATCAGGTCCGGCCGCATGCGCTTGCGGATCTCGGGGTCCCGCAGAAAAAGGTCGTAGCCGCCGATCACGTTCCTGCCGGCACCCCCGAAGCGCGCACCAGACAGGGGGTCCGCCAAGAGCGGGAACCCCGTCGCCGCCGACAGACGCCCCGCCGCCCTCCCCGTCTCTTGCGGCGTCGCGTTCGCACCCACCACGATGATTCCGTTGCGGCGGCTACGGAACAACCGTGCGACGTGCTCTACAGCCTCGGCCGGCACCGACGGCGACCCCCGTACAACCCGCACGTACGGATCCTCTTCCCGCCATCCACCGGGTTCCTGCGTGACGGGACGCCCCTCAGGAGGCTCCCCATCCGCACCGCGCACGGGCTCGAGCGGCTTGTCGAACGGAAAGTTCAGATGTACGGGACCGGCCGGCGGACCGGCGGCCACGCTCACAGCGCGAGCGGCTAGCGTGCGGAGGTGCCGCAGCGCGGGCTCATCGGCGCTGGGAGGCGCCACCTCGTGGAACTCGCGAACATGGGTTCCGAACAGCCTGATTTGCTCGATGGCCTGGTTGGCGTCTGCCGATCGAAGGCGATGCGGTCGGTCGGCGGTCAGCACGATGAGCGGAACTTCGGCATGAAAGGCCTCGATAACCGCGGGGTGCAGGTTCGCGGCCGCCGTACCCGACGTGGTGATGACCGCGGCGGGCATACCCGTGGCGCGTCCAATGCCCAGCGCAAAGTACCCTGCGGACCGCTCGTCGAGGTGCACGAAACGCTCGAAGCGGTCGTCTCGGGCTACGGCCATGACCAGGGGCGTCGAGCGAGACCCTGGGGCGATGCAGACGTGGCGGACTCCACAGGCCGCCAGCTCCTGAGCGAAGGCGCGGGCCCACTGCGTGTTGGCTCCACCAGGCGTCACAGGCTGGCCCCGCTGGCCTCGAGGGCTCGCAGCACGGGCTCGAATTTGATGCCGGTCTCCTCCCACTCGAGGGCCGCCTCGGAGCCTGCGACGATACCCGCACCCGCGAACAATCGCCACTGCCTGTCGCGTACGACCGCACACCGTAGAGCCGGCGCAAACACGCCGTCGCCCGCCGCATCGAACCATCCGACCGGGCCGGCATACCAACCGCGCTCGAACGGCTCCTGGAGGCTCAGAAACCGCAAGGCCGCATCACGGGGCAATCCACAGACCGCCGGAGTAGGGTGGAGCGCCTCGAGAATGTCGAGCACTCCGATCCCCTGGGGAATCCGGGCTTTGATCTCGGATTCGAGATGTTGGATCCTCGAGAGCGTCAGTACGTGAGGGTCTGCCTGAGCCTCGACGTCGTCGGCGATGGACCGCAGGCGGGTCACCATGTCATCGAGGGCGATCCGATGCTCCTCTCGATCCTTGACGCTGGACAGCAGGCCCTCGGCCAGGACTCCACGCTCTTCGGGGGTCGTCCCAACGCCGATGGATCCGGCCACCGCGGTGGCCTGGAACGCACCATTCCGCAACGTCGCGATGGTCTCTGGGGCCGCCCCGAGGAGTGCGGCACCCGGCCGGGGCTCGAACAGGAATACGTGCGTGCGGCGGTTTCGGTCCCAAAGGTGCTCCAGCACCTCGACGGGCCGCAGGGGTCCGTTGGCTTTCAGGTCGAGCGTACGCGCGAGTACGACCTTCGACACCGACGCCTCACGGATAGCGGCTAGACTCGCCGCTATGGCCTCCTCCCACACGGATCGATCCGAGTCACTGCGATCGATGGCGATGGCCCGCTCACCGGTCGGTTCTCGGTCGGGGGCGTGAGAGAGAGTCCGAGCGAACCGATCGAGTCGCTCATGAAGCTCCCCTTCGAGCTGGGACGGGTCGTCGCCCACCCCGGATTGGGCATGAGCTCTCAGAGTTACGCGGCCATCCCCGCCCAAAGCCTCGATGGACGGAAGGTGGAACAGCGCCGTCGGAAAGCCTGCCCAGAAGCCGGCCTGTCGATGATCACCACGGAACGCAAAGCCGCCATAGAGCCGCGGTCCGCCTTCCCCCGGGGCGGCCGGCCCGAGCAACTCGTTGGCTCCCGAACGCACGGATTGGAAACGCCCGCCCACGCCAGAGGTGCTGGGCGTAGCCATCACCTCGGCCGCGACTCCCATGTGAGCGACCCACTGCTCGCCACGCGCCCAAAACCCGCGCGCCTCTCCCTCGGCCGCCCTGAGGAAGGTCGAGGGTGACACTTCCGGGCCGGGCACCGACACGGAGACCACGCGGCTCAGAGCCGCGGAAAGCCCTACCCGCTCCATCGCGGGCTCGATGACAGACAACTGTTCGTCACGTCGAAGGGGGACGCTCCCAGAGGTTGGTGCAGTGTGTGTCCAATCTCCCTAGCGGGACGGGAGACTGTGAACGAGAAGAATATAGGGTGCTGCGGTGAACAACCAAGCCGAGGACGGCCTGGCTGTGGACGCTAGGGCGCGCCGACCTCCGCTCGCACGGCGCGAATGAACACGGTGTGCCGTCCGGAAGGTAGCTCCCCTTCTCGCGTTCCGAGGCGGGCGGCCATCACACCAGCGCCTTCGAGCCCGACCACGCGAACTCTGCTTGGGGCCGACAGCGGTACGCTGGGAACGAAGGCCGTGGCTCCGAGGAGCAATACAAGGAGCGCCAGGACTCGTACTCGCCCCCCACGCGGCCGCTCCGTAGCAGGTGCAAGGATCCGCCGCACCCTCCTGACCAACGGCGTCCCGGTGTGCCGAACATGAAGAGTTCAGCCACCATTGCGATCAGCCTCCTCAATCATGTCCACTAGACGCTCCAACTCGTCGCGGTCCACCTCATGTGCTCTGAGCAGATGTCGGACGAGTGCCGAGGGATCGCCCTCGAAAAGGTTCGCGGTCAACTCTCGGACCTTGGAGTGCCGCACCTCCTTTTCGGTCACCAGCGCCCGATAGACGTACTGGCGCCCCTCCTGGCGGTGCGACAGGACACCCCTCTTCTCGAGTCTCGAGAGCAGAGTCGCAACGGTGGTGAGAGCGAGGCCACGGACCTCCGTCATGGCGGCGTGGACCTCCTGCGTGGTCGCCTCTCCGCACTTCCAGAGTATGTGAAGAATGGCGAGTTGGAGCTCGGTCAGGGCATGGGAATCGGTCAACGGCATCTCCCGGTGGGCGATCTACTACAAGTGTATGACGCAGTATCGCCGTGACAGGTTGCCCAAGGACGGGTGTAATCCCTGGTCCGGATCATGCAGTATTCGCCCTGCGCGTTCCGCAGCGTACCTTATGCGGGAGCTTAAGCGATCGCGACGAAAATAGGATGAGCCTAGTGGCGTTCAATACAGCTTCGATTCGTTCTCGGTGCGGGCGGAGAGACGGCCTCGGCGCGTGGTCGGCCTATGTGGCGGTTCTAGTAATGGTGGCTCCGGCCGCAGCCCAGGCCCCCCCGGGGACCGATATTCTGATTGCCGACCTCGGTACCTTCAACGGTGTCTACTACCTCGTCGGCGATCCCAAGAACGTCACGAGAAGGCCCGAGGCATACGACAATCAGCCGTTCTTTACGCCGGACGGTCGCTCGATCCTGTTCACTTCCGGCTACGACGACGGGAACGACGGACAGACGGAGATCCAGCGGTACTACCTCAGCGCCAACCGTATCACTCGCATCACGCGCACCGACGAGAGCGAATACTCGCCCACGCCGATACCGGGCGATCGAGCCTTCTCGGCCATCCGCGTCGAAGCCGACTCCACTCAGCGCCTCTGGCGCTTCACCATGGAGGGAATGGACCCGCAGGTCGTTTTGCCGGACCTCGAGCCGGTGGGGTATCACGCGTGGGCCGACCCGAATACGCTGCTGCTCTTCGTGCTCGGAGAGCCCTCCACCCTACGTCTGGCCGACCTGCGCACCGCGCGTGTGGAGATCGTGGCTGAGAACGTAGGTCGTTCACTCCACAAGATCCCGAACAGAAACGCGTTCAGCTTCACCCAGCGCGTCTCGGACGACGAAGCCTGGATCACCGAGTTCGACCCAAACACGAAAGAGACGACGCCACTCGTCAGGACCCTCTCGGGGGGTGACTTCCACACTTGGACGCCGAACGGAACGCTGCTCATGGCGGACGGCGGAAGCATCTACCAATGGAATCCCGAGCTTGCAAAGGGTTGGCAACTCATCGCCGACCTCGAAGGGATGGGCCTCGACTTCTCCCGACTGGCCGTGAGCCCGGATGGGACGAAGATCGCAGTGGTCGGTCGGGCCAGAAACTAAACGTCTAACCCGTTCTCCGGCTGGCTCCCGGAGACCGACGGCTATTTAGATCGTCTCAGAAATGGAAACGCTGCTTCACGACGTCCGGTTCGCCCTTCGGGGCTTGGTGCGCAACCCGGGATTCACCTTGGTTGCCGTCACGTCGCTCGCCCTCGGAATTGGTGTGAACAGCGCGATGTTCAGCAGCGTGTACCAGGTGCTCATGCGGCCGCTCCCCTTCTCCGATCCCGCACAATTGGTCGAGATCCGGCTCGACCCGGAGGGTGCCGCATCCAAGGCGACCCTCACGCGGCTGTGGACCAGGCTCGACCGGATCGACGACGTGGCCGGATGGGCGGGTTGGGCATTCACGCTGACCGGAACCGACCAACCCGAGCGACTCTCTGGCGCCCGTGTCACGGCGAATCTGTTCACCGTCCTCGGGGTCGAAGCCGAGTATGGACGTGCCCTCATGTTCGAGGACGGCGAGTCCGGGGCGGAACCCGTGGTCACACTCAGCCATGGCCTCTGGTCACGTCTCTACGGTTCAGACCCGGAAGCGGTTGGGCGCAGCATCACGCTGGACGGGGTGCAGCGCGTCATCGCGGGTGTCATGCCGGAGGCCTTCGACTTTCCCTCGAGAAAGGCGGCGCTCTGGCTCCCCGATCCCCTCGACCCATCGGATGAAGCCGAATTCAATACGCCGTATCTGCAACTGGTGGCCCGACTGGCGGAAAGTGCCACGGCAGCGCAAGCCCTGGTGGAACTCAAACGGGTGAGCGTAGAGCTCCGGCGCGTATTCACCGGCTACTCGCCGACGTTCGGGAATCAGGTCACAGTTCGACCCATCCGCGAAGCGCTTGTCGGCGAAACGAGGACGACGCTGCTCGTGCTCTTCGGTGCCGTAGGCTTCGTCCTGCTCATCGTATGCGCCAACGTCGCGAATCTGCTTCTCAGCCGGGCCGCGGTACGCCGGAAGGAGATCGCCGTGCGGACGGCACTGGGAGCACCTCGGGGCCGGGTCGTCCGGCAGTTGCTCACCGAGAGCGTGTGCCTCGCTTCAGTCGGCGGCGGCCTGGGCCTGCTACTCGCCTTCTGGAGCACCGAACTCCTCGGTTCTGCGCTACCCGCGGATCTCCCCGGCATTCAGGACATCGGTGTCGGGCGGGAAGTGCTCGTCTTCACGCTGTTCGTCTCGGTGCTGGCTGGCATTGTCTTCGGGCTCGCCCCGGCCCTTCAGTCGTCGAACGTAATCGTTCGCGAAACGATGGACGCCAAAGGAAAGGGCACCGGCTCGGAGAGCGGTGGGGCCAAAGGCGTCCTGAGCATCATCCTGATCGCCGAGGTCGCCTTGGCGCTGATCCTGGTTACCGGTGCCGCGCTCATGATCCAGAACTTCTGGCGCCTGACTCGCGTCGATCCCGGCTTCGACGCGACCGGAGTCCTCACCATGCGGCTCTCTCCGGCTGAGGGCCAATACTCGAGCCCTCGAGAGCTCCGCGATTATTGGGATCGCATCCTGCGCGATGTAAGACTCACGCGTGGGGTGGCGTTGGCGGCAGCAGTGGAGGTTCTGCCTTTCGAAGAGGCGCGGCGGACCGTGCGGAGCCTCGAGATCGAGCGGGGCCCCCCGCTCGAATCCGTCGCCTCACCGGTGGAGTGGCACATCATCACCCCAGACTACTTCGAGGCACTCGCAATCCCGGTTGGAGCAGGGCGTGTGTTCACCGAGCGAGACCGGTCGAGCACCGAACGGGTGGCCGTGGTCAGCCGCAGCTTCGCGCGGCGGTATTTCCAGGATGAGGAGCCTCTCGGCCGGCACATTCGATCCGCCTCAGACCGGATCGGAGCGTGGAGCACGATCGTCGGCGTGGTGGCCGACACTAAAGACCAATCCGTCGATGGAGAGGTCCGAGACAGGGTGTACCGGCCCCTCACTCAGAATCCGGTGGCCAGCATGGCTCTCGCCGTACGCACGATGGGCGACCCTCGTCTGCTCACGGGGAAACTCCGGGAGGTGATTCGGGCGGTGGATTCTGAAGTGCCGATCTCTTCGGTGCGACCCCTGGAGGAGTTGCTGGAGGACTCGGTGTCGCAACCACGGATGCTCGCACAGCTCCTGGCGATCTTCGGGGCGCTGGCCGTTCTGCTTGGTGCGATCGGGATCTATGGCGTGACGTCGTTCGCGGTCAGCCACCGGAGCGCCGAGATCAGCGTTCGGCTCGCGGTCGGCGCGGAGGAAGGCTCGGTTCTTTGGCAGCTCATGAGGGACTCCCTCGAGTTGGTCGGCATCGGCTTGCTCTTGGGCGTTGGCGGCACCATCGCTCTGACGCGCATCCTGGGTAGCCGGCTCTACCAACTCGACCCGACGAGCCCGTTGGCCCTCGGCGCTGTCGCCGTGGTTCTCTGTGTGGTCGGCGTGCTGGCCGCCTACTTCCCCAGCCGACGAGCGAGCCGCTCCGGTCCGGCTGACGTGCTGCGCGGCGACTAGAATCTACGGGATGGCTCCAGGTACGAGAATGGCGCTACGCCTTGTGTACGCCCCGCACGGCATGGAGGTTGTGCGATCCGGCACAGTGCTCCATCAGCCTCGCTAAAATGCGCTCAGACCTCTACGACAGCCTCGCCGACACCGAAGAGACCCATTGGTGGTTTCAGGCGCGGAAGAGCATCATTCTCGCGCTACTCGACAGGGAGCTGGCTGGGATGAGCCCAAAACTAGCCATCCTCGACGTGGGCGCCGGAACGGGCATGCTGGCGGAAGCCCTCACCCGGTTCGGACGCGTGACGGCGCTCGAGACCGCACCCGAGGCGCTCCTACATCTCGAGCGCCGCAAGGACATCACGATCGTACAGGGTATTCTGCCCAACCCCGACCTGCCGCGGGGTGCATACGATCTCGTGACCGGGTTCGACGTGTTGGAGCACATCGAAGACGACCGGTCCGCGATGGCCGACATCGCCGACGTGCTCCGGCCCGGGGGGTTCTTGTTGCTCACGGTTCCCGCGCACCCCAGGCTCTGGTCCGATCACGACGAGATCCACCATCACTTCCGCCGCTACCGGCCCGGCGAGGTCGAAAGCTTGGCCCGTGCCAGCGGACTCCATGTGCGATTCTCGTCGCCATTTCAGACGCTGCTGTTTCCTCTGTTCCTGGCCGAGCGCCTGGTGCGGCGTCTGCGCCCGTCGGAGGCACACACCGAGGTGCCGCCCCGACCGGTGAACTGGATCGCCCGGCGCGTGTTCTCATTCGAGCGCCACTGGATCGCGCGCCGTGTGCGGGCGCCCATCGGATCTTCTCACATTGTGCTGGCCATGAAACCCGACAAGCCGATCCGAGAGGACGGACCATGATCAGCCGCGTTTGGCATGGATGGACCACACCGGAGAACGCCGACACCTAAGAGATTCTACTGCGGTCCGAGATCTTTCCACCCATCGCGGCCAAGAATATCTCGTTCTATCGG
>JBGMRK010000060.1:0-12940 GCA_048061375.1 Longimicrobiales bacterium | reverse complement strand
GCCGGCCTCGGACGTTGCTTCGGCGACCGGTTCGTCATCCCCCGCCTCGAGCTGGCGCGGCTTTTCGGATTCGCCCGCACCGATCAGGCCCATTTCCTGCTTCAGGGCCATAAGCCGGTCGTCCACATCACCACCCGGCCCGCTGCCGGCCTCGAGGACCTTGAACTCGTCATCCAGGCTCGTGTTGGCCAACGCCTCGGCGACTTCGGCGTGAGCGATGCTGCGTCGCTCGGACTCCTCGATCTTCTCGCTCATACGGTTGAAGGCCTCGAAGGCCGACGTGTCCGAGAGTCCCGACATTGTTTCGTGGATGCGCCGCTGCGCCTGTGCCCTCTTCTGCTTGGCGATCAGCAGGTTCCGCTTGCGCTTGGCTTCCTCGATCTTGTCGTTCAGTTGCCGAAGCGAGCTCTTGAGCTTCTCGGTCTCGGTGGCCTGACCGCGCCAGGCCTGCTCGAGAGCGCGGCCTCGCTCCGCGTGCTCCTGGTGCCGCATCAGCGCCTGCTTGGCGAGGTCGTCCCGGCCCTCTTTCACGGCTAACACGGCGCGGTGTTCCCACTGCCGGGCCTGTTTCACCTCGTCGTCGAGCTGGGACCGCAGCTTGCGCTCGTCCGCGATCGCCGCCGCCACCTCTCGCTTGGCTTGAGCGAGTTGATCCCTCATGTCGAGAATGATCTGATTCAACATCTTCTCGGGGTTTTCAGCCTTCGAGATCAGATCGTTGATGTTCGACTTGATGAGGGTCGAGAATTTTGAAAAAATACTCATGACTTCAACCCTCTTCCCCGGAGCCGGAGGCCACACCGGCGCCTACCAGCTGACGAATTTGATCAATATGACCAGAGGCGGCGATCTGAAGGCTCTCGGAAGATGCCTGAAGCTCTTCAAAATCCAGCGTCTCCAACTGCAGCGTGTCGCTCAGGATCAACTCGCCCTCCTCGATCCCATACGCGCCATGAACAACATCGCTGGCGTTGAGCTCTAACAGCGTCCGGTACAGCTCGGTGTGATCCCCGCCATTGTCCGGTAGCTCGATCACCTTCATGCGTAGGATCAAGAGGGGGGGTGAATGATGGACAACCAGGGGAGCGCCACCACCGGCGCCACGTACCAGAAACATACCCTCTTCCAGTTCGTCCCAATCGAGATCCATCCGAATGAGGAAGCTTTCCAGGTCCTCTCGGCTAATCATGACCTTCTCCGTCGGCTTGAGTGGCCATCAATGGTGGCCACCGTCCAGGGATCTACGCCCCGCCATTTGGAGCCTGAACGCCACGGTTCAGAACCCAACGGTAGAGCTGACTTCTCCTTACGCCACCCGAACTCATACTGCTTCCAGCGCGGAGGCCAAAACTAAAGCGATTTGCGCCCATCCGCGACCCATCGTCATGCCACCCCCGCCGGGTCGAGCAACCGCCGGAGGTACTGGCCCGTGTACGAACTCGGATCTTCCGCGACCCGCTCGGGCGTTCCCTCGACCACAATACGGCCTCCGTCGTCACCACCTTCAGGCCCGAGATCAATGATCCAATCCGCGGTCTTTATGACGTCGAGGTTGTGCTCGATCACCGCCACGGTATTCCCCTTGTCCACCAACCGGTGGAGCACGTCGAGAAGCACACGCACGTCCTCGAAATGCAGCCCGGTGGTGGGCTCGTCCAGAACGTAGAACGTGCTGCCCGTCGCCTTCTTCGAGAGTTCCGTCGCCAGCTTCACCCGCTGAGCCTCTCCGCCCGACACCGTGGTGGCGGACTGGCCGAGGTGAATGTACCCCAGACCGACATCGGACAAAGTCTGCAGCTTCAACCGAATCCGCGGCACTGCGTCGAAGAACTCCAACGCCTCATCGACAGTCATGTCGAGGACATCCGCGATATTTCTTCCTTTGTAATAGACGTCGAGAGTCTCCCGATTGTAACGACGGCCCCGGCACACATCGCATGGCACGTACACATCGGGCAGGAAGTGCATTTCGATTTTCACCAGACCGTCACCCGCACACGCCTCGCATCGGCCTCCCTTCACGTTGAACGAAAACCGCCCCGGCTCGTAGCCGCGCATTTGCGACTCGGGAAGGCGGGCGAACAGTTCGCGGATCGGTGTGAACAAGCCGGTATACGTCGCCGGGTTCGACCGTGGCGTACGGCCGATCGGTGACTGATCGACTTCGATCACCTTGTCGAGGTGTTCGAGCCCCTGAAGGCGGTCATGGTTGCCCGCAACCGCCTTGCTCCGGTAGAAGTGGCGCGCCAGAGTGCGGTAGAGGGTTTCGTTCACCAGCGTCGATTTGCCCGAGCCGCTGACACCGGTGATCGCCACGAAACACCCGAGGGGGAACGAAACTGTAAGGTCCTTCAGGTTGTGCTCACGTGCGCCGGTCAGCCTCAGCACCCGCTCGGGATCGACCGGCCTGCGTTGTGCGGGCACCGGAATGGTACGCACACCACTGAGGTAGGCGCCCGTCAGCGAACGCGGCTCGGACAGCACGTCCTGGATCGAGCCGGAGACCACGACTTCACCGCCCTCTCGACCCGCGCCCGGGCCCAAATCCACGATGTGATCCGCCGCCCGAATCGTGTCCTCATCGTGCTCCACCACGATCACCGTGTTCCCCAGGTCGCGGAGCGCCCGGAGCGTCTCGAGCAGCCGCTCGTTGTCCCGGTGGTGCAGCCCGACGGACGGCTCATCGAGAATGTAGAGCACCCCCACCAGCCGACTCCCGATCTGAGTCGCCAGACGGATGCGTTGCGCCTCACCACCCGACAGGGAGTCCGCGGAGCGGCCGAGCGTGAGGTAGGTCAAACCCACGGCTGCGAGAAAACCGAGCCGCTCGCGGACCTGCTTGAGGATCGGGCCCGCGATCTCGGCGGGCAGAGCCGTCCCTCGGCTCGTGCCTGAGGGCTGGTCGTCCAAAGGAACGGACGCGAAGAATTCGATGGCCCCTGAGATCGACATGCCCACGACTTCGCCGATCGAACGCCCGCCGACCGTCACCGAGAGAGACTCTGGCCGCAATCGTGAGCCCTCGCAGACCGTACAGGGGAGCGTCGACATGAAGTCCTCGAGCTGGCCACGCACAGCCTCAGACTTCGTGTCCCTGTAGCGCGTCTCAACGTTGGTGACGACGCCGTCCCACGTGTCCTCGTAGTATCCCTTCGTCTTCCCCGCTCTGTATGGGAAGCGGATCTTCATGCGTCCGGAGCCGTACAGGATCGCTTGACGGGCCTCTTCGGGTATCTCTTGCCAGGGGGCGTTCGGCTCGAACTCGTACGCCTCGGCGAGTCCCGGAATCACCGAACGCCTCAGATGGCCGGACGGCTCGCCCCAGGGCAGAAGCACACCTTCCAGCAAGGACACGCTGGGGTCGGCGAGCAACAGGCTGGGATTCACGTCCTTGCGGATTCCCAACCCCCCGCACTCTTCACAGGCACCGTACGGCGAGTTGAACGAGAACTGACGGGGCTCGAGCTCCGGCAGGCTGGTCCCACAGTGCGCGCAGGCGTAATGCTCACTGAACACATGGGGCACTTCCTTGGAACCACGCCGCTCCAACACCTCGACGATACCGCCTCCGGTGCGCAGGGCGATTTCGACCGAGTCCGCAAGGCGGTCCCGGTCCTCCGGCCGAATGACGAGGCGGTCCACCAACACGGCCACGTCGTGGTTCTCGTACCGATTGAGCGACGGAGGGTTGCCCAATTCGACGGTCTGGCCGTCCACCCGCGCTCGAACAAAGCCCTCTTTGCGGGCGCGCTCGAAGAGATCTCGAAACTCCCCCTTGCGACCTCGGACCAGCGGGGCCAAGACCTGAACCTTGGTGCCCTCTTTGAGCTCCAGTAGCCGGGCCACGATTTGTGACGCCGCCTGCCGCACGACCGGCTCTCCGCATTCGGGACAATGGGGAACACCGGCCCGGGCCCACAGAAGCCTCAGGTAGTCGTACACTTCGGTCACGGTTCCCACGGTTGATCGAGGGTTCCGGCTGACCGTCTTCTGCTCGATGGAAATGGCCGGAGAGAGTCCCTCGATGGCATCCACGTCGGGCTTTTCCATGAGCCCGAGGAACTGCCGCGCGTACGCCGACAGGGACTCGACGTACCGCCGCTGGCCCTCGGCATAGATCGTATCGAACGCAAGCGACGACTTCCCCGAGCCCGAGAGCCCGGTGATCACCACCAAGCCACCCCTGGGAAGCTCCACATCGATATTGCGGAGGTTGTGCTCCCGCGCCCCTCGCACCACCAGGAATTCTTGTTTCATCGCCATCTGGATGTCAGTAACCCCACTCCCGGAAGAGGGAGAGGCCCAGGGCCGTGCTACTCTGGAGCCCCAGTGCGCCGAACCCGACGACACGGTTACGGAAGAAGCTATCCTCGAAGAAGGCCTCGATGGAGTAGCTGTCGGACGCCGCCCACTCGAAGCGCGCGCCTGCGAGTGGACTGCCTGTGCGCGAGCCCGCCAACGGCCTCAGGAGCAGCACGACGAAGAGGTCGGGGGCCAAGTACCATCCGGTCTCCACTACCGTCGTGCCGAGCGTGCCACCCGTACCCTCTCCGCCCAAAGCGAGATCTTGCTGACTGATGGACAGGTAATCCACGCCCAACCCCAAGCCGCGCGCCAACTCCGATCCGAGGCGGTTGCTGAAGGTGTTGAGACCCAACGTGAGTCCGGAACCCAGGAGAGCGCTCGCCGCCCCCCGGACCTGGGCGGACTGGCCCGATGCAATGGCATAGCTGGGCCTCCCGAAGACCAGATAGCTAAGAAGATCCGCTTGGCCCACGCCGGCCTGGTCACTCGAAAAGCTCACCTGAGGCGTCAGGAGTGTGCCCGTGAGGCTGGCCGTAATGGTGAAGCGGTTGCCGTCGGCGGTACGGATCCGGTTGTCGGCCTGGATGTCCAGGTTGGGGTTGAGTCCCGAGGTGCCCACGAACTGGATCGAGCCGCCCGTGACCTGGAACGGGCGGCCGAGCGCCTCGTACGATCCGCGCACCGCCTCCAGGTTACCGACCATCGCCAGATCTTGTGCCTGCCGGTCGTAAAGCACCTGAAGTTCCCCACCCAGCTCGACATTCATCACTTCGCTACGGATCCAAGTGTCCCTGGTCACCGCGAGCGTGAGATCTTCCATGCGAATGTTGTGCAGGAACGGGTTCGCTCCGCCCAACAGTGGCCTAAGAGCCACGAGCGTCGGGTCGACCGGGTCCAGGAAGGCGTCGTCGTCGAGGTCGACCACGATAGTGGCGCGCTGGAACTCCTCGACGAAGAGCGTGCCTTCGTCCACCCTCAGTTCGCCCGTCAGGACCGGGCTCCTATACGATCCGCCGAGCCTCAGCTCCCCGCTCACCAGGCCCGTAACGTCTCGACGGTCGACGCCCTTGAAGCCATCGAGTTCGAGCGTGAGGTCGAACCCGGGATCGGTGGCCGGATCGAGCGTGACCGTGCCAGTGACGCGGGCCGTTCCGTTTGCCCTCGCCATGCCGTCCACCTGAACGCTGCCATCCTCGGAAAGCACGAGCGTGGCGCTTACGTCCCTCTGGCGGACACCCAATCCATCGATGATGGCGCCCGCACCTTCCACCCGTAGCGTGCCAGAGGGCGCCAAGTGGTGGGCTGTCCCTCCGAGCCGCACCTCGCCGGTGACACTCCCGGTCACATCGCTGAATCCTTCGGTGAGCGCGAAAAGCATGGCCAACGGAAGTGTGTCAGCGACTACCTGGAGGTCGATCGCTTCGTCCGGGATGCCGAACCCAAGGGTATCGAGGACCAGGCGAGCCGGAGCCCTGCCCGTCAGTTCCAGGACCCGTCGACCGCCCTCGACGACGACTACCTCGCCGGTAAGGCTCCTGCCGCGATAGTCCAGAGAGCCCTGCAGCGCTTCGAAAGCGAAGTCCTGGTACCGGAAATTATCGCCTTGGAAGCTAGCTGTGATCTCAGGTTGGTCCGCGGTCCCGACCACTGTCATGTCGAGGCTCACCAGGCCTTCGAGCGTGTCAGGGAGCTGAAGGAGATGATCCAGACGTGCCAGATCCAGCCGCTCCACGTCGAGGTCCAGGCTGGCCGGCCCGTCGAACGGATAACGCCCGTCGGCTCTGAAGCGCAGACCGCCGGGTCCGGGTCTTATGATTCTCAGGTCACGAAAAGTGAGCCCATCAGGATCCCACGAAACGGTGGCCGGACCGCCTAGATTCCAACGCTCGTCCGCGAACCGCAATCTCATCTCATCGATGTGTAATATGCGCTGCGCGGAATCGGCCTCGAATGCGAAGCGCGCGAGGTAATCTTCCGTCTCGTCGCGCGCGAGAAAAATGTTGAGCGTGCCCCTCGGGTCCCTATACTCTAAACGAGCGGTTCCACCCGCGAACGCTCGATCCATGATGCGCAACGAGTCGACCTCGATGTCGACCTCGATCCTGGGCTGCCTGCTGGGTAGTCCGGTAGCATCGAACGTGATATCCGCCGCCCCCACGGAGTTCCTTCCCAACACACCATGATCGAGCGAGGCGGACCCGGTGGCCGAGAACCCGTAAAGGCCGCCGTTCAGCGTCATTCGGCCCACGAGGCTACCACCGACGCGGATCTCCTCGCTCAACGGGAGAGTATCCAGATCGACACCGTCGAGGAGTAGGCTCTCTCGCTCCAGGGTCGAGAGGCTATCCCTCGCAATCACGTTTTCACCGAAAAAAAGACCCTGAAGCCCGGAAAGCGATTCGGCATCGAACTCGAATGAGAGGTTTCCCGGATCGCCGTCCTCGACCACAGCCAGCGTCCCGGCTCCCCGCACGTCCAGGCCCGCGACCAGGGCCCAGACCGTGTCGACAGAGACGAGGCCCTCACTGAGCGATAGTGTCGCCGCCGCGCTGTCCACCCGTAGCGGCCCGACCTTCGAAGAGCGCAGGCGGACCTCACCCGCAGCCCTCGCCCTTCCGGCCTCATCCGTCCGGCCGGAGATCACCAACGTGCCAGACACGGTCGTCGTGTCGGGTAGGTCGGGAATCACCGCTGACAATGCGTACCGAGTCGCGCTGACGCTCAGCTCATACTCGGCCAGGGGATCGCTCGCGTCGAAGCGTGAGTCGAGGATGAGCACGCCGGAACGCGTGCCCAATTCAGCCGTGACGGACAAATCCGAGACGGGTCCGGTGGCCGTCACTCGACCGGCCACCTCACCGAGGGGTGCGAGGCCCTGAGGAAGCCGCACCACGGATGACAGGTCCAACGGCTCCAGATCGGCCTGAATCTCGACGACCATCTGGCCGTCGACTTCCTTCACGGTTCCGCGGGCGCGCACCGTGGATTCCTTATCGCCGACCCCACGATGACCCGCGTCCAGAGAGAAGGTTATTCCGGTGTCGAGCCGCCCGTCCCCTTCGAGCCGCACCGGCCCGGCACCCGTAAGCGGGATGCCAGGGATCAGACTCTCGAGTGCACCATAGTCGAGTGTGCCGAAGCGGGCCGTCAGGTCCCGAGCCCCATAGGGCGGGAGCAACCGGAGCGTCCCATCGAACTCACCGGTGGTGACACCCGTCGAGCGCGTCAGCGTCAGGGAACCCTCGGTGACGAGGTCGTCCAGCGGACCGCTCAGCCAAAGCTCTCCGTCCAAGAGGCCGTCCACCGGGAGCGGCCGGGCGACAAACGGGGCCACGTGGGCCAGATCGAACCGCTCGAAGCTGAGCGCCACGTTTTCTGTCGTTACGCTCCGCCCATCTGCCGAGAACCGAACCTCGCCGTCGCCCTCGACGGCACCGAGCCCTAGGTGAAGATGGGCTCCGGACCATCGAACTCCACGGCCTGTCGGGCCGCTCTCGAAACCGATCGCCGCCCCTCCTGTTCCGTCGGGGAGTCGCGGATCGAGCCAAAGAAGATCGCGCAGCGACACGTTGGGTGCCGAGACATCCACGCTCACTGTCACTCCGGTCTCCGCACTCCAGTCGACGGTAGCGAGACCGCTCCCGTCTGTGGAGGGAAGGTGAAACGCATCGGCACGGATGCTGGCCCTGCGATCCCTCACCTGAACCCGGCCCCTGAAGTCGGACAGCGTCAGCGGGTCGGCAACAACGTTACCGACCATGCTCAACCGCTCGACCTCGACGCGAATCCCTTCGATCTCCGGATCGATGATCGCCAGGCGGGGCAGTACTCCATCGATGCGGTCGAAGCTGAGCGTTCGCTGCAAGCCCGCGCCCGTTGGATCCGCTCGCGTGAGGGCACGGTCGGAAGTGCCATTCGAGATCGGGTAAGCGATCTCCACCCGTCCGTCGTGCAAGACCACGTTGTCGAGGATGAGCGTTGAGCGCGGTACCGCAGGCCCGTCCCCGGCTTCCGGGCGAGTCCTCGAATTGCCGGTCAAGCCAAGCACCACCGCCACATCGTATGCAGCGGAGCCCGCCGCTTTGGTGATGCTTACCACAGGCCTCCACAACTCCACTCCCGCGAAGACATATTCCCCCGCCAGAAGGTCCCGCACGGAGTACTCGGCCGTCAGCGAGTCCACTTGGAGTACCGGCCTTCCGTCGGAGGTCAAGATCCTCACGCCGTGGAGCGTCGCCTCACGGAGCAGTCGAGGTGACGTGATGCGCGCCACCTGGATCTCACCGTTCACCACTCCATCGAGGCGCCGTAGGATCTGCCTGAGGACAAACGTTTGCCCAGTGGCGGTGCGTGTCAGGAACAGGAAGGTGCCTGCCCCTCCGACCAGCAGAGCTACCGCGGCTACACCGCCATACCGAAGGAATCGCCGGAATCGCACGGTCAGAACGCTTGGCCGATCGAAAAATGGAGCTGGAGCCTGCTCAGCGAGAAGGCGTCGGCCTCTCCGAAGCCAACCCTCGAAGAAAGCAACGCCAAATCGTCGTTCAGTACATAGTCCAACGTGCGGGTCTCGCCGGCGATGACGTGCTGGAGCCGGTCCTCCGGGTCGTCCTGCCCGGCGATGAACGGGCGAATCTGTGAGGTCACGACCTGGAGCGTCTCTCGACCCCGCGTGCGGTAGCCGAGATCGACGCGAATGGGGCCTACCGGACTCCTATACCGGATGCCTATCCCCGGCGCTATCTGCAGGTTGCCCAGGTCGATCGGCTCGTTCTCGGACCAGACCTGGCCCACATCGACGAACGTGGCCACCTCGAAGCTCCCCTCTTCGATAGGAAAGCGGAACTCGACGCTGGCTTCGAGGATCACTCGACCACCGGTCGGACGGGGTGTGTCGAATCGCCCATCCGAGAGACTCGATGCGTCGCATGACAGGTCCATGACCTCCCCGGGAAGGCACGCCGCACCTCCGTCGGCCGAAGCCGGGAAGATCAGCCTGCGCACATCCACCGTCAGCACTCGCGGACCGAGCTGGTTCTGCCCGAAGCCCCGAACACTGTTGGGTCCGCCGCCGTAGAAGCGCTTCTGAGGATGAGTGATGTCGCCCGCACTCCGCAACAACCCGAAGGTCCCGGCTCCCACCCAGCCACCCCGGACACGGGCCGCCACGACCTGACCCTGGCGCGCCTCGCGGTAGGCGGCGAGCTGTGCGAAAGCCCGGTTGTACGCAAAATCAGAGCCGGTCATCCCCGAGGCGAGTTCCACGTCAAGCACGGCGGAGTAGCCGCGGGTAGGGTTCAGAATTCGATTCGTCCGGTCCTGGGCCAAGCTGATGCCGACGGGGGCGAGCCAGTTGGCGCTTTGGAGCACGTCGATGTCCGAAGGCGTGCACACCAGAAAGCTCGTACAGAAGAACACCTCGGCGGCGTCGAGGCTGGTCAACTGCGGCCGATAGGACAGTGTGACGGTCGTGCCTGGCCGGAAGCGCCGTACGAGGCCGAGTTCGATACCAACGGCCTTGCGCACAAACACGTCCTGTAGGCTCTGCCGCTCGAAGAACAGCCCAGAGCTCAGAGAGTACCCGGAGGAAAAAATCCAGGGTTGGGTGAAGTCGGCCGATACCAGCCAGTTGAGATCGCCGAACTCTCCGACGCCTGCCTGCCCGCAAACCGTGTCCTGCAACTGCTCGGCCAGGATGTTCGACAGCCTGGCCCTCAGCTGCAATCGGCGCGCACCTCCGAAAAAGTTGCGGCTGGTCCACCGTCCCTCGGCGTTAAGGCAGTCGATCGTGCTCCATCCGAGACCCGCGCGAACACGGTGCACGCTTCCCTCCGCTACCTTCACCTCGATGGGCACAACCTCACCCACCCGACTTACGCTCAGCGTATCCACGACCTGAGCGCTGCTGATGATCTCCAGATTGAACAAGTTGCGCTGGCCGGAGAGCGTGGCCTCCCGGGAGTACTCGTCACCCTCGCTGAAGGGAAGCATTCGCCGGATAATCCGGTCCGACAGCCTCCGATTTCCGCTTACCGAGATCGGACCAAACGCAGCGTATGGACCGGCGTCGACGTCGAACGTGACGCTCGCCGCGTAGCTCCCCGAAAGGATGTTGGAGGTGATGAAGACGTCCGCCTGCGGATACCCTCGGTTCAGCAGTCGCAAGCGCAGCGTGTCGCGCGCGGCGTTCAACCGGATCCGGCTGAAACGCTCTTCGACCTGGAGCGGAAGCGCCGACTCGAGCCCGAGCCCATCGAGCCCTTCCACACCGGTCACGGCCAACTCCGAGATCAACACCGGCCGACCCTCGTCGATGTCGAAGCGAATCCGGATCTCTTCGCTGTTGGGTCGGATTATGGCAGTATCGACGGTGGCCTCGCGGAACCCCCGATCGTGGTAATAGAGGCGCAGGCGCGCGATATCGCGTGCCAATTCGCCCTCACGAAGGAATCGCTCCGTTCGTGCGAACCCTGTGCGAAATAGGCAGAACGGTGCCAGAACGAACGATCGGCACTCCGACCGCCTGTTGACGATCGCGTTGGCCAAGGAGTCACTCGCAATACTCTTGTTTCCCGAAAAGCTGAGTGCCGTAACCTCGACACGTCCTGCTTGTGCCGACACCGGAAGGGCGAATGCCCCGCCGAGCACCGCTGCCCCTATGGCAATGCGCAGACTGCTCGAGGTCATGCGGTCTCGTCCGGGCCGTCAGGGGAGACCAGCGCTCGCGAAGGGTCGCGCACGTCGGTGCCACCGCTTTCCACCGGCTCGCGCGTGAGGAACGCGCGTACCACGTAGAACGTCACCGCGGCGACGCCCAGCGTAACGGCCAGCGCGCCCACGTTTTCCCTGGTGCCCGCCTCTCGCTCGACATAGAAACGCGTCACCGGCGTCGCTCACTCGAAGATGAGACGGCTCCGGACGCTCGCCCCCTTCTCGGGAGTATCGTCTCGCGCAGTGATTCGAATGTCATCGAGTCGCGATCCAGAAGCTTGTGCTCCACTTTGATGGTGTTCTCGTCGATCAAGAGTAGATGAAAACTGTTCCCCGAGGCCTCACTCGCCCGGCCCCGCGTGGACGTGGCCGTGCCGCTGTACGCCAGCACCACCTCGCCGGTCCCCTCGTGCCATGGGCACACGGCGGAAGAACGTGCCACGAACCCTCGATGAAAATGCCCCCCCATGACCAACTCCGCACCCATGTCCCTAATAACATCCAGAATCTCGGCCGCACCCGGTAGTGACTCGGCCGGTCCCGCGTCGGGCGCGGACACCAGCGGGTGGTGCGCCACCAGGATCTTGACTTCATGCCCATGGCTCTCTTGGAAGATCCGTGCCGCAAAATCCAGTTGTCTCGGCTCGAGTCTCCCGTTGACGATGGCTCGCCGCGGTGCCGCCGTGTTCAGAGCCACCACAACCGCTCCTGGAACCCGAGTCACGGTATCCAGATCTGGACTCACGTAGCGTCGGTAGTTGCCGAAAGGTGCCAGGAGCCGTTCGAACGCCCGATAGAGAGGCACGTCGTGGTTTCCGGGTGTAACGACCACCGGTAGGTCGCCTAGCGAATCCAAGAACCGCCGAGCCTCCCTGTACTCCCTCACTTTGGCCCTCTGCGTGAGGTCTCCGGCGATCACCACCAAGTCCGGAGAAATCTCTTCGATGGCCCGCCGGAATGCCTCGCCGGCCTCAGGATCGTAGGCGGAGCCGAAATGTAGGTCCGACCCCTGGAGGATCGTCAGCATGCTTCTCAGCCGGGCGCCATTTCGGCCGCTCCCTCATCCCCCCCAACCGTCCATGTGCGCGAAACCCCGTAAATACCCGCAATGATCAGCGCCAGGCTGAGCACCTGTGCAAGGGTCATCGGCCCGAAGAACCTGTCGTCCTTGACACGCACGATTTCTACCAGGAAGCGCTCGGCACCCGCCAGGATCATCCAAAGCATCCAGATGAAGCCGACGCGGTGCCGGTGGGAGCGGAAATGCCAGAGCAGGAAGAAGATTCCGAGCGACATCCCAATCTCGTAGAGCTGAGTGGGATGCACGGGGACGACCTGTCCGAACTGCTCGACGATCGTTGGATCGACCTGAATGCCGAAATGGCTCTCCAGCGCGTCGACACGGGTCGCCGGCGTACCTTGGGGGAACTTGATGCCGACCCAGGAGGCGGTGGGACGCCCGTAGTCGTCTCCCACCAGGAAACACCCGATGCGGCCCACCGCATAGGCGATCGCCAACGGAGCCGCAGTGATGTCCGCCATCAGTGGGAGCGGGAGCTTGCTGCGACGCAGCTCCCACAGGATCAGGCCCACGGCACCCAGGAAACCACCGTACCAGACCATCCCACCCCTCGAGAAAATCAGGGCGCGCGGGTTTTCCATGAGCTGAGGGTAGTTGAGC
This sequence comes from Longimicrobiales bacterium, assembly GCA_048061375.1. Taxonomy (GTDB): domain Bacteria; phylum Gemmatimonadota; class Gemmatimonadetes; order Longimicrobiales; family Gaopeijiaceae; genus JACZXQ01. The sequence continues at coordinate 243 of JBGMRK010000060.1, read as the reverse complement.
AGGATGTAGTAGATCTTGGCGCCAAGCACACCGCCCACTACGGCCATGAAGAGAACGTCCCAGGCCTTGTCAGCCTCTAGACCGACACGGTCCATCTCACGGCGCAAGAGAACGCCCCCTGTGAGGAAGGCGAGGAACATGAACACGCCGAACGACGTAATCGGGTCACCACCCAGAAAAGGGACCCACTCGGGCAGTCTGAAGAAGATCGGATACACTCTTCGCCTTTCGCAGTCGTTCCTT
>JBGMRK010000059.1:5990-13103 GCA_048061375.1 Longimicrobiales bacterium | reverse complement strand
CCCCTCCAGGAGGCCTCACTGGAACGGGTCGCACAGGGCCGTAGCGCGCCACTGGCGCTGATTTCACCTACGGCGCCTTCGGTGCCGACGGAGGCACGCAGCGTCTATTCCCTCGCCGCTGCTGAGCCCCGAGCCGCGAAAGTTCTGGCGGCATATGCCCTCGACAACGGTCTCACCACTGCGGCCCTGCTGTATCCGCGTAATCGTGGCGCCACGTTCGAGGCCGAGGCGTTTCGTGAGGCGTACGAGGCGCTCGGCGGCACCGTGGTCGGCGATCTCACTTACGCGCCGGGAACCACCTTCTTCGAGGAATACCTACGCAATGTCGAACGCCTTCTCCCGTCTGTGCTGGTGCTTCCACTCCCGGTTCAGGACGTCGAGTTGCTGGCGCCTCAGGTAACTTTTTTTGGACTGGACTCGTTAGAAATCCGGGTCATGGGCACTGCGGCGTGGACGAGGTCCGAGACCCTCGAGAACGTCGACCCGCGCCATCTGAACGGCGTCATCGTCGCATCGCCACGGCCTGCCGAGACGAGATTGGCCGGTTTGGAGCGCTTCGTTGAGGCGTACGAGGATCTGAACCGGTATTCTCTTCGTAGCCCAGTGCCCGCGCTGGGATATGACGCAGCGAGCCTCCTGCTCGAGGCCATTCGCCTGGGAGCTAGGACGCCGACCCAACTCACCGAAAGGCTGAGCACCATCAACGGATTCGAGGGTGCTTCCGGTGTGCTATCCGTGTCCGATGGACGAATCGTCCGGGAACACTATCTCGCATGTATCCAGGACGGGGCGCTCCAGACCGTTCCAGAAGGCATGATTTCCGTGCCGATCCGGGTCGATCGGTTATCCGACCCGGAGACCGATTCGATCCCTGAGGGCCCGGGTCGCATCGTCGGGTTTCGGTGCCCAGAGTTCGGCATGATTATGGATTCCGTGGACCTCCGCAGCGGCCCGTCTGGGCCAGGAGACCGGTGATGTCGATGCGCGACAAGCTCGACGAGCTCAATAGGCTCGGTATCGAGTCCGAGGAGGGTGGCGGGGAAGCCCGGGTCAAGACCCAACACGAGAGGGGCAAGCTCTCTGCCAGAGAACGCCTCGACCTGCTGCTCGATGAAGGGTCTTTCGTGGAGTTGGGCCGTTTCGTCGTGCACCGAGCCACGGATTTCGGGCTGGCAGAGCGGAGGATCCTGGGTGATGGAGTCGTGACAGGGTACGGTACCGTTAACGGGCGGCTCACGTACGTCTTCTCGCAGGATTTCACTGTTTTCGGCGGCTCGCTGTCGGAGGCGCATGCCGAGAAAATCGTCAAGGTTCAGGACCTGGCGCTCAAGAATGGGGCGCCACTGATCGGCCTCAATGACTCGGGCGGAGCACGTATTCAAGAAGGCGTCGTCTCGCTCGGGGGGTACGCCGACATCTTCCTGCGGAACACCATGGCGTCGGGCGTGATCCCGCAGATCAGCGTGATTCTGGGTCCATGCGCGGGCGGAGCCGTCTATTCGCCCGCTATTACGGATTTCGTCTTTATGGTGCGGGGGATCAGCTACATGTTCGTGACAGGCCCCGATGTAGTGAAGACCGTCACGCATGAGGATGTGGACATGGAGGGGCTCGGCGGAGCGGAAATACACGCGTCAATCTCGGGTGTCGCCCAGTTCGCGTGCGACTCGGAGCCCGAATGCCTCGCCGCGGTTCGCCAACTCATGGCGTTTCTCCCCCAAAACAACACGGAGAAACCGCCATCACGGGAAAGTACGGATCCATCGGATCGACGAGATGATAAACTACTTGAGATCATTCCGGCTAACGCCAATAAATCATATGATATGCGGGATATTCTCGGAGCGGTAGTCGACGATGGTGAATTCTTTGAGGTCCACCGTGACTTTGCCCGTAATATCCTTACGGGATTCGCCCACCTCGGAGGCCACTCGATCGGAATCGTGGCGAACCAACCCGCATTTCTGGCGGGGGTGCTAGATATCGACTCGGCGGTCAAGGCAGCGAGATTCGTGAGGCTGTGTGACGCGTTCAACGTCCCTCTCGTCGTTTTTGAAGATGTGCCGGGATTCCTGCCAGGGGTGGGGCAGGAGCATGCCGGAATCATTCGGCACGGAGCCAAGCTCCTTTACGCCTTCTCCGAGGCCACGGTGCCCAAGCTGACCGTGATCACTCGCAAGGCGTACGGCGGCGCGTACGACGTAATGAACTCGAAGCACATTCGAGGTGACATCAATCTGGCCTGGCCGACCGCCGAAATCGCAGTCATGGGGCCCAAGGGGGCCGTCGAGGTCCTCTTTCGAAAGGACATCGCGGAGGCGGACGACCCCGAGGCTGTCACCGAAGCTCACATCGCCGAGTACCGGGAGCGGTTCGCCCATCCATATGTCGCGGCCGGCCGGGGCTATGTAGATGACGTTATCGATCCGAGAGAAACCCGCCCTCGGCTCATCAGTGCCTTGGACATGCTGCGAAACAAGCGTGATGCCAATCCGGTCAAGAAACACGGTAACATCCCGCTTTGATGTTGTGGCCTCACCCTCCGATGAGGGGCAACTCCTACAGGGCTACCCGCATCTCACAATCGGAGTCCCGTGATTCTCCACCGGTTCAAAGCGAGAATGGGAGGAAGACAGTGAAGGCGAACACAACTACGCGGTGGGTGACCGTTCTGGTAGCGGCCTGGCTGGCGGTGCCGAGCGTGGCGCAAGGCCAGGATAGAACCCGCCGCAATCGCATCAAGATAGAACAAGCCGTGAGATCGAGCGCGAGGGCACGGGTCGGCATTTCGCTCGACGTGCGACAGAGCCGGCGGTTCGACGATCAGGGCGCCCTCATAACCGACGTGCTGCGAGGGTCGCCGGCTTGGGACGAAGGGCTTCGCGAGGGAGATGTCGTGACGTCATTTCGCGGCCATGTGCTCACCGAGACGCTCGAATCGGGCCTGGAAGACGACTTCGGCGAGCGCGATGCCCTGCCGGTTCAGCGGCTCCTTGCGCTTGCCAGGGAGATGGAGCCGGAAGAGATCGTGGAGATTCGGTACACCAGGGATGGCGAGAGCTACGTCATCGAAGTCGAGGCGGAAGCCTCGAGCGCCCGAACTTGGTTCACCCCCGGGGCGGAGAACTTCGGAATCTTCCTCCGCGCGGACACGATACGGCCCGGGCGTGGAGTGCTGTCCATCTCGCCGCCCGATTTCGAGTTTTCCTTCGGAGGACTTCTCAATGAGTGTCCGGGTGGCTCAAACCGCTTCTGGAGCGTCGGCGACGGGCGTGGGTGTGTGGCAGGCGTCGAGTTGAGGGAACTCAACCCTACTCTCGGGGAGTACTTCGGCACCGAAAGCGGAATCCTCGTGATCGATGTCGATGAGGACAATCCACTTGGGTTCATGCCTGGCGACGTGATCGTGTCGGTTGGTGACCGCGAGGTGGACAGCCTCGCACGGGTCCGGCGTGTTCTCGGATCGTACGAAGAGGATGAGACGGTGACCGTGCGAATCATTCGGAAGGGCAGTGAAGTGGTACTACGCGGCACACTCCGCTAGTCCCACGAAAAAGCGGGTCGATCCGTTGCGGGTGGGCGTCCATGTGGGCGCCCGCCCCTATTTTTTGGGACAAGGCGTCGCTCGGCGGGGGTTTACTCGCTAAGGCCGTACCGCCAAGATTCGATATCTTCAAGACGGTCCGAGACCCCTGACAACCGGCACGATTCGTGTTCGAAGCGCTACTCATAGCAAACCGTGGGGAGATCGCCGTGCGCATCATCCGCGCATGCCGGGAGCTCGGCGTGCGCTCGATTGCGGTGTTCTCAGAGGCGGATAGACTCGCTCCCCACGTTTTCGAAGCGGACGAGGCCTACCTGATCGGGGAGGCGCCGTCGGCCGAGAGCTACCTGAACGCGGATCGCATCCTCGATGTCGCCACGCGTGCGAACGCCCAGGCGATCCATCCCGGCTACGGCTTTCTATCCGAACAAGCGCCCTTTTCCCGAGCGGTGGCCGACGCTGGCTTCACCTTCGTCGGCCCATCCGCCTCGACGATCGCTACTATGGGAAACAAGACCGAGGCGCGTCGTCGCATGCAGGAGGTCGGCGTTCCAGTCGTTCCCGGGGCAACACAACCCGCTGCCAACCCCGAAGAGGCCGAGGCAATGGCGGAGGACGTCGGGTATCCGCTCTTGTTGAAGGCGGCTGCCGGTGGAGGAGGGAAGGGAATGCGGGTGGTAGAGACTCCGGCGGAGCTTGCGAAGAGCTTCGCCGCGGCCCAAAGAGAGGCGCAGGCCGCCTTCGGGGTTGACACGATCTACCTCGAGCGGTTTCTCGAACGACCTCGGCATATCGAGATCCAAATACTCGGTGACACCCACGGTAATCTCGTTCACCTCGGCGAGAGGGAGTGCTCCATCCAAAGGCGTCACCAAAAACTCGTAGAGGAGGCACCTTCCTCCGTGGTTACGCCCACCCTCAGGGAGAGCATGGCCGGCACGGCGTTGAAAGCTGCGCAAGCGGTCGACTATGTGGGAGCCGGCACCGTGGAGTTCCTTCTAGAGGGCGAGATCTTCTATTTCCTTGAGATGAACGCTCGGCTGCAGGTGGAGCATCCTGTCACCGAGATGGTGACCGGCATCGATTTGGTGCAATGGCAGATCCGAGTGGCCTGCGGAGAGCCGCTCGACTTTGGTCAGGACGATGTGGCCATGGCAGGACACGCCATCGAATGCCGCATCACCAGCGAGGATCCGCGGCGCGGGTTCCTACCCTCCACGGGCCACATCTCATACCTCGAGTTACCCTCGGGTCCGGGTGTTCGCTGGGACGGCGGCATCAGGGTGGGGTACGAGATCGGGCTCCACTACGACCCGCTCTTGGCGAAACTGATCGTGCATGCCAGGTCTCGCGATGACGCCATCCGCCGTATGGCCCGGGCCCTGGATGAGTTGGTCGTGACCGGCGTCGATACTAGTGTCCCGTTCCATCGCCGCCTAATGGGGGAGCTAGATTTTGTGAACGGAGATCTTTCGATTCGATTCGTCGAGGAACACCCTCGGCTCCTGGACGGCCCCGTCGAGGAGGATTTGACCGCGGCAGTTGTCGCGGTGGCGCTTCTGGAACACGACCGTCGCGAGCGTCACCCCATTCCTCGCGTCGGAGACAACAGCGCCCGTACACTCTCAGGATGGCAAAAGGCGGGATGGCCGTGGAGGCAAGAATAGCCGGCCCCGAGATAGCGAACACCTCTCCGGTCGAGGTGCGTATCCGAAGCTTGTCATCCGACGGATCCGGCGTGGGTGACCTTCCCGAAGGCCCTGTCGTCTTCGTGCACCGGACAGCACCGAACGACAGAGTGCGGGTCGTCGTTCAAAAGAAGAAGGCACGGTGGGCTCGGGCCCGCCTTCGCGAGATACTCGAGCCCAGCGGTGATCGCATAAGTCCCCCGTGCCCGCACTATCACGCGTGCGGTGGGTGCACGCTGCAGCACATCCCCTACGAGTCCCAGTTGCGGTGGAAGGGCCAATTCGTCGCAGACGCGCTGACTCGTATTGGCGGTCTCGAAGAGACTGCTCCCGAGGTGCATGCGTCCCCCGAACAACTGGGGTACCGGAGCAGGGTGACCTTCACACTGCTGAGAGTCGGTGGGGACCGCGTCGTAGCGGGCTTTCATAAGATCGACGCCCCTGGCCGGGTTCTCGACATTCCGGACGCCTGCCTCATCGCCGATCCGAGGATCAACCGAGCGTGGGCGGCGCTCAGGCGATCTTGGGGCCCAGGCGCCCGAAGGCTACCGGGTGGGCGGACCCTGCGGCTTACTCTAATGGCCTCCAGCGAGGGGGTCGTGCTCGTGGTGCGTGGAGGGAGAGGCAAAGGTGACCTGGAATCGCTGTTGGACGCGGAGTCCGGCATCGTATCCGTGTGGCGAGCCGGTGAGCACGGTCCGCCTCTCTTTGTGGCAGGCGCCAAGGCGGTGCACGACACACGCCTGGGAGAATCCGTGTGGGTTGGCCCCGGGGCGTTTTCCCAGGTCAACACGGCCATGGGGGAAACCCTGTACGAACACTTACTTGCCGCGTTGCCCGTACCGGACGGCCTCCGGATGATCGACGCCTATTGCGGCACGGGAATCATCGCGCGGAATCTGGCACGCGCCGGTGCGTCGGTGGTCGGTATCGAGATCGATCCGGCCGCCGTTGCCATCGCCCTCGAGAAAGCTCCCACCGGACTGGAGGTCCTTCAGGGCCCCGTCGAGGAGTTGCTCGGTGCGGCGTTGCCGGCGGATGTAGCGATTCTCAACCCGCCCCGGGGCGGATTAGCTCAATCGGTGCCTGAGCTTCTCACCCAAAACCCGGTAGCGCTGCTGGCCTATATCAGTTGCGACCCGGCGACTCTTGCTCGCGATCTGGAACGCCTGGCCGGAGCCTACGAGGTTCGGCAGGTTCTCGCGTTCGACATGTTTCCTCAAACCGCGCATGTAGAGACGTTGGTAACTCTGGCGTCACGAGAGAATTCGGACTGATGCTCTATTTCGTCACGATCCAGGGAACCACCGTTCCGGTGGAGGTTGGGACCGGGGAGGTGCGAGTGGGCGATAAGAGCGTCTCCGTAGATTTGGATGGGGTCCGCGGGACGGACGTTCACAGGCTCCTCATGGACGGTAAGTCCTACCGGGTTGTAGCCAGACGGGACGACGGCTGCTGGGTTGTCGACGTCGGTGGCTGGCACGGAATCGCGGAAGTCATCGACGAGCGAACTGCCGCGATTCGGGCGCTGACGAAGGATTCGCGAAATTCGAATGGTGTTGAGCCGATCCGGGCTCTGATGCCGGGTCTGATCGTGAAGGTAGAAGTCGAAGAATCGGACCGTGTCGAACCGGGACAGGGCCTGGTGATTATCGAAGCCATGAAGATGGAGAACGAAATTAGGGCGGACGCCTCCGCCCGGGTCGAGAAAATCCATGTCTCGCACGGTGATGCCGTCGAGAAGGGTCAACTCCTGATCGATCTCGCCCCGCTGAGCGACGCGTAGGGGAAAGACGCAATGTCGACAAACGACCACCCGGACGAATTCACCACCGACAGCGGAATTCCAGTCGAGCCCCTCTACGAATCGATTTCGGCGAA
>JBGMRK010000059.1:0-5890 GCA_048061375.1 Longimicrobiales bacterium | reverse complement strand
GGGGACGCCCATGTCGGCCTTCCCGGGTCGTTCCCATTCACGCGCGGTGTGTATCCAGACATGTACCGAGGGCGGCTGTGGACCATGCGTCAGTACGCCGGATTCGGTACCGCGGAAGAGACGAACGCGCGCTATCACTACCTTCTCGGCCGGGGAACCACAGGTCTCTCGGTGGCCTTCGACCTGCCAACCCAGATGGGTTACGACTCTGACCATGCCATGGCGGAGGGAGAGGTCGGTAGGGTCGGAGTTGCAATCGACTCGCTGGAGGACATGCGCCTGCTGTTCGACGGTATCCGGCTCGATGCGGTCTCCACGTCCATGACGATCAATTCCACCGCAGCGACACTCCTTGCGCTGTACGTGGCTGTGGCAGACGAGCAGGGGGTTCCCTATGTGGAGCTTGCCGGCACCGTTCAGAACGACATCCTGAAAGAATACGTGGCCCGCGGCACCTATATTTTCCCGGTCGAGCCGAGCCTCCGGTTGGTTTCGGACGTGATGGCCTATTGTGCCACCGAGATCCCGAAGTGGAATACCGTGTCCATTTCGGGCTATCACATTCGGGAAGCCGGATCGACGGCGCCCCAGGAAATCGCGTTCACGCTAGCGAACGGGCTCGAGTACGTGGACCGGGCCCTGGCGAGCGGGTTGGAGTTGGAGGATTTCGCACCCCGGCTATCGTTCTTCTTCGCAGCCCACAACGACTTCTTCGAAGAAGTCGCCAAGTTCCGGGCAGCCCGACGACTGTGGGCCAGGCTTATGCGGGAGCGCTACGGCGCCAGCGACCGGTCCTGCCGCCTGCGTTTTCATACCCAGACGGGCGGCTCCACGCTCACGGCTCAACAGCCGCTCAACAACGTGGTGCGCAGCACGCTACAGACGCTCGCCTCCGTGCTCGGTGGAACACAGTCGCTCCATACGAACGGGTATGACGAGGCGCTCTCGCTACCGACCGAGGAGTCGGCCAAGCTGGCGCTTCGGACTCAACAGGTCATCGCGCACGAGGCCGGTGTCACGAAGACCGTCGATCCTCTCGGGGGAAGTTTTTATGTGGAGGGGCTCACGGATGCCGTCGAACAGCGGGCCAACACCTACATCGAGGAGATCGAGCGACTCGGGGGCGCTGCGAAGGCCATAACCTATATGCAGGAGGAGATCCAGCAGGCCGCCTATAGATTCCAGATGGACATCGAGGAGGGACGCCGGACCGTGGTCGGCCTCAATGTCTTTCAGGAGCCTGAAAACCAGCGGAGAATCAGCGGTCCTGAATACGGAGCCCTTGCTCAGCGTCAGAAGGAACGCCTCGATACGTTGAAGACCCACCGGGATCAGGAGGATGCGTCGCAGGCACGTGAAGCCGTACGGTCGGCTGCAGCGAGCGGGGAGAATCTCATGCCACCGATCATCGACGCCGTGAAGGCTCTAGTGACCCTGGGTGAGATCCATGCCGTGCTCCGTGAAGAGTGGGGAACCTACGATCGCTGACGCCACCCTGTGTTGAACCCCGGCCCAGCACGTTATTTTATTTCGCCGTCACACTTTGCATGACACTCCCAGTTTCCAACATTCCACGGCCAACGAATGCCGACATACGAATACCGCTGCCCAAAGGGGCACAGTTTCGACCTCTTTCAGCGCATGTCCGACGAACCGGGCGCCGCCTGCCCGGAGTGTGGTAGCGCGGCCGAACGGATCCTATCTGGGGGAGCCGGCTTCATCTTCAAGGGCGATGGATTCTACATCACGGATTACCGGAGCGACGACTACAAGAAGGCCAAGGCGTCGGATGTCGCCGGTGACAGCTCATCGGGTGGCGATAATGCGGACAAGGATAGCGCCGGAAGCAAGGGTGGCACCGGAGACACCGGAGACGCCGGCGGGTCCAAGCCGAAGCCGAAGTCGAAGTCCTCGTCTTCCAAGGACGAATAGGCCGGACCATGCCTGAAATGGCCATTCAAGACGCGATTGAAGCCGTCCTGTCGGAGATGGGCGTGGAGTCGGCAGAAATCCACCTGGAGCGGCCCAAGGATCCAGCGCACGGCGATCTCGCTACCAACATCGCGCTCACGCTCGCGTCGGTCCTGAAGCGGTCGCCCCGGTCCATCGCGGAGGAGATCGCCGAGCGGCTGGACCTCGATGCAGCCGGTGTGCAGGCCGTCGAGGTCGCGGGACCTGGATTCCTGAACTTCCGACGCGATACTCGCCAAGTGGCCGCGGCGCTCTCCGAGATCCTGATCGCCGGCGCGGAGTTTGGGCGAACCGAGATCGGAGAGGGCCGCCCGATCATGGTCGAATTCGTGTCGGCGAACCCGACGGGACCCTTGCATATCGGACATGCCCGCCAAGCCGCCCTCGGCGATGCGATCGCCGGCCTTCTCGAGTGGACGGGATGGTCCGTGAGCCGGGAGTACTACTACAACGACGCCGGCGTCCAGATCGAGCGTCTGGCGGAGAGTATGTGGGCCCGCTATCAGCAACGCCTGGGCCACGATACCGAAGTCCCCGAAGGCGGCTACCACGGGGACTATGTAGTGGAGCTCGCCAACCATTTCTTCGACCAGGTGGGCGATCGATACTCCGGCGAGGTCACACCCGCCGCTCTCGAGGCTCTCCGAGTCTTTGCCGTCGCGAGGCTGCGTGAGGAGCAAGACCGTGATCTGGACGACTTCGGGGTGCGGTTCGACACGTACTTTCTGGAATCGTCGCTCTATGAGAGTGGCCGGGTCGACTCGACAGTGGTGGATCTCCGGGCTACCGGCCACGTGTACGATCACGAAGGGGCCGTCTGGCTCAGGACCACCGAGTTCGGCGACCAGAAGGACCGTGTGATGCTCAAGAGTGATGGAGCGCCGACGTACTTTCTCCCCGACGTCGCATACCACTTGGACAAGTGGGGGCGTGGCTTCGAGCACGTGATCAACGTCCAGGGCTCCGATCACCACGGCACCGTAGCGCGCGTGCGGGCAGGCCTGCAGGCTCTGGGATTGCCTCAGGGCTATCCGGAATATGTCCTTCATCAGATGGTGCGCGTGGAGAAGGACGGAAAAGAGGTCAAGTTCTCCAAGCGCTCGGGCTTCATGCTCACGCTCCGGGAACTCTTCGAGCAGGCGGGCGTGGACGTTACGCGCTATCTGTTCCAGTGGAGAAAACCCGAAGCGCAACTCGTGTTCGATCTCGATCTCGCACTCGATCAGTCTGAGAAGAATCCAGTGTTCAAGATCCAGTACGCCCACGCCCGCATGTGTAGCATATTCAGGAAGGCCCAGGTCGATCTCGGGGACTGCGGTATTGCAGATGCGGACCTGGCGCTACTGACACACCCGACGGAGCTGGAACTCATCAAGCGGCTGACGAACCTGCCGGGTTTGATCGAAAGAGCAGCCGCGCTCAGGGCACCGCATTTGGTGTGCGACTACCTCGAACAATTAGCGGGAGCCGTAAACTCGTGGTATCACGCAGGCAACCCGAGTCGCGATCCGGAACTGGCTGTGCTGGTAGACAACCCGGAGTTGAGCGGGGCCCGCCTAGCGCTCACGCGGGCCGTGCAAATTGTCCTGGCGAATGGCCTCACGGTGCTCGGGCTTTCCGCTCCTGAGCGAATGGAGCGCCAAGAGGCTCGATCATGAATCATGTCATCCCCCGGCCGCGAGCAGAATGACCATTCTCGTCGTAGGCAGTATCGCCCTGGATTCGGTCGAAACGCCCCATGCGAAGGCCGAGCGTGTGCTGGGTGGTTCGGCCGTCTTCTTCAGTGGCGCCGCCACGCTGCTCTCCAACGTTCAGGTGGTGGGCGTCGTCGGCCAAGACTATCCAATGGCCGAACTCGACTTTCTTCGTGAGCGGGGAGCTGATCTAAGCGGAGTGGAACAAGCCGACGGGTCGAGCTTCTTCTGGGCCGGCAGGTACGGCGAGGACTTCAATACTCGCGAGACCCTCGACACGCAGCTCGGGGTATTCGCGGACTTCCAACCACGAATTCCGGAACGGTTCCAAGACGCGAAGTTCGTCTTTCTCGGCAATATCGCCCCGGAGCTCCAGGCGGACGTTCTGCATCAGGTGAGAGCACCCAGCGTCGTCGTGTGCGACACCATGAATTATTGGATCGAGGGCAGCAGGGAGGCGCTGCTGCATCTGCTGGAGCGTGTAGACATCCTGATGGTGAACGACTCGGAGGCGAAACTCCTCGCGGGTGATCACAATCTCGTTCGAGCCAGTCGATGGATCAGAGAGCACGGCCCATCGATGGTGGTCATCAAGAAAGGCGAGCATGGCGCGGTGCTATTCGCCGAAGATTGGTCGTTTTTCGCGCCCGGTTATCCGTTGGAGGCCATTTTCGATCCTACGGGAGCCGGGGATTCTTTTGCGGGTGGTTTTCTCGGTTATCTCGCCCAGACGGTCAACCCTACTCAGGCCGATTACCGGAGGGCGATGATCTACGGCTCGGTTGCGGGCTCGTTCGCGGTCGAAAGCTTTAGCATCGATCGCTTCCGGGAGCTCTCCACGGACGATGTGCTCAAGCGGGTCGTCGAGTTCAGGGAGATGACCTCGTTCGAACTCGATCTCGACGCGGGCAAGATCGCGAATGACTGACGTTCGGGGCCTCAGCTACAGAGACGCGGGTGTCGACCTGGATGCAGCCGACCGTGCCAAAGAGGGGTTGAGAAGCCTCGTCGAATCCACCCGGGACACCAACACGCTGTCGGAGATGGGCCTCTTTGGAGGTCTCTACGCGGTCCCGCCCGAGTTCGCGAACCCCGTGCTGGTCTCGAGCGCGGATGGAGTGGGCACCAAGCTCAAGATCGCCTTCCGCGCCGGACGGCACGACACGGTGGGCCGGGACCTGGTGAATCATTGCGTGAACGACATTCTGGTCCAAGGCGCGCGGCCACTCTTCTTTCTCGACTACCTTGCCACGGGTGACCTCGACGAAGCCGTGGTGAACGAGGTCGTAAGTGGTGTCGCCCTAGCCTGTCGCGAGAACGAGTGCGCCCTGCTCGGAGGCGAAACGGCCCAAATGCCGGACTTCTATGCGGACAACGAGTATGATCTCGCCGGCTTCATCGTCGGGGTCGTGGAACGGGATCGAATTCTGGATGGGTCAGGCGTCGTGGCCGGTGACGCCCTTATCGGTATTCCGTCCTCGGGCCTCCATACGAACGGATACACGCTCGCTCGCCGGATCGTTTTCGATGTACTGGGCCTGGACGTTGATGATGTTTTTCCTGGACAGGGCCGGACGGTTGCCGACGTGCTGCTCACGATCCACTCCAGTTACCAAGCACTCCTGAGTCCGTTTCTGGGCGAGGGCATCATTAAAGGTCTGGCGCATATCACCGGAGGCGGCGTACCCGGCAATCTCCCGCGAACGCTCGGGCCGGATTTGGGGGCCACGATCGATCTCGACTCGTGGACGGTGCCCGAGACGTTCCGGCTGCTTGCCGAAGCGGGGCACGTTGGGCAGGACGAGATGTTCCGTGTATTCAATATGGGAATCGGCATGATCGCGGTAGTGGCGCCGGAGAACGCCGACTCGATCGTGGAGCGGATCGGTGATGCGGGAACGGTGGCCTGGGTACTGGGAAGTGTACGGAGTGAGACAGGAGTGAGCTTGGCATGAAGCGGGGTCGAGTGTTTTCAATTCTCACCATGGGCATGTTGGTGGGTAGCGCGTCGGGGGCCTCCGGGCAGGAGGCCGAAGTGCTCATGAGTCAATGCATCTCAGGGGCGGGTGTGGCGCAACTTTGGTGCGGCGAGGTCGCTGTCGCCACCCAAGCACTCCGTGCCGGTCTAGGGTTCGTCGGCGCCGGCGGCACGGATGTGCCGGGCAGCTCCAGCACGCTCGGGAAGAAACTGGGATCGGTGCCGCGCATCTCGGGGAGCATACGCG
>JBGMRK010000058.1:11265-13226 GCA_048061375.1 Longimicrobiales bacterium | reverse complement strand
TCGCCAAGCATGGCCTCGGCTTTTTCGCCGAAGTGAACCGCCCTCGAGCGTGCGTACGAGAGGCCACCGCAATGATCGACGATGCCCACGATCTCCTGGATATCGGAGTCACTCGGCTCGACCAGCGTGAAGAACCGTCGCACATGTTCTAGTTCCGGCGGACTCATCCGGCCGAGCGCACCGACAAGGGGCAGGGTCACTTTCCGCTCGCGCAGGTCGTGCCCCGTCGGCTTGCCTGTCACATCCTCCGATCCGGTGTAGTCGAGCAGGTCGTCGGCAATCTGGAACGCCATACCGAGCGCGTGCCCGAACTTCTTGAGGGGGTTACGAATGCGCGCAGCCCCCCCTACCAGCGCGCCCATCTCGCACGCCGCCGACATCAGAGACGCCGTCTTCGCGGCGATGAGGCGATCGTAGTCCTCCTCCGTGAAGTCGAGCGCATCGTAGGCGGTGAGTTGGCGCATCTCGCCGACACTCATCTCGTTCGCGGCCGTAGCCAACACACGAACGGCGTCCAGGTTACCCAGCTCCGCCAGTTCCGAGACTCCTCGGCTGTATAGATAATCACCCATGATGACAGCGATCTGGTGGGTCCAGAGCGCATTCACCGTGGGCTGCCCTCTTCGCAGAACCGAGTGGTCGACCGCATCGTCGTGCACGAGTGTCGCCAGATGTACGAGTTCTACGACAGCGGCCAGCGTGATCGCGTCATCATCCGGCGAGCCCCCGACTTCGTTCGCCAACAGAAGCAAGGTCGGCCGGAAGAGCTTCCCCCGCATGAGCAGGAGGTACTCGTTGACGTCCTCGATCATGTCGAAGTCGGACACGACGATACGTCTCAAGTCGGCGAGCACCTCGGTGAGGCGACCACTGATCTGGGATTGTATGGAGGCGAGGGCGGAGGGCGCCCCCCTCATAAGGGCCGCTGCGGCATCCATTACTGCGTACCCGTCAGCCGTTTCGAGGCTGCAGCCATAACTGTATCTCCGGACTCAGTCACGGAGCGCATGTATGCGCTCGGTGACATCCCGGAAGTTGATGTCCAGGGAGAAGACCCTGTCGTAGAACTCCAAGGCCAGCTCGGTGTTCCCCATCTCCTGATGCGAGAGCCCCAGATAGTAGTAGATGCCCAGGAGCTCGTCTTCGATTTCATGGGGCGTGTCGAGCGCACGCGTCAACGAGCGGATCGCGGCCTCGAACTCGCCCTTCTCGATGAAGGCCTGCCCGAGCACCTCATACGTGGGCAGGTGATCGGCCGAGGCCCTGAGCGCCTGCTGGAATTCGCCGATGGCCTCGTCGATCAGCCCCATTTCCTTGTAGGCGGTTCCGAGGTCGTAGTGGGCACCGACGTCGTCAGCCTCGATGTTCTCGGAAACCTTCTCCTTGAATTGGCTGAGCATCCGCTTGAAGTCGGCCTCCTCGTCCCCGGTCGGTTCCTCGTATGCCACCACCATGCGGGTGGATTTTTCCTCGTCGTCGAGGAGGAGGGCGCCGAGATCGACATAGTCCTCCGAAGATGCGACCTCCGTGACCTCTTCACTCTCCACCGCCACTTGCCCAAGGGCCGCCTTGGCCTCGGCGTTCTCCGGATCACTCAGGAGGACCTGCTCGAATACCGGCCGTGCTTGAGTGTCCGAGCCGGCTCGCTGGAGGCATTGAGCCAGCCCGAGATATGCCGACGCGAGTGCGGACGGCTCATTGAGCCGGAACGCGTATTCCACCATACGCTGATGGTGATCCCCCACGTCCGGCTCGCGGTCGATCAGGGCCCTCAGCGAGTCGATCGCACCCGCGACGTCACCATCCTCGAAGAGCCGGTGGTGTTCGGTGACCGTTGCGGTGGTTTCAGGCTCCTCATCCCCCGCGTCCGCAGACGCGTCCGCTGCCGCGTCCTCGAACGCCGCCTCGATGGCTTCATCCGTTTCGGATGCCTCGTCGACTGCCGCATCGACAACCTCCAC
>JBGMRK010000058.1:0-11165 GCA_048061375.1 Longimicrobiales bacterium | reverse complement strand
TCCTCAGCGATCTCCTCACCGGCCGCCTCATCATCCGGACTGTGATCGAGCGAGAACTCGCCCAGCTCGACCTCAACGGCCGCCTCGGGGGCGGCGATGGCCGTCGCCTCGAAGACGAGGTCGTCCGCCGTGGCGCCCGCCGGGAACGGGGCCACGCCGGGCGGAGGAATCTCCTGACCGGGAGAAAGCTCCTCGATCTTGGCAGCTATCTCCTGCGCTTGCTCGTCGCGGCCGTGCTTCGTGAGCACCTGATGCGCTTGAATGAGCTGCTCGACGGCCTCGCTCACACGTTCCCGCTGCTCGAACTGCGAGCCCAAGGCGATGCGGATCTCGTAGTCGTCCGGGGCCAGGTCGGCGAACTCGATGAGGGCGCGCAGCGCCTCGTCGATCTGTCCCTCGCCTTGCATACGCTCCGCGTAGGCCAAAAAGTTGGCGCGGGCGTCGGTCAAGAATCCTTGTGACGCGCGGATTTGGCCCATCTTCAGGTAGGTGGTGTGCCGCGACGGCAGGTTCCGGATGACCTTCTTACAGACCGCGATGGCGTTGTTCGGGAGTTCGGCGTCGACGTAGAGATCGACGGCCCTTTCGTATCGTTCGACCGCCGCCTGGATATTGCCCACACGCGTGCAGAGGTCGCCGGCCCGGTTGAACAGGCTGATGTCCGGATGATCGTCCTGATCCAGACGTGTGATCGCCTGCTCGTACAGATCCAGAGCCTTACCCCACTGCTCTTTCTGCTCAAAGCGGCGAGCTTGTTCTTTTAGGGCTTCAACGCTCATCGAAATCCTGGGGGGGTTCCCTCACCAGATTTTGAGACTTTTTCGCGTGCATCCTCGTATGCTCATTCACTCGATGCGAGAGCGAACGGGACGAATGATACTCCAGAATCCTTAATCTGTCTCTAGTAGCCTCGTGCACAAGGGTATCGGGCAGCATTCCGATCACCTCGGTACCGATGACGGCCCCGCCGAGATCGTGTACTCCCTCCTCCACGGCCATGAAGACCTCCACGGGTGACGTTTGCTCGAGATCCTCCAGATTCATCGAGATCTGGACCTTCCGGCGGCTCGGTAGCGCGAGAGCCAGCGCCCTCAAATGGGCGAATCCTCCACCGCTTTCGCGTAGCCTGGCCGCCAGCGGCTCGAGATCCTCGACCTCCACCCCTTCCACGTAGACGTTCCAGGCGAGCAGCACCTTGCGAGCACCCACACAGACGGCCCCCGCCGTGGGGTGGGGCAGCACTCCCCCGCCCACCGGCAAATCCGGCTCCCGATCCTTCGGAAACCCGTCCACCATGGCCTCGAAACCACCCCGCCGGATTGGAGCCAACGTCCTCCCCGGGGGCTCGGACGCGGCCCCATAGAAGTACACCGGCAAACCCAACTCAGCGATCCGACTTCCCACGCGCAGCGCGCTCGCGGCGGCATCCGCCAAGGTCAAACCCTGTAGAGGAACGAGGGGAAGCACGTCGATGGCACCTATCCGGGGATGAACCCCCGAGTGACCTCGGAGGTCGATGTTTTCGAGCGCAAACCGTGCAGCCGCCACCGCAGCGGCCTCCACCACAGAGGGCTCGCCTATGAACGTGACGACCGACCGATGGTGATCCGGATCCGCGGACCAGTCAAGTACGTCGGCGCCCTCCCGTGAGATCGCTCTGACCAGTCGCCGAATAAGCGCCAGATCGCGGCCCTCGCTGAAGTTCGGCACGGCTTCGAGGAGGGGCACCATATCTCTCATGATAAAGAGGCGCAACGAGATAGACAAGAACAGCGGCGCCGAGAGAGGACATGCTGTGGCGGGTCAGCCGCCCATCTCCCCCGTCATGCTCGGGTTCCCGGCCTGAAGCTGGTACGCCCAATCGAACACCATGATGGCGGCGCCGGTCTGCTCGAACCCGAGTAGTGCCACCCGGATCGAGCCGTAGTGGAGTTCGCCATCGTTCCCGATGACCCTCAGCATGTAGGTGAACTCCTGACCGAGGTTGACGTCGGCCACCTGGTATCCCGACGTGGGCGCGTCGGTCCAATCCTCGCACTGGAGATCGCTGGCCACTCCGCACTTGAGCGCGGTGGTGAACCGACCCTGTGGGAATATCTCGGTGCCCGGCCCGGCAACCAGCCACCACCCCTGGGCGTCGCTCTCGAGCCGGAAGTGGCGCAGTGCGGATGAGCCCGAAAGCACCGGATCGGTCTGGTCGGACTCTGGAAACCTGAAGCCGGAGCGCCCAGGGTCGTCCCCATCGGCGAATAGCAACTCACCCGCGAAGTCGGGACGAGGCGTGCCGAGCGCGGAAGCGCTCCGGTCGCTCTCGTGCCCGAAGTCGTCGTTGGACGTCACGGAGTAGGTGGACGTCACACCGTTGACCGCCAACTCGTCGAGAAAACCCTCGGAGTCGGTTTCGCCGAGCAGGATCGCGTCACCTCCGGAGTCGATCAGGTAGACGCGGTAGTACGCGAAATCGTCTGCGGCGCGAGCATTGTCGCCCCAGCGTACATAGTTGGTGTTGTCGAGCGCGACCACGTCCAGGGACTGCGGTACGGGAGGCGGCGTGAACGACGGCACAGTAATCTCTACCGTCTCCTCGGAGTCGGTTTCGAGACCGGTGGCGGCATCGAACGACGAGACGAAATACTGATACGTAGTGTTCTCGACGATGTTGGTATCCTTGTAGCCGCACACGTCGACCGCGCAACTCGTCACCTCGGCGATAAAGAGGAAGCTCGAGGCACCGAGACGGCGTCCGTAGACCCGGAAACTCTCACCGTTCCAGGCCGGGGACAGCTCCCACGACAGATCGATGGCCTGCTGGAAGTAGCTCGCCTCCAACCGAACCGGACCGGCGGGCGGGTCTGAGGAGTCGAGAATGATATCGTCCCGCTGGCACCCCGCCAGCGCCGTCAGCGCCGCCGCCAGGCCCACAACCACCCATGCTCTCTTGAACATCGTTCTGGCCCTCGGTCGAAGGTCTGCCGGGCATCCGCGAGACTCTTCGGCCCGGCGTCTCATCCCCCTGCCTATGCATGAGGGATACCAAAACAAAAACCCGCCAAGACAAAGGGTTTTCGCGATAGTCCGTGTAGGACATGTCCTCAGGGGAGGACAGTTCGGCGCACGCGCGGCTACCCGACAGCCTTCTAGAACCGGTTCAGGCGGTCGGCGTTGCGCTGCTCGTAATCGAACTTGAGGTCCCGGTTGTCCTTGAGCGAGACGGCGAACCGGAACGTCCAATTGCCTGTCGCCGTCTGGAGGAAGTCGAAGTTGGCCTGCCACCGGTGCAAGTCCCGAGTGAGCCGGATCACATGGTCGTTGAAACGGCCGTTCTCCAGGTCGTAGGACGTGCGCCAACTCGCGTTCCAGTTTTCGGTGGGCCGAAACCGTAGCCCGACGTTCAGGAGCTGGTTGGTGGGGCTGGCCTCGGCCCGCCCCCGGCCGAGCGAATAGGAGAGCTGCGCCTGCCAGCCCCCTATCGAGCCGCGCGGCCCGCGGTTCGGGTCGGTACGCGCGGACGCGCGGCCCGGTACGATCATCGACTCGTCCGTGACTCCGATGTCCTTCAGGTCATCGCTGAAGAGGTCATCCTCGGACTCGGACTCCGGCGAGGGCCCCGCCCCGGGAGGGCCACCCATCCGGAGTAGCCGGCCCAGCGCCTGGACGATCCCCGAGCGGTTGCTCATCGAGAACGCCAGATTGAGCTGCGAGAGAAGCGGAGAGAAGGTGCGATCGCCGTCGTCGTTGGTGTCGAACAGATCGTGCACCATGGAGACCGACAGCCCTCGCAGAAAGTCGGAGCTGATCGAGTTCGTGAGCCGCGCGGTCTGGAAGCCGTCGAGAAAGCCGTTGCCCTCCCTGCCGGCCTTCGTGAAGTCGTAGGTGATCACGCTCGTTCGGATGGAGAGCAAGTTGACGATGGGCGAGTCCTCCCGGCGCCGCGGGCCCCCATCGGCTTCGAGCGCTGTGCTGTCCGGCTCGGCGCCCAAAGAGTCCGCGGCCTCCGCGACACCCTCCCCGGGCTCTGTACCCACATCCTCGGCGGCTCCAAGGCTACCAGGGGCTTGGGCGGTATCGGCCGAGGCCCTCCGTTTCGCCTCGAAGGTCTGGTTGAACCCGATGCTGAGAACGTTTCTGGCGTCCACCTCGCCGACCCCGAATACCCGTCGCTGCAGGTCCGTAGGGTCGACCGCCGGCGCGTACGTATACGTGAAGCTGGGGGAGACCTTGTGGCGAATCGCCTCGAACGGTCCGAACCCACCGAAGAAACCGTAGACATCGGACTTGAGCCGAGCTCCGAAGGAAAGGCGTGTCGGGCCTGAAACGAGACTCTGCGCGTCGGAGTTGAGGTCGTCTCGCTTCGACTGGCCGGTGATCGAAAGACTCGGGGTCAGCGTGGTGGTGCCGATGATCCTCTGCTGGTATCCGAACGACGTGCTCCAGCCCACGGTGGCCGACGAGATATCGGTCAGCTCCTGGGGATTGGCGGCGAGCGAATCTTCGGGAAACGCGGCGCTGTGCGGCACGTCGCGCTGGATCTTTTCATCCAGGTTCACGGACTGCGACCACGAAAGCGCACCCAGGTTGAAGCTGCTGGAAAGACTCGCCCTGGTCGCCTGTTGGTCGGCCAGGCCCAGGTTGAACACCTGCCCCGCGCTGAGGATCTGGTCCTTCCGGTCGACGATACTCCGAGTACCCGACGCCGACCCCGACCAGGTGAGGTTGTTGTAGAACTTGGCCTCGCTCGCCGGGGCCCTGAACAGCGTAATGCTCTTGAGCGAAAGGTTGGCCGAAGGAAGCGTCATTTCGACCCGATCGTCCGAGAGGAACTGCCGGCGGTTGGCGCTGAGAGAAAGCGTGCCCCAGTCGAACCGGCGGTTCAGGCCTCCCTCGGAGTTGATCGAGCCGGTGATCTCACGGGGGTTGAACGAGTTTCGCCGTACGAACTGAGCGGAAGACGTGAACCGGGCCGACGCCCGAAACGACATGCGCTCGCTTATTTCCCAGCTGTGTTGGGTGTCGAACGAGAGTTCCCGCCCTCCATCTGAGCGCCAGAACTTCCGGTAACTGCCCGAGCCGTTCAGGAACCGGCGCAGGATGTTGTAGCGTACGTTGCCGGTGAGCGAGACGAAGTTGTCGCTCCACCAGTCGAGCGCCACCGTTGCGTCGGTGTAGTCGTTCACCGCCCAGTAGAACCCCACGTTGGAGATCCTGCGGGTCTGGCCTCGAGATGACCGCACGATGTCGTTCGCGCCGAACCGGGGGAAGAGGATACCGCTCGAGCGGTCCGATTCGACGCTCTGGAAGATGAACGGCAGCCATAGGACCGGCACACCACCGAAGTTCAACGTCACGTTACGGGCCAGGAGCCATCCTCCGCCCACCACCTTGGTTTCCTTGGCCGCGAAGTGGTAGTGAGGCACGACCTCCTGACAGGACGTGAACGTCACGTGCTCGCCGTACACCAAGTCCGGATAGATGCCCGGCAAGTCGCCGAACATGATCCACTCGGCTCCCTGGCTGAAACGCGTGCGCGCCGCGACGGCGGAACCCCTCTCTTCATTGAGGTCGTAGACGATGCTCTCGCTACGGACCGGGTCCTCGCCCGGGCGCTCGGTCACGGTCTCGCCGTTCGTCCACATGAGATCGCGCATGTCGTCCAGGGTGATCGTATCCACCGCGGTGACACGCATGTCCGGCCGCGTGATGCTGGCCGGCTCGCTATCGCCGTCGCCCATGAGTTGGAGCTTGGACGCCACCACCTCGAAGTGAGCGCCCGTGCCGTCATAGTTGGTGACGGAGTAACCACGCAACTCCAAGAGGCGGGCCATGAACGAGTCGGCGGGCTGCGGCGCAGGACCGGCGCGCCGGACGTTCACCAGCGAGTCCAGCCGGATGAGCGTGGAGTCGACACCGGGGCCACGGCTGAGCCGCTCGAGCCGGCTGCGAATGCGAAGGTCGGTCGAGTCCACGGTCGGCGGCGGAACCTCCTGGGCGGCCGTCATTGCCGGCGACACGGAGAGGATGCCGAAGCCTGCGACGACCGCCAGAAGCGGGCGGGACCCTACCGTCATTCGACTTCGACCGCTCCGTCCGGAGGGCTCGCGTCGAAGTCGGGCTCGAGTTGCTCCCCGCGCTGCTCCCTGCGCCGGTAAATCACGGAGGACAGCACGATGCTCACCTCGTAGAGCAGCGCGAGCGGCACCATCATCATGATGGTGATCGAGATGACGTCGCCGGGCGACAGGACGGCTGCCAGTACAGTGATGCCCACGAGAGCGTGGCGGCGCTTGCGCCGCAGAAACATGGGCGTGACCAGCCCCATCGCGGAGAGAATCATCACGACCACGGGCAACTCGAACACCACGCCGAACGCAAGCAGAAGTTTGATGACGAACGCGAAATATGGTCCGGCGGTGAGCATGGGTTCGAACCACTCGTTGCCGAACAGCATCAGGAAGCTGAGTGTCACCGGCAGCGCGACGTAGTATGCCAACGCCACGCCCGCCGCGAAAAGCACCAATCCGAAATAGAGGCTGGGCACGATGACCCGCTTCTCGTGCTTCTCCAGAGCGGGTGCGAGGAAGGACCATATGTGGTAGATGACGACCGGGGACACCAGGATGAACCCCGTGAGCACGCCCATCTTGAGGATGAAGAAGAAGGGCTCGGTAGGTGAGATGTACTTTAGCTTCGCCGGATCACCCGTCGCCCCGGGCATCTCCCGCATCACCGTCTGAAGCGGCTCCAGGATCAGCGTCATCACGTCGAATTTGATCACCAGCAACAGCCCGATGCCTGTTCCGATGATCAAGGCGATGATAATCCACAGAATACGCCAACGGAACTCCTCGAGGTGGGCGAGGAAGGGCATCTCGCCCCTGGGGTTGGCGATCCGTGCTCTCACTTGGGAGGTCTGCTCGGTTGGCCGGTAGGGTGCGGCCGAATCAGAAAGGGAACTCTTCTTGCTGCCTGGCCTGGACCTGCCGCACATCCCGGACGTTCAGGTGATCCACCACATCTTGGAACTCGCCGATGTCCTGGAAGTTCCGGTAGACGGAGGCGAACCGGACGTAGGCCACGCGGTCGGCCGGTTCGAGCGCCTCCATCACCAGCTCGCCGATTCTGGAGCTCGGAACTTCGAGGCCGGCGCCATCCGAGATCGACTCACAGATGGTTTCCACGAGCTCGTCGATCTGTGAGGCGGACACGGGTCGCTTGGCACACGCGATCTCGAGGCTCCTCTGGAGTTTGGTGCGGTCGAAGATCTCCGCGCTACCGTCGCTCTTGAGTACCTGGAGCGGACGCTCCTCGAGATGCTCGTAGGTGGTGAAACGACTGTGGCACACCGCGCATTCGCGGCGCCGCCGGACGGCCTTGCCGCCTCGGCTGGGTCGGGTGTCCACCACCCGGTTCTCTGCAGCGTCACACTCTGGGCAGCGCATACGCGAGCCTAGTCAACGTGGCCGGGGGGGGTCAGCCCCCGATCTCGCGGAGCATTTCCTGCGCCAGCGCCGCGGCCCCCGTGTCGGGGTAGGTGGCGATGACCCTCCTCAGGAACTGCCGCGCCTGGTCTTGATCGCCGAGGAGCACGTAGAGCGCCCCTACGCGGTAGAGGGACTGAGGAACCCGATCGGACGTGGGAAACAGCTCCCGCACGCGCATAAAGCCCTGCACGGCCTCTTCCAGCCTGCCCTCCTGCTCCAGGATATCGCCCATGAGGTAGAGAGCGAGCGGCGCATTCTCATGCTCGGGATAGATCTGGATGAAGCGCTCGAAGGCAATCCGCGCCGTACCGAGCTGGCCGCGGTTGAACTGGCTCCGCGCAGTCTCCCAGGCCTCATCGGAATCGTCGCCGCCGGCGTTCCCCACCAAGGTGGAGTCCCGATCCTGGGGCCGCCCGGCGCGGCCGACCGTCCGTTCGAAATCGTTCATCTGGTCGCGCAGCGCGGCCAGCGTGCGTTGGATCTGTCCAGTGAGCTCGGTCAGCCTGGATACCTGCCCCTGAATCTGGCGCAGCTCGCGGGCCAGCCCCCCACGCGAATCGACCACCATGTCGGACTGGATTTCCACGGTGTCCTGAAGCGCTTCCAGCTCACGGGCAATGTCGGCGAGCGCCGCGTCCTGCCGCTGGATGCCGTCCACGAGCACGTTCCGGAGGCCGCGCACGTCCTTCTTGGTGGCGCACGCCGATGTGCTGAGCACCAGCGCGGCCAGCGCCAAAAAAAATATCCCTCGCCCCCGGCCCGCCGGGGCTGGACCCCGGGGGCCGGCGGAAGGGGTGCTCATCTCGGACTCGGTCGGCCTACTGACTGTCATCCGGGTCGGAAACGCGAATCTGCCCCGCGGTGATCTTGAACTCCACGCGGCGGTTCTGCGCCCACGCATCCTCGTCACTGCGGTTCACGAGCGGACGCTCCTCGCCGTACGAGACCATGCCGAACCGGTCGGCGCTGATTCCGAATCCCGTAAGGAAATCCTTCACGCTCTGGGCCCGGGCGCTCCCCAGTGCCTGGTTGTACTCGTTCGAGCCGCGCTCGTCCGCGTGTCCCTCGAGACGGAGGCGAATGTCCGGGCTGTTGCGCAGGATGCCGACTTTGGCCCGCAGCGCCTGCTCGCTCTCCGGCGTGATGTCCGCCATGTCGTACTCGAACTGGACGATCGCCGTGAGCGTGGTGCGGAGGCTCCGCATCTCCTGCTGGCGCCGCCGCTCCGCCGCTCGCTCAGCAGCCGCGGCAGCCTCAGCCCGCGCGGCCTCCGCGGCATCGATCGAATCTTGCCGTGCTGTATTGGCAGCGTCGATCTCGGCTTGCGTCGGCCCCGTGGGCGCCGGGGGCGGTGGGGGCTCGTTCCCGCCGCAGGCGGCGGTAAGAACCAAAGCTGCCATCGCTGGCACGATAAAACCACGCATCCTCATCGGGACTCCTGTTTGTGGTGATGCTCCACTCTCTGAAACCGACCCGAGTCGGCGAGGGAACTCAAGAAGATAGCTATTGCCATATACCTCAGAAACCCCCACCGCGCAACGTCTCCGACCCGTCGATGCTCAATGCGGGGCCCCACTCGGGGATACGAATGTCCAACCCCCGGAGGAGTAGGCGGATATTGCCGGTCGCCGTGTCCACCACCATGAGGCCCGTTCCCCAGTCCCTGCGCCCCACGAACACCAGGTGGCGGCCGTCCGGCGCCCAACTCGGATCCTCGTTGTTGCCCTCGGATGTGAGCTGCCTCAGGCGCCGGCCTCGGTCGGAGACATCGGCCACCAGAATCTGATAGCGGCCGAACCGCCCAATGCGGCCGTGGAACGCCACGTAATCGCCCACCGGCGACCAGTCCGGCGAGGTGTAATAGCCCTCCTGCCCATGCAGGTAGGGCGAGATCAGGTCGGCCTCGCCCCCGCCGGCGGGCATGACGTAGATCTGCGGAGTGGCTGTGCCGAGCCGGTTGGAGTTGAGAGCCATCCAGCGCCCGTCGGGCGAATATGTGGGCGACAGGTCGTTCCAGCGTCCCCCGCTCAGGTACGTGAGGCAGCATTCTCGTTCGAGGTCGTAGCTGAAAAGCCCACTCTGCGCGCCGCCCGTAATGGTGAACGCAATCTCGCGCCCGTTGGGGTTGTACGTGGGAGTGATGTAGTCCCCTTCCCGCCCGGGCTCCACGACCCTTTCTTCACCCGTCTCCAGGTTCAGCTCATAGATACGCGGAAAGTCCGACTTGTACGACGTGTAGGCGATGCGCTTCCCGTCGGGCGACCACGCCGGCGACATCGTGATGCTCCCGTAGCCCGTGATCCTGCGAAAGTTCTCTCCGTCGGAGTCGATCATGTACAACTCTTGGGTCTGGCCGTCGGCCGAGCGGCGGGAGAACGCGATGCGCGAGGCCGCCATGCCGGGCTCGTCGAAGAGCCAGCGCACGATCGCGTCCGAGACGATGTGCGCCGCCAAGCGGAAGTCGGGTGACTCGGGATCCGGGATCCGGAACCGGCCGCGGTTACGCACCTCGCCGTAGACCACGTCGTGAAGCTCGATCGAAAGCACGTAGCCCTCGCCCGCCCCCTCGAGTTGGCCCGAAAGGAGCCAGACGGCTCCCAACTGGTCCCAGAGTCCGTAGTCGATTTCGCCGCCCACCAGCGCCAAGGGCAACGAGTCCATGACCTGGAGCCGGTCGGTGTAGCGCAAGTCGCGCCCGATGATCGCTTCCACCCGCGCCGCGGGTCCCTCGCCGCCCAGGCGTCCCTCGAAGGGCTTGAGCGCCAGAGCCGGTCTATAGGCGGTCTCGTACAGCAGACCCAGGGTCACGCCGGGGAACTCTTCGTCCTGTGCCTCGGCCGAGCCCACCGGGATCAGGAAGCCTCCGCTGAGCAGCAGCACCGGCATGGTCCAGATTCGCATCCACCACCTCATCGCACTCATCTCCGTTCTCATGCCGTAACGCACTATTCGAGAAGCTCATCGAAGCCACCACGCCGCGCGGGATCGAACTTGAACACGATGTCCAGTCGATCGGCACGGAAATCCTTCGGCAGCGGCCCCAGCCGGTTTCTCGAACCGGCGCATTCGACCGCGCCCAGCGCGTCGATGTCGAAAGAAAAGCTTCCGGAACCTTCTACGATGCTCTGGTCGGAAACGGTCCCGTCTCGGTTGATCACGAAACGCACCGTGACCCTGAGGTCGCCGGGGCCCTGCCAGCGGAAGCAGCGGTCGATCTGCCGGATGATGTTGTCGTAGTACTCCGGGTAATCGCGCTGCAGCCCCTCCATACGGACGTTGATGTCCTCCCCGCCCTCCGCGGCCTCCGGGTCGGGCGTCGGGCTCGTGGGTTGGTCTGTCGCCTCGGCTTCCGGCACCGGCGGGGCGGTCTGTTCTACCGGCTCCTCCTCCACCGGCTCATCACGAAGCGGGGGGGCATCGTCGACGATGACCGGGTCGCCCTGCTCCACGGGCTCCGCCTGACGCGGGGTCTCCACAACCAGGTCGGGCAGTTTGGGGGGGGTCCGTTCACCGAACTCGAGGGCGGCCGGAGAGACCAGCTCGATCTCGTAGATCGCGAACTGCGGAAGCTCGGCGTCCAAGGTCGTGCTCCACCATGCGAGCAGGATAGCGACGACGTGCACGGCGCCCGAGGCTCCGAACGCCCACTTGCCGGGCGGCTCACTCCGGCGTCTCCGCCGATAGGTT
>JBGMRK010000057.1:0-13230 GCA_048061375.1 Longimicrobiales bacterium | reverse complement strand
AGCGGCGTTCGAGGACCACAGCCATGCCTGACGAGCCCCGAAAGAGTCTGACTCGAACGGAGTTCGAGGCCGTCATGAAGCGAGCCTCCGAGTTGTCTGCGTCCGACACAGACAGTGGCGAGGGCGACCTCGACGAGGCCGAATTGTTTCGAATCGGGCGAGAAGTGGGCCTCTCCGAGGCCCACGTCCGTCGGGCCCTCCTCGAGGTACGTACCGCTGAACCCAGAAGCAGTCGTCTGATCGACGCTTGGATGGGCCCGAGCCGCCTTCGCTCTTCCAGGGTAGTACCGGGCTCCTCGGAGTCGCTTCGCGAGATTCTGGACGAGTTCCTGGTAGCCGGCCACCTGCTCCAGCCCATTCGGCAGGGCACCGATATCCTCCTCTACCGACCAGCGGTCGACTGGATCTCACACTTCGCGCGGGCGGGTGCATCGCTGTCGGAGCGTGTGTACTGGGCGTCGGCGAAGGAGGTCGAGATCCATCTCAACGAGGTGGACGACGGGTCTACCCTCGTGGAGCTGGTGGTCGACCCCGGCATTCGAGGCGACTACCTGTCGGGGGCTGTTATCGGTGGCCTGGCGGCGGGCGGTGCGGCGAGCTTTGGACTTCTGCTCCTGCTGGGCGGCCTGGGGGTACCTCCCCTCCCCCTCATCGCGGCCGTGGCCGGCGGCACCGCTGTGGCCGCCGGCGTGGCCGTGCTCACTGGTCGGGCCTCGAAGAAGAAGCACGAGGAAGTGTTTCAGGAACTCGAAGGCGTCCTGGATTCACTCGAGCGGGGTGATGACCTTTCTCCCCCGCCGGCTTCATGGCGGCGGTGGGTCAAGCGTCAGGCCAAGCGCTTTCGTGTCGACCTGTTCGGAGAGGTCGATTCTTGACGGCCCGCCCTCCGTGAGTCTGCGCTCCACCGCTTAGGATGGAAAACAAGAAACCCTAGCGCTCAGGCCGGCACCTATCTAGAGTTCATGTAGGCCCTCTGTTCTCCCCGTGGCGCGGTTTCACCCAATGATCCTAGCCCCCCTGTCGGACCGGCTTCTCCGCTTTGCGGTGTATCGTGCCGCGCTTCCGGAGGAGGATGTGTTCTGTCAGGACTCCCAGATTGCGGAGGCGTTGGCCCTCGGTTATCCCCGCCTCGCCGTCGTGGCTCCGATGGAAACGCACTCGATGATGAGCGCGATCGAATGGGGCAGCGTGCCGGTGTTGGTCCTCGGCACCCTCGATGCCGAGTTGGCGCGACCGGCCTCAGGCTGGACGGGACTGGCGGTGCGAGAAATCGACACCACCGTCTATCGATTGCGGAGACTCATGGCAGACGCTGCTGGGCCTCCTGGATGGGTGGATGGGATCTTGGTCGATCTGAGTCGAATGTGCGGCTTTCCGCTTCCGCACGAGTTTCGTGGGTTCGTTCGCCGCTTGCTCGAGTTCCCCGCGCGCTACAACAAGCTGGAGGCGATGGGCGCCGTGGCCGGGCTTTCAACCGGTGCGCTCAAGGCTCGCTTCCGGCGCAGGGGGCTCCCTTCACCGTTCGGTTACCTGTCGTGGCTCAGAGTCGTCGCGGCAACGCGGGTCCTGGCCGATCCCTCGATCACGACCTTGGAGGCGGCTTTCCGCCTCGGGTACACGTCAAACGGAAATTTCTGCCGATCCGTCCAGGCGGTCTCGGGCCTGACCACGACCGACCTACGGTCACCCGAAGGACGCAACCGGGTTCTCGCGGCGTTCGTGACGGACTACCTGACCCCTGACACGCGGGACTCCTGGGATAGCTTGTCCGGACTCTTCCGGCGTGTAGCCTGAGGCACGAGCAAAAAAAACGACCCCCTTGGGGGTCGTCCACCGAACGTGCGACAGGTTCGACCGGCGCTCTCTACCTACGGCCGCGTCGCTGCCGCCGACGCTCCCGCCTAATCGCGGCCTCACGCTTACGCTTACGTTGCGCGCTGGGCTTCTCGTAAAAGCGCCGCTTCCGGAGCTCGGAATAAAGTCCAGAGCGCTGCACCTTCCGCTTGAATCGGCGAAGCGCTCTCTCCAGGCTTTCGTTGTCCTGTACTGATACTTCCAAGACTCTCACACTCCTTGGCTAACCACATACTCCGACAAGACCCGAAAGATAAACGAGCGCCTAGAAGAGGGCAATATCGGGGCGCGATCCTTCTAGGGAAGGCGCCCTTCGCGATGTAGCGTGTGTGAGTAGAGAAGATACTCGTGTCGGTTGGCCACGTAGTCCTCTGCCCACACCTCGAAAGGTGGTAACGGGAGTCGCCCCTCGATGTACTCGACGACCAGCATCGCGAACTGGAGTCGGTCCTTTGCGCTGAAGTCGATAACTCTGCCCTCGAGGATATTTCCTACCGCGTCCTCGAAGTCCTCCGGGTTGAGTAGGGCGATGAAGTGGGCGACTTGATCGAGTCGGTAGGATGCGTACAGGGAGCGCAGTTGCGTCAACTCGAGGTGATTGCCACCTCCGTTTTCCAATTCACCGAGAGGTCCCGAAAGCTCGAGCGAGTTTTCGGCGAGCATGGTTCTGAACCATCGTCGGAGCTGAGTGGTGTCGGATTGGTCCTGCGTGTGCAGCGCCGAGGCCAGAAGGCCGTTCAGTAAGGGCCGCCCCAACCCCCGGGCCTTTTGATCGATCTCCGACTCGGACGCCTCGAGGAAGATATCGGCCGTTCTCACGCCATCGGCTTCGGAGCAGCCGTCCTTCGAGCGGAACGAGAAGTAGCCGTGCCAGCGCTGAGTCCGGTCACGGAACGTCACGAGGAAGCACGCCCAGCTTTCCCCGTCATGCTCGAGGAACCCCATGGAGCGGCTTCGGGGGCGATCCGGAGTCATACTGTGATCGTGAGACCTCGTGCCGGTTTCGGACGTGGGACACCGTCCAGAGTATGCGAACCCCACCAAGATACCCAACCACTCCGCTGGTGCAAGGAAGCGCGTCCGCCTGGTCTATGAACATTCGAGCGCCGGCACCGGCGGCGGGAAGAAATGCCTTGCCATGTTGGTAAACATATAGTTATCGTGGGATCGAATGTGGGCATGGATCCAGTGAACATCCATGCCTTGAGCGGCGTTGCTCTGAGTGGGCGACGATGGGAAGCCCGGTGAAGTTACCGGGTTTTTTTGCCCGGTGCCGACGGCGTTACGCGGCGCCCGGGAGGACAGACACAAAAAAAGCGAGAGCTCCGGCTGGTACCGGGGCCCTCGCTTCGAGGCACGGAATGGCGACCCGCGCTTCTCGTATCGGCTACGAGCAAGCTAAGGGAATCGCCGAGAAAGTGTCAAGGGCGACGTGCGCCTGCGACCTGAACACGCCTCCGTGCCGATGCGCGGGGGCGTTTTGCGTTGACTGGAGTTGGTTGGATGAATGCGATGCCTATAACGATGGACGGGGCGGCCCGGCCTGAGGCGATGGCCGACGTGCCGGGCGTATGCGAGCTGCCCCTCACGCGCGCAGTGGTCCAATATCGCGATGTGCACGAGGTCGACATTCCGGGCGGCCGCATCCAGGACATCGGCCTCGCGCTCGTCTTGGAGGGAAAGTACGCGACGGCCGCGGAGGTCGTGGACCTCGGCAGCGCCTCCCTAAAGACGCTCGACCTCAGTCATGAGCTCGTCGTCCTCGATTGGGTTTACGAGCCGACGCTGGACCACGTGACGGACCTGCTACGGGAGAGGTCTGGCGGGCCGGAGACTGCCGTGGACCATCTCGCGCCCTACTGCTTCCAGATGGCTCTTCGGTTGCTGGAGCGTCTCGGTTTCGGTCCACTCACGCGCTCGACGGTGCTCCGGATCGGATTCCGGGATATTTGCCGGGATCTCGATATGCATGAGGGCACCTCGGTGCGGATCGTGATGGAGCCCGGGCGTATCTCGAGGGCACACATGGACTACGACGGGGCCGCGTTGGTCTTCCGCACGTCCTCAACTGAGCCGGATCACATGATGGAGGCGAGCCTGCAGGAGGCCTTCCCGTCGAGCCGCCTGTGGCAGGTCACTCCGTCGGTAGGGGAGGAACTCGTCTCGTACGAGGTGAGGCTGCCGATGCCCCTCACATTGGCCGAGTCACGGACGGCTTTAGGCACGGTGCGAAAGGGACTGGCTCATCTGCTGTCTCGTTTCGAGCCCCAGCGCTTCAGGGCCGTAGAGCAGCACCTGAGCACCTTCGGGGAGCGGGAAACCCTCGCACGGCTGAAGTTGCGCGATCCACGCCGTCGCGCCATGCCGCTTCCCGCGAAGAGGGAGCGGCCTACAGACTCGAGCTCGACGGTTCACTGACGATGGGTAGCCCCATACGCCCTACCGCGCAGCACGGGGGCCCGGTCTCGTACGGCCGCGCGCCGGGGAGCCAACGGACCGAAACCGGCCTCCGCCGGCAGTACCAGGACTATTGCCAGCGGCAGGCGGCGGGTTTGCTTCGCCTGATTCCGCAGGACGCCATCAGGCCACTATACCGCACAGCGCGAGCGTGGGCGGCTGCGAGGGGGCTCCACGAGAACAAGGACCCCATGGCTACCCTGGTCCGGTACTGTCGAGGGCTTCTACCGCTCCCCCCGTTTGAACGCTGGCTCGAGGACTACGAGCAGCATCGGATTGCTCATCTCCGGTACGTTTCCGAGGGACCACTCCACTCGAGGGCGGTGGAACCGGTCGTGGTCGACGCCAGGGAGGTACGGATGGACGGGCAGACATGGACGGCGAGCCTGAGCCTCTTCCCCGATGGCGACGTGTGGCGTGGTTTCATCGGCTTCGACCGGGAGCCCTTCGGCATCGGGGTCCGAACAGCGAACGTTTTTTGCGAAGAGGACCCAAAAAACATTCGTGACAGGTTCACAGATCTCACATTTCATACCCTCCAAGCCTTTCTCAGATCGACCCTTCCCTAGTACACGTTTTTTGCAAAAAAATCCCGCGGCTTTCAGTTCTTTTTTCACTGCACGCACATCGCTCAAGCCTGTGTTACACTTGAAGTTCCAGAATTAAAAATAGCAAGAAGCTCGATCATCGAAGTCTTCAGGAACAAGTGGATTTCGGAAAATTCATGATTTTGGAAGTCGTTGTCATATAACGACTTATGGATTCTGCTGTCTCAATCGGAGAGTTCGCAAAAAGGTCTTGCGCCCGCCCGAATAGTCGTTTATTATGTGTTCGCCTCAAGGAAAGCTTTCCTACCAAAAGATCGTTCGGGATACGCGGGCGGGCTGTCAGCCCTGCTGGAGATTCTGTAAGTTTTTAACTCATACTATCTTGGTGAGGATTGCGCATGTGGGAGACCTGCTCCGTACAGTTGAACGTTCGCTTGCCCCGGGACCTTGCAGAGCAAGCTGAAGAGGTTCAGCGCACGGACCCCGAGTTCCTGAGTAGGGTGGTCCTGTACGGCCTCACGCGCCGGTCGATCTACCGCCATCTCCGCGAGCACGACGGCCCAGACCCGGGCGAAACCGCCCAGCCGCGAGCCACCTGAAAACACGGAACCGCTTGACGCTGCCGTAGGCGGAGGGTAAAGGTGAACTGACGTTCACCCATCCCCAAGGCTGCGTCCGATGGGATTCGGACCGGCTCAGCACCTCCAGCACTTAGCTGGGAGGACGCCGTGAGCGACACAGGCGGATCGAGCGGGCAGGGCCGGGAGAGTATCGAGCCCGAAGCCGTGCTTCGGGCGAAGTACCTGGACTATTGCTCAGCCCAGGTTGCGGATCTCCTCCTCCTCTTGAGCCCCGACGAAATCTACGTGCTAGCCCAGGAAGCTCACCGCAAGGGTGGGCGGCCAGGGGAGTTGTCCTATGGCCGCATGGTGCAGTTGGCCACCGCGAGCGTCTCACGCAGGGCGGTTCTGCCACCGTTCGACGTGTGGGCGGAAGACTATCAGCGAAATCCCGAGCGCTACGAGGCCTACCTCATGGGGTTGTGGCGCAGCGAGGGCGAGCTGGGCAACGGCAGCTAGAGCGGCCGGCCTGGCCCGCGGCCCGGGTCCGCTAGAACGGAAGGTCGTCGTCGGATTCCGCAGCGGGTGGCGTGCTCGGCCGGGCCTCCGGGCTTCCGCCGCCACCGCTGAACCCTCCGCCCGCACTCCCCCCCCCGCCCGATGAGCCCATCATGATCATTTCCGTGACCACGATGTCGGTCCAATACTTCGTGCCGCCCTCGCCCTCGGTCTGGGAGTATTCGACTCTCCCCTCCACGTAGAGGCGGTCCCCCTTCTTGACCCACTGTTCGACTACGTCCGTGAGCTTTCCCCAGAAGGTGAGTCTGTGCCACTCGGTCTTTTCCTGCTGATTGCCGGAGGGGTCCTGCCATTTGCGATTCGTCGCCAACGACACCTTGGCTAACCGGGTGCCGGAGCTTGTGGACCTGATCTCCGGATCGTTTCCGACGTTGCCGATCAGCATGACTTTGTTGAGTGACCGACTCATCGTGGTGCGCTCCTTCTCGATTTGATGGATGGTGACTGACGACTGCCTCCCACCGGGTCGGACTCCTACGGAGGAAACCCGAAAACCGGGGGAAGCCAAGGTACGAAACGGGCGGAGCGGGCGCCACGGCGCCGGTGGCGTGCCGTTGCTCCGGCCGGTAGGTTCACCCCGCTCACCGCCCGGATTTTTGGGGTGCGTCGACAACCTGACCGACGAGCGTTTCAATGAGCGATCTCCAGCACATCAGAGTGGAATGGGACGACGAACTGGCGCTCGTCTACATCGATCGTCCGGACAAACTCAATGCCCTGAACGCTGAAGTCGTGCAAGAACTGGGGCAGGTTTTCCGGGAGCTTCGCGACGACGACCAGGTCCTGGGAGTCATCCTTACGGGTTCCGGAGAAAAGGCGTTCGTAGCCGGTGCCGACATCGGCGAGCTCGCCAAGATGACTCCAATGAGCGGGGTGGACGTGAGCCGTGAGGGACAGCGGATCTTCGCCGAGATCGAGCGCTACCCCAAGCCGGTCCTCGCGGCGGTGGGGGGCTACGCTTTGGGTGGCGGGTGTGAGTTGGCGCTCGCCTGCCACCTTCGCATCGCGTCCGAGAACGCCAAGTTCGGGCTTCCAGAAGTCGGCTTGGGCATCATTCCGGGGTACGGGGGAACCCTTCGCCTAGCCCGGATCATCGGACTCGGCCGGGCCGTCGAGATGACACTCACGGGAACCATGGTCGATGCCGCGAAGGCGGAGCGCATTGGGCTGGTCAGTCAGGTACTCCCGAGGGATGAACTCGTCGAGGGCGCCAAGAAATTCACGCGCGGTATTACCAAGAACGGGCCCCTCGCGGTGCGCGCGGCGCTCGAGTCGATCTATCTTGCTGTGGACTCCCCGGCCGCGGATGCGATGCGCTTCGAGTCCGCTCTCTTCGGATTGCTGGCTTCGACCGAGGACATGAAAGAAGGCATGACCGCGTTCCTGGAAAAACGGGGTGCGGATTTCAAGGGTCGGTGACCAGGCCTCAGTACTCGAGAAGCGCCGCTTTCGAGCATGATCGACGCCGGTTCTGAGCGTCCGATTTGCCGTCATTTATCCGGCATCGCGTGGGCTGCGGTCGAAAGCATGGAAGTGCTTGTACCACAATACTTTCCGGCGCCTCTTTCCCCCCTGGCGATACTGACATCATGCTGTTAAATTTACCCATGTTACGAAGGCTTCCCCAGGCACTGGCGAATTGCGCCTGAGCGGGCTTCGGCTCCGGCATTTCCGAAACCTCGGAGAACAGGAGCTTCGTATTCCCGCCGAGGGTGTAGCTGTCATCGGACACAACGCCCAAGGCAAGTCGAATCTCCTCGAAGCGATTTATTACCTCGAGACGTTTCGGTCTTTCCGCCGTGCCCCTGACGAGCAGTTGATCGCGTTTGGCGAGGACTCTTTCCGCGTGATGGCCTGTCTCGTCGGGGGTCAGGGGACCGTGACGGATGGGGCTGGGGACGACATCGAAGTCGCGGCCGCGTATCAGAAGACGGGCAAGCGAAAGAAAGTCTCGGTCGAGGGTGCGGAACCAGAGCGCTTCAGTGATGCTGTCGGCCGACTGTCGGCGGTGATCTTCTCGCCCATGGACGTTGGAGTGGTGAGCGATGGTCCTGGCCATCGTCGGCGCTTCGTGGACATTGTCCTGTCGCTGAACGTGCCGGGGTATCTCGACGCGCTACAGCGTTTCCGGCACACGCTTGCGCAGCGCAACGCGTCGCTGCGGAAGGAGAGCCCGTCGGATGTGGTGCGAGCTTGGGACGGGGTACTGGTGGAGAGTGGGTCGCGGGTCATGCTGGAGAGGTATCTGTGGGCAGAGCGATGGGCGGGGGCTTTCTCTCGCTACTACCAAACCGTGAGCGGGAAGGAGACGGCGCACCTCTCATACGACCCGGCCTTCGCGGTCGACCGGGCCGAGTTGGACCGTGTGGAAGAACTATACAGGCAGGCGCTCGACGAGTCGGCCCGCCGCGAGGCGCGGGTGCACACGACGGTGAGTGGTCCTCACCGCGATGACCTTCGCATCAGCTTGGCCGAGGAGTGCGGGCACCTCGATCTGCGGGAGTTTGGTTCGGGAGGGCAGCGGCGCACGGCCGCGTTGGCACTGCGCCTGGTGGAAGGGGCGACGATTCGAGCCGCACGGGGATTCGATCCCCTGTTGCTTTTCGACGACGCGTTTGCCGAACTCGACGAGGGCAGAACCGAACGCGTGCTCGCGCTGATCGAAAAAGAGGAGCCGGGGCAGGTCATCCTTACGGCTCCGAAGGAGAGCGACGTCAAGGTTCGCCGGGACGCTTTGCCCCGCTGGACGATCGATGCCGGGCGCGTTCAGGCATGAAACGCGGACGGACGGCAGGACCGGTGAGGGTCGGGGAACTCGTGGACGCGTTTCTGAGCAAGGGCAAGGTTGGGCGCCAGATACGGCGGGTCGGAGTGTTGGATGAATGGGAGGAGCGGGTAGGCGAGCGCATTGCGGCCGTCACGCGGCCGAGGGCTCTGTCGGATGCGGTACTGTTCGTAGAGGTCCAGACGAGCCCTTGGCTGATGGAATTGAACATGATGAGGGAGGGCATTCTCGAGCGCTTGAATGAGGGCCGAGAGGATGTGCCCATCAAAAAGATAGTGTTCGTCTTGATGGATGGAGGCTGATGCCATGATTCACGGCGAGTCGGGCCTCCACAGTGTGCGATGGGTTTCACTCTATAGGAAACCGTAGATGACGCAGAGCGACAAGAAGGACAACAACGGGAACGGCGACTACCGCGCCGATCAGATCCAGGTGCTCAAGGGTCTGGAGGCAGTAAGGAAGCGGCCCGGCATGTACATCGGGTCCACCTCGGCCCGTGGACTGCATCACCTCGTTTATGAGGTCGTCGACAACTCGATCGACGAGGCCATGGCCGGATTCTGCACCAAGATCGGCATCTGGCTCCACGCCGATGGGTCGGTCGAAGTCGTAGATAACGGGCGCGGAATTCCCGTCGACATCCATCCCGAGGAGAAGATCCCTGGAGTCGAGCTCGCCATGACGACGCTGCACGCCGGCGGGAAATTCGACAAGGACACCTACAAGGTGTCCGGCGGTCTTCACGGGGTCGGTGTCAGCGTTGTGAACGCCCTTTCCGAGTGGTTGGAGGTCGAGATCAGCCGGGACGGGAAGCGCTACCATCAGCGGTACGAGCGAGGCATCAAGAACACCGAGCTGGTGGAGTTGGGCAAGGCGAAAGGGAGTGGCACACAGGTCAGGTTCCAGCCCGACCCCGAGATCTTCACGGAGCGGACATATAGCTTCGAGACCCTGAACAATCGGATCCGTGAGTTGGCGTTCCTGAACAAGGGGCTCGAAATCACGCTGACTGATGAGCGTGAAGGAGGAACCGAAGCGGTCCACTGCTACGAGGGTGGTCTCGCCGAATTCGTTACGTATGTGCGTGGGGCGAGGCACCCTCTTCACGAAAAAGTGGTCTACTTCGAGGCGAGCCGCGAGGAGGCCGACATCGAGTTGGCTATGCAGTACGACGACGGATTCAGCGAGAACACGCACACATTCGTGAACAACATCAACACGCACGAAGGAGGTGCACACCTCACCGGGCTCAAGGCCGCTCTCACCCGTACGATCAACGATTACGCGCGTAAGAACGGGATCTTCAAGAAACCCGACGAGAGCCTCTCGGGGGACGATGTTCGCGAGGGCCTCACCTGTATCCTGAGCATCAAGGTCATGGAGCCCCAGTTCGAAGGTCAGACCAAGACCAAGCTGGGGAACAGTGAGGTGCGGGGAGCGGTGGAGACGGCGGTCAACGAACATCTGGCCATCTTCCTCGACGAGAATCCCAAGGCCGCGAAGGGGATCATCGAGAAATCCCTTTCAGCGGCTCGGGCCCGCGAAGCGGCCCGCAAGGCACGTGATCTCGTCCGCAAGAAGAGTGGGCTCGAGGGTGGCGTTCTCCCTGGCAAGCTGGCCGACTGTTCGATCTCCGACCCGTCCATGTGCGAGATCTATCTGGTGGAGGGTGACAGCGCCGGCGGCAGCGCCAAGCAGGGTCGGGACAGGTCGTTCCAGGCGATTCTTCCGCTGAAGGGGAAGATCCTCAATGTCGAGCGAGCCAGGATCGACAAGATCCTCTCGAACGAAGAGATCCGCGCCATGATCACGGCCATTGGGACGGGCATTCGCGAAGATTTCGACATTGAAAACGCCCGGTACCACAAGATCATCATCATGACGGATGCTGACGTGGATGGCGCCCACATCCGGACGCTACTGCTCACATTCTTCTTCCGGCAGATGCGCGAGCTCATCGAAGAGGGATACATCTACATCGCCCAACCTCCGCTCTACCGTATCTCCAAAGGCAAGAGGGAGCACTACGCCTATAACGAGGAGGAGCGCGCCGAGTACTTGAAACGGTTCAACGGGAAGGGCGAGACGGAGGGGAAGCCCAAGGGCGTGACGATCCAGCGCTACAAGGGATTGGGCGAGATGAACCCGGAGCAGCTCTGGAAGACCACGATGGACCCCGAGGTCCGAACCATCTACCAGGTCACCATGGAGAGCGCCGCGGGCGCGGATTCGATATTCAGTCGCCTCATGGGGGGAGATGTCGAACCGAGGCGACAGTTCATCGAACAGAACGCCAAGTACGTAAGAAACCTCGACATCTAGTCCACGATGGCGAAGGTTCCGGAGATGCCCGTCTTGAGACTCCGGCCCGACCTGCACTACCTTCCTGTATGAAGACGAGCCGAATGGATCTGGACACGTTGGTCGCTTTTCTCGTCGAGAACGCTGGGCCGTGGATCAGTGTGCAGCGGGAGCGGCACTTGGAGACGTCGGAATCTCTACCCGACACCACGAGGGCGGCGCTGCGCGGATACTTCGAGCCAGAGACTCTGGACCGAACGAGAATCGGTCGTGCGTCCCTGATCGAGAACCCTCCCTTCTACAGCCAGTTCGAGGCCGCCGGCCAAGCCATCCCGCTAGACTTCAGCGTCTGGGCGGGCATTACGTTCGGCAACGTGATTCTGCTGAGCGATACCGGGGAGTCGGGTTCCATGTCCCCCTCGGTGGTCTTCCACGAGATGGTGCACGTGGTGCAGTACGGCATTCTAGGGATCGCCGAATTCGCGCGCCGGTACGTAACCTCGCTGGCGTGGAATCGCTTCCAGTACATGACGATCCCCCTGGAGATAGCGGCCTTCGATCTTCAGGATCGGTTCGAACGGAGCGACGGCCATCCCTTCCCGGCGGAAGCTGAGGTCGTGCGCCGGCTGGACACCGCGCCACGCACGCCCGGCCGTAAGGAACACCTCCATACGAGTTGACCGCCACAGGTTCGGCTCACGGTCGGGCTGCAATCCGGCGGGGCCACATGGTTCGCTTGTGGCCTTTCGGCAGGGCAGGATATGTTGCCCGCGCTCTGAACCCTACACCAACACATAGGACTCCTGCATGTCGCTGCCCACCAAGATCCTGATCGGGCTCGTCGCTGGACTCGTGGTCGGATTGGTCGCGAACCTCTCGGGAATCGAACAGCTCCAGGTCATTGTGGGCGGACTTCAGCCATTCGGCACCGCCTGGATCAGGCTTATCACCATGATCGTCATTCCACTGGTCGTGGCCAGCTTGCTCGTGGGCACGGCTTCGCTGGGTGATTTGCGCAAAGTGGGGCGAATCGGCGGCAAGACGCTGGTCTATTACATGGTCACTACCGCCGTTGCGGTGACCATCGGACTAGTGATATCGCAGGTCATCGAACCGGGTTCGAACATCGACCCGGCGACCAGGGACGCGCTGTCCGCGGAGCTCACCACCCAAGCTCAGGGCACGATGCTGCTGGCAGCCGAGAAGCCGTCCGCCGTCGAGACCCTGCTCAACATGATCCCGCGCAATCCGGTCGCGGCGGCCGCCAACATGGATCTCCTGCCGCTGATCGTGTTCACGATCATCTTCGGTGCGGCGGTCAGCACGCTCCAAGAGGATCGCAAGAACGCCGTGCTGATGTTCTTCGATGGTGTGAACGATGCTTCGATGGTCGTGATCAACTGGGTGATGGTGCTCGCCCCCTATGCCGTCTTCGCGCTCATCGCAGCGATCGTGGCGACGTTTGGACTCGATCTGCTCCGGAGCCTGATCACCTATGCACTGGTCGTCGTGGTCGGGCTGACGCTGCACGTTGCGGTGACGTACGCGCTCGCGGCTCGATTCCTTGCTGGACTGAGTCCCTTGCGGTTCTTCAGGAGCATCCTGAAGGCTCCGTTGATCGCTTTTTCGACGTCCTCATCGAACGCCACGTTGCCGGTGACCATGGAGACGGCGGAAGATGAGGTGGGAGTCTCCAAGGAAGTCTCGAGCTTCGTGCTCCCGCTTGGCGCCACCATCAATATGGACGGCACGGCGCTCTACCAGGCCGTCGCCGTCATGTTCATCGCGCAGATCTATGCGATTCCTCTCGGCTTCGGCGCCCAGCTCACGGTGGTGCTCACCGCGACCCTCGCCTCTGTCGGAGCGGCCGGGGTGCCGAGCGCGGGGATCATCACACTCATCATCGTGCTGCAGTCGGTTGGCCTTGCTGATCAGGTCGAGGTGGGCATCGCACTCATCCTCGGTGTCGATCGCATACTGGACATGCTCCGCACGTCGGTGAACGTGACCGGCGATATTACTGCATCTGCCGTGATCGCGAGGAGTGAGGGGGAGGTGCTGGCCCCGGCGGTCAGCGTGGGTGGGCAAACGTAGACCGGCTGCTCGGCCACAAGCGCAATCCTCGCGCGCGGGGTGACGACCCGGT
>JBGMRK010000056.1:0-13479 GCA_048061375.1 Longimicrobiales bacterium | reverse complement strand
ATAGATACTTAGCGGCTCCCACGTTTCGGGAGTACCTGGAGGGGGTCGACAAGAATCGGGACCTCTGGCATGGCGTCACGCGTCGAGTGCGCATCCCCGATGAGGTGATCGCAGACGCCCGGTCGTTGCCGTCGAAGTGGCATCTGCTCGCGCTCAGTGAAGATTGGTGCGGGGATGCGGTGAACCTGCTTCCGGTGCTTGCGGGGCTGGTGGACGTGGTGGACACGCTCGAGCTTCGTGTGCTTTCCAGAGACGAGAACCTCGACCTGATGGCCAGTACCTGACCAATGAGCGAAGCCGCTCCATCCCAATCGTCATTTTGCTGGATGATGAGTTCGTGGAGCGGGCGTGGTGGGGCCCCCGGCCCGGCCCGCTTCAGAACTGGGTCATGGAAGAGGGTCCGGCTCTCGAATCTGATGACCGCTACAAGGAGATCCGGCGTTGGTACGCCCGAGACAAGGGTGGCACGATGCTGCGGGAACTCATGGATCTCATGACCGCTACGGTCTGACGATTACTGGCTTCGCGAGGCTATTCAACTCGCGTAGGCCGACGTCGCCCATGTCTTCTACCGGGATCCGTATCGTGAGGCTGCGGGTCGCCCTACTACCATGGCGCGCCACGGGCTATCTTTCCGACCGTTGAGCCCCTCCCGCCCGTACTCCGATACCCGAGTGAGTCTATCTCCGTTGGCTGAAGCCTCTCTGAGCGATCCATCTGAGACCCCAGGCCGGTTCTTCCTGCCCGGCCCGACCGAGGTGGGCAGCGCAGCGCTCGAGGCACAGACTCGACCGATGATGGGCCACCGTGGCGAGGACATAAAGGAGCTCGTCCGTGAGCTTCAAGTGGGACTTCAGGCGGCGCTGTTGACGGACCGCCCCGTGTTCATCGGCACGTCCTCCGGGACCGGCTTCATGGAGGCCGGAGTCCGAAACGCCGCGTCGCAGAGGATCCTCTCGCTCACCAATGGTGCTTTTTCCGAGCGTTTCGCCACGATCGCTAGAGCGTGTGGGCTCACCGTGGACACGCTGTCCGTGGAGTGGGGGGAGGGACATGATCCCGAGATGGTTCGGGAGCGCTTGGCGGAGCAGCGGTACGAGGCCGTCACGGTATGCCACTCCGAGACGTCCACCGGGGTGCTCAACCCCGTGGCCGACATCGCTCGGGTTGTGCGCGAACATGAGGACACCTTGGTCTTGGTGGACTCGGTGTCCGGCGCTGCCGGGGCCGAGTTGAGAACCGATGAGTGGGGGCTGGACTGGCTTCTGACCGGCTCGCAAAAGGCGTTCGCGCTTCCACCCGGTCTCGCATTCGGGGTGGCCTCGGAGCGCATGTTGACACGGTCGGAGACGGTCGGCGCCAAGGGCGTGTACTTCGATCTTCTGGAGTATCAGAAGCAGATTGAGGGTTTTCAGACGCCGACTACGCCCGCCCTGACGCTGCTCTACAGCCTTCGAGTGCAGCTGGAGGCGATGCTCGAAGAGGGCATTCAAGCGCGCTGGGCGAGGCATCTGGAGATGGCAATGCGCTGCTGGGATTGGGTCGCTCACATGAGGGAGGACCGCGGTGTGGAATTAGAGGTTCTTGCGCCGGAGGGTCTCCGCTCGCCTACCGTGACATGCGTCTCCCTTCCCGAAGGTGTCGGGGGTGCCGGGATAGTCCGAGCGATGAAGGAGCGCGGTTACGTGATCGGGGCAGGATACGGCAAGCTCAAAGACACCACGATCCGCGTCGGACACATGGGAGATCACACGATGCAGGAACTCGACAGTTTGTTGGACGTCCTCGAGACGGTCTTCGGGGGACTCACCGGTGGACAGTGACGAAGAGGTGAGGGTGGGCAGATTCGTCGTCGTAGCGGCCGACAAGATCTCCGCGTCC
Organism: Longimicrobiales bacterium; assembly: GCA_048061375.1. Taxonomy (GTDB): domain Bacteria; phylum Gemmatimonadota; class Gemmatimonadetes; order Longimicrobiales; family Gaopeijiaceae; genus JACZXQ01. The sequence goes on along the minus strand of JBGMRK010000056.1, from coordinate 11,598 downwards.
GGGCTCGAAGCTTTGACGTCCGACGATCGCTTCGACGTTCGGGTCGGCAAGGACTGGGACAAACAGCGCCTCCACGCCGAGTTGGCGCACGCCGCAGCGCTGATCGTGCGGAGTTCCACCACCGTTGACGAAGAGCTGCTCAAGGCGGCGCCAATACTCCAGGTAATCGGACGCGCCGGTGTCGGCGTCGACAATATTGACCTCGCGGCCGCCACGGCTCGGGGCATTCCGGTCATCAACGCCCCTGCCGGAAATACCGTTTCGGCTGCCGAGCACACCATGGCCCTGATCCTGGCCGTGGCCAGACGGGTGCCCGCGGCAGACAGATCGATCCGTGACGGTGAATGGGATCGTTCGCGCTTCGCCGGCGCGGAGCTTCGGGGCAAGGTGCTCGGCCTGATCGGGGCTGGTCGGATCGGTGGGGAGGTGGTCAAGCGCGCGCGCGCGTTCGGTATGAGGGTCATCGCCTACGATCCATATCTCACGCCGGAGCGAGCGGCGAAGCTGGGTGTGGTCCGAGTCGAACTCGGCGAACTGCTCAGCCGTGGGGATGTGATCACCCTGCACCTGCCGCTGACGTCGGCGACGGAGGGGCTCATCGGCCGCGAGGAGCTGGCCTCGATGAAGCCGACGGCGCTTTTGGTGAACGTGGCGCGCGGGGGAATCGTGGATGAGGATGCTCTCGCGGAGGCCCTCGAGGCGGGGGAGTTGTCTGGTGCCGCGCTGGACGTGTTCGCGAACGAGCCGCTGCCCGAGGACAGCCGCCTTCGGTCGGCGCCAGGTATCGTGCTGACGCCACATCTCGGTGCTGCCACCGCGGAGGCTCAGGAGCTGGTAGCCTCTGAGATCTCCCAAGGTATCCGGGCCGCGTTGCTGGACGGCGATCTCTCTCAAGCGGTGAATGCTCCGGCCATCGGCGGAACGGCGATGCGCCGCTTGCGGCCGCTCCTGGACCTCGGTCGTAAGGTCGGCCGTGTCGCCGGAGGATTGAGCGATGGGGGCATACGCCGCATCGAGGTACGCATGGCCGGCGCGGGCGACGAGGCGCTCCGTCCCCTGTGCGCGGCGGCCCTGGCGGGGGTGCTCGCACACGTCGTCGGCGAGGATCAGGTCAATTATGTCAATGCGCACCACGTCACCGAGGCTCGGGGGATTCAGGTGGCCAGCTCGCTGGTGCCCCACCGTCACGACTATTCGGAGTTCATCGAGATCGTGGTGGAGGCGGAGGGAGGGCAGGTACGCATCGCTGGGGCCCTCCTAGGAGAAACGCAGCACCCCCGCATCGTCTGTATCGACGACTTCGAACTCACCGTCCAGCCACAGGACGGCCTGCTGGTGCTGCGCAACAGAGACGTACCGGGCGTGATCGGGAAAGTGGGGACGCTCTTGGGTGACCACGAGGTCAACATCGCCGAATACGTTCAGGCGAGGGGCTCCACACGAGGTATTGCATTGGCCGCAGTTTGCGTGGATGGCGACGTGAGCCCGGCACTCATGGCCGATCTCAGAGCCGTGCCCGAGATCCTGGACGCGAGGCTGATTCCGCTAGGGGTGTGAGGTGCTTAGGGGTCTGAGACCTCCAAGAGCCGGGAGCCTCCAGTCTCGGCAAAACGGTGAGATAGGACACTAGCGAATGACGTTGTATCTACGGAGCACCTCGGTCGTCTCCGCAATCGGGAGAGCGTCGACGGTGTTGCCCATGCCGGTGACCGTCGTGGCCTTGAGGATCGAGTTGTAGATAGCCTCTTCCGTGCTCTCCACCACCGCTTCGAACAGCCCCGACATTCGGGTGTTGGGGAGATCCTCGACCGAGCGCATCCTCTCGCCGCGCCTGCGGCGTACGCTCTCGGCGGTGGAGAACGCGATCACATAATCGCCCGAGCCGTTTCCCGCGAACGAGCCGGTGCGAGCGAGGCCCATGATTGCGCGTTTTGCCAGCCGCTCGAGGCTTTTCGGCGACAGGGGTGCGTCGGTCGCGACGATCATCATGATCGATCCTTGCCCGTCGCCGTCCTGGTCGAGCCAATCTGCATCGGCGTCGTCTCGGCGCGTTGGGTTCACAGAGCGTTGAAATGAATAACGTCCCAATTCCTGGCCCACGGGCGCACCGGCCATCGACAGGATTCCCCCGAAGTTGGATTGCACCAGCACGCCCACCGTGTAACCGCCCAGATTCTCGGGCAGCACCCGGCTGCTCGTGCCGATGCCGCCCTTCCAACCGAACGCGCGCGTTCCCGTGCCCGCACCCACGGAGCCTTCCTCGACCGGCCCCGAGGATGCCTCTTCGAGCGCTCGTACCACATGCTCGGGCCTGATGGGTCGGGCGCGAATGTCGTTGAGTCCGCCGTCGTTCGTTTCGCCCACCACGGCGTTCAGCGATCCCACGCGCTCCATGCCCGGCTGCGCCAACGCCCACTCTACCATGGCGTCGGCCGCCTTCCACACGCACAGCGTGCAGGTGAGCAGGATGGGCGTCTCCAACTCTCCCAACTCACGGACCTGCGTCACGCCGATCAGCTTGCCAAAGCCATTGCCCACGTAAATCGCGGCGGGCACCCGTTCGGCGTAGATGCTACCGCCGTGGGGGCGGATGGCGGTCACACCGGTGCGGACGCGGTCTCCCTCCACGACGCTCACCTGGCCGACCAGGACCCCTTCCACGTCTGTGATCGCGTTGTCCGGACCGGTGGAGAAAATGCCCACGGTGATTCCCAGATCGCGGGCTCGTGGCCGGTCCGTGTCTTGAGCTCTAACACCCTGCACACTGAGGAGGAGAAGGAGAGATACCACAGATGGAATCCGGTGAACACTCATGATCAGCTCCGAATCGTGTCGATCACCATCAGGCCGAAAAGCAGGGGTTGGTAGATCAACGAGTAGAGAAACACGCGGCGCGCGTGGCCGGGCGTCATCTCCCGAGCCGCGACCACACAGACCGACATCATGGCCAGGCCGAGCACGATGGCCCCACCGAGATAGTACAGCCCGGTCAGTCCAAGCAGCGTGGGAAACGCGCTTACGGTCAGCAGGGAGACCGAGTGGTACACCATGTGCTTGCCGATGCGTCCCCCTTCGGGGTCGGTCGGAGGCATGAGAAAGAATCCGACGCGCGCGTAGTCCTCGCGCAGCAGCCAGGCGAGTGCCAGCACATGGGGCAGTTGCCACAAGAACGCTATCGCGAACAGCACGAACGCCCCGACTGCCAGTCCCTCGGTGGCAGCGCTCCACCCGATCAGTGCGGGGATGGCACCCGGCACAGCGCCAACCAGCGTGGCGACGTACGAGCGAGTCTTGAGGGGGGTGTATGCAAAGATGTAGGCCGCCGCCGAAAGCGTGGTGAGCAACGCTGGAAGCCAGCCCACCTGCCAGAACAGATATCCGACGCCCCCTACGACAAGGACCATGCCAAAGACGAGCGCCTCGGTGGGCCGCAGCCTTCCCGAGGGGAGGGGCCGGGTCTGCGTGCGCTTCATGCGCGCATCGAAATCGCGCTCCACGTATTGGTTTAGGGCCAGGGCGCCTGCCGTTCCCATGGCCGCCCCGAGTACGGTATGGAGTACCCGCATCAAATCGAGGGCGCCCGCGGCCGCCACGTAGAAGCTCACGCTCACCGTGATCACCACGAACAGCACGATGCCCGGCTTGGTGAGCTCGTAGTACGCCGTGGCCCGCGCGAGAGAGCCGTCCCGCGGCGGCGCCTGTGTGGCCGCGCCGTTCACTACGGCCGCCGCGCCTGTCTCACCCGATGGCGTCCAGGGTGTCGCGCATGGAGCGGGCGAGTCCGGTAAAGGCGGGGGTGTCGAACAGGGTGTAGGAGGAACCTTCCGAGAGGCGCAGCGCCATCAGGAGGTCGAGAAAGCGTCCCGGGTGGTCCGACTCGAATGCCACCACGAACTCCTGGTCATCCAGGCCGTAGCTGTAGGTCGTATTGAGCTTCACGTCGGGCCATTGGTGGCCGACCCGGATGTGCTCGTCCATCATGCGTTGGCGGTCTTCGTGGGGGAGCTTGTACCAGGCGCGAGTCTTGGCCATCGGATAGACGAATAAATACTCGGATCCCTGTGGGTTGATCGCGATGCGGGCTTGATCGATCTGGTCCTCACCGCCGTATGTGGCCACGTACTCTTTCTCGTAGCGGTTCAAGTAGATCGACCGCTTGGTCATCGCGAAATACGAATAGGACAACCCGACGTAGCCCCCAAGAGCCGTGCGGTTCAGGTCGGCGGCGAGATCGTGGAGTTGGACGAGCTCTCGGGAGGCCTGCCACAATAAGAAGTCGGAGTCGCCACGCGTGCCCACGAGCGAGTAGGCGTAGATCATCATCTCCTTCCCCTTCTGAGCGATGATTGCTTCGAACTCGTCCTTGTGGCGCTCTTTTTCCTCGGCCGGGAGGCGTCGCCACTCGGGATCCAGCTTGTAGACGGCAAAGCGCACGTACTCTCGCTCCTTCATCTTCTCCTGTTCGAGCTGGATCTTTTCCCAGGCGCCCTCCTCGATGGCCGGACGTTTTGGCAGATCCGGCCGTACCCCTTTCGGGACGTTGTCCTGGGTCGTTTCGGTCATCGGGACGTATACTCCGTGATGCGGGACTCCTCGGCCACGGGCCATTGGGCGCGTGGGCCAACGAAGTTGCCCAATGGCCAACCTTCCAGCAAGCCGGTACCCGGCTGGGGAGCGCCGGCCGAGTACCCGAGGATGGGGGTCCGCACCCGAGCCTGCCCTGGTTGGATCTTACGGGCCGGAGGAGGTATTGGATTGGAGAATGGATGGCACCCATGGAAACCTGAAGACACTCCATCCGGTAGTATCAGGAGGCGACCCCGATCCACCCGAGGACGGTGATGGACATCCCCTTCGACCTGAGCAACGAGCAACGCCGGGAATCCGAGCGTAAGATCTGGAGAGCCACACTGCTGGGCTCTCTGTTTCTGCACGTCCTGGTCTTCGTGTTGTTCAGTGCTCACGACACACTCCAGTCGCCGTTCGCCGCGGCCGGTCCGCGGGCGGGCGATGACCGGGCGGCGTCGGGTGGTCTGCAGGCGATGAATGTTCGCATTCCGCCGCCGCGCCCCATCATTCCTCCCAAGATCCCTCTGCCGCTCGTTCTCGACGTCCAACCGGTGGAGATCGAGGAAGACGTACGCATCGAGACGGCCTCGATCCTCGGGGATAATCCGGGCGACAAGGGCCCCGGTCTCGACGTGGGCGATGGTCAGGGCGACGGGGGGAACGCGGAAGAGGGACGGTTTCGGATGGTGCCGCCCTCACCTCGCGGCATGATCATCCCGCCGGCAAACAAGAAACTGAAGGGCGAGCAGGTCCAGGTTTGGGTGTTCGTGAACGTGAGCGGGCGCGTCGTGGCCGACTCCACCCGACTCAGGCCGCCCACTTCGGACCGGGACTTCAACGAGAGGCTCATCCGTGAGGCCGCCGAATGGATCTTCGAGCCTGGCCGTAAGGGCGGGAAGCCGGTGGCCTCCTGGTTCCCGTATACGATCAGTATGTAGTAGGCCGCCAGGCGCGGTGCCTCCCGGGAGTTCCGGGAACCTGGTCCGACCGGGCCTTCCTCCATGCCCCCGCCCCACCTAGCTTCCGCGCATGGAAGCAACCGGGAAGCGAATCCTTTGGGTCGATGACGAGATCGGCCTGCTCCGGCCTCATCTGCTGTTCCTCCAGGCCAGGGGCTACCACGTCGACGCCATAACCAACGGCGACGACGCCCTGGATCTCATTCGGGAGAACGCCTACGACCTCATCCTCCTGGACGAGCAGATGCCTGGCCGCAGTGGGCTCGAAGTGCTGGAGATTCTCAGCCGCGAGGACCCACACGCTCGCGTGGTCATGGTCACCAAGTCCGAGGAGGATCACACCCTGACAGAGGCGATCGGCCGCCAGGTGAAGGACTACTTGGTGAAGCCCACCAGCCCCAGGCAGGTGCTCTCCGTGGTCACGCGCATTTTAGAGGGCTCGTCCATCCGGCAGCAGCAGGCCGCCCAGGACTTTGCGTCGCGTTTTGGCCGACTCTCCATCAAGCGGCAGGAGGCTCGGACGCACGAAGAGTTCGCCGAGCTGTTTTTCGAGCTCACCGATTGGGATATCCGCCTCGAAGGGGCCGGCGAGGCGGGGCTTCTCGACACCGTGCACTCCATGTTGGTCGAGCTCCGCCGGGACTTCGGCGAGTGGGTCATCCGCGAGTACCCCGGGTGGATGCGTGACGGAGAACGCCCCGTCCTTTCAGTGGATGTCGTGCGTGAACATCTCTTGCCGCTTCTTGGGGATGAGCCCGTCTTCCTGGTGGTACTCGACTGTATGCGGCTCGACCAATGGCGTGTGATCGCTCCGTTGCTGGCACGGCACTTCGACATCGAGGAGTCGTACCACTACTCGATTCTCCCTACGGCGACCCCGTATTCCCGCAACGCTATCTTCTCCGGCCAGTTCCCTGACGAGGTTGCGAGGGACAGGCCTGAGTGGTGGGACGCCTCGGACGACGAGGGCAGTCTGAACGCTTTCGAGGACGAACTCTTGAAAGAGCAACTCAAGCGGCTCACTGGAAGAGACGTGCCGGTCCACTACCAGAAGATCTTCAGCGACTGGCAAGGCGAGCAGGTGTTGGCCCGTGTGAAATCCGCACTGAAGACGCCGGGATCGGTCGTGGCGCTCGTGTTCAACTTCGTGGACCTCATGACGCACGGCCGAAGCGAGTCACCGATTCTCATGGAGGTGGCCAAGGACGAGGCCGCTCTCAGGAACCTGACCCGTGGCTGGTTCGAGCGGTCCACCGCGTTCGCCGTGCTCAAAGAGGCCGCCCGCATGGGCCAAAAGGTCATCATGACCACAGATCACGGCTCAATCCTGTGCCAGCACCCCACCACCGTCTTCGCGAGGCGAGACGCCACTAGCAATCTGCGCTACAAGTTCGGAGCGGACCTGAAGGCCGAAGATCCATCGGCGGCGTTTTCCACGTCGGACGAGCGGGATCTGCGGTTCCCAAAGGGCAAGCTCGGCACGACCTACGTGGTCGCACTCGACGACTATTTCTTCGTGTATCCGACGAAGCTGCGCGAGTACCAGCGCCGCTACCGGAACTCCTTCCTCCACGGAGGCATCTCGCCTGAGGAAATGATCGTTCCTGTGGCTCGCCTGACGCCGCGGCCCACAGGGGTCGCGCCACCGCGCTGACCGTGAGGCCGTACACCCGGCTGCTCTCGTATCTGCGGCCGCACCGGGGGGCGTTGCTCGCGGCCGTGGCCGCCATGGTGGTGTTCGCCGTCCTGGACGCGTTCGTGTTCGTCCTGTTGATCCCCTTCGTGCAGACCGTTTTCAATCCGGGCGAGGCGAGTGGAGTGGGTGGTGCGTTGGGCGGCCTGCTCGATGCCACCGTGTGGCGATGGGCGAACCCGGCCGAGCCGCTTCAGGCCGTCCAGAGGGTGATCGTCCTCATTCTGGTCGTGTTCGTCGTCAAGAACATCTTCGCCTTCGCACGTACCTACCTCGTCGCCAGGGTGGAGCAGGGGGTGACGCGCGATCTGCGGGATCAGGTCTACGACCACCTATTGGAATTGGATCTCGCCTTCTTCGGCCGGATGCGCATGGGGCAAATCATCTCGCGCATTACACACGATGTGGAGCTGGTGCGCACTCTGGTCACGAGGGAGCTCCTGAAGCTGATTGCGTCGGCCTTCGAGCTGGTCGCCGCCGTGTACTTCATGGTAGCAATCTCCTGGAAGCTCACGGCGGCCGCGTTCGTGGTCATTCCCGGGGCCATGGTGATGTGGGGGCCCCTCGTCGGGCGGCTCAGGAAGGGAGACCGGCGCATTTTGGACCTCGTGGGCGAGGTCAATGCGCACGTGCAGGAGACGCTTTCCGGGATTCGGCTCGTGAAGACTTCGTCCGCGGAGGGACACGAGCGCGAGCGCTTCCACGGCCTAACCGCGGACTACTTTCACGTGTTTCTCCGCACGGAGCGGCTACGGGCGCTCGCCGGGCCGTTGACCGAGATGATGGCTGCCCTTGGGACCGTCGTGCTTCTCTGGTATGGCGCGCGGCTCGTTGTGCTGGACGGCTCCCTGGAGGGAGCGACCTTCGTAGCGTTTCTGGCGCTGAGCATGAAGCTCTACGCACCCGTCAAGTACGGCAGCAAGTTTCCGGCGATGGTGCAGCCGGGCGTCGTTGCGGGCGAGCGGATCTTCGAGTTTCTCGACTCGCCGTCCGAGATCCGTGACTCGGTGGATTCTCGGCCGTTTCCCGGGCTGGAGCGTCAGATCGCGTTTGAGAACGTGTCGTTCGGCTATCGCACGGACCAGCCCGTACTGCGGGATATCTCGGTGGAGGTGCCGAAGGGCACCGTGGTGGCGCTGGTCGGGCCGAGCGGGGCGGGCAAGACCACGATGGTCGACCTTCTGGGCCGTTTCTATGATGTCACGGCGGGACGTATCACCGTCGATGGAACCGACATTCGCGAGTTCGAGATCCGCGGCCTCCGCAGTGCCCTTGGAGTGGTCTCTCAAGAGACGATCCTATTCCACGACACCGTTCGGGCCAACATCGCTTACGGCTCGCCGGACGAGGTCGGTCGCGGGCGGATCGTCGAGGCCGCCCAGGCGGCCCACGCCCACGAGTTCATCTCGGAGCTTCCAGACGGCTACGACACCCTCGTGGGGGAGCGCGGTGCCGAGCTGTCGGGTGGGCAGCGGCAGCGACTCGCCATCGCGCGCGCCCTCCTCAGGAATCCCCCCATTCTCATTCTCGACGAGGCGACCAGCGCCCTCGACTCAGAGGCGGAACGGCTCGTGCAGGACGCCCTCGAACGACTCCTGGCCGGCCGCACCGTTTTCGTGATCGCCCACCGCCTCTCGACCGTTCAACGCGCCGGCCTCACGCTCGTGTTGGACGGTGGCCGCATCGTGGAGCGAGGGACCCACGCGGAGCTATTGGCCTCGGGCGGTCTCTATCGCTCTCTCTACGAGTTGCAGTTCGCCGACCAATGAGACGCCCGACCCTCAAACACCACGCCGAGTCTGCCGCATTCCGGATGGCCTCTGTCCTGAGCGGCGTCTTCCCGGAGCGGGTTGCGCTCTCGCTGGCCGGATTGCTGGGCTCGCTGGCCGGGAGCGTGCTCCGGATTCGGCGGACCGACGTGGACCGCCACCTCGAAATTGCCTTTCCAGACGCCACTCGCGCCTGGCGCCGTGGGGTTGCTCGCGCCAGTTATAGGCACTTGGCGCGCGAGGCAGTGGTGACGTTTCGACTGTCGAGTTCGAGTGTGGACGACGTGCGACGGCGTACCAAGGTTCACGGGCTTCAGGAGCTCGAATCCGCCCTAGAGGAAGGACGGGGCGCGATCTTGATCACGGGGCACCTGGGCAACTGGGAGATCGGGGGCGCGTCCCTGGCCGCACGTGGCGTGCCCATCGACGCCGTGGTCTTCCCTCAAAACAATCCCCTGTTCGACCGGCATCTTAACAATGCCAGGGCGCGGTTCGGCGTCACCGTTGTCGCGAAGGCCGATGCCGGTCGTATGGTGCTCGAGTCACTCCGAAAGGGTCGGGTGATGACACTGATGGCCGATCAGAACATCCGTACTCGGCCGGTATTCGTAGACTTCTTCGGTATGCCGGCGGCGACCGCCAAGGGGCCGGTTGTGTTCGCGTTTAGAACCGGTGCGCCGGTGTTCCTGGGGGTCTCGCTCAGGGAGCCTGGGTGGCCGGCCCACTATCGAGTCCTTATCGAGCGGGTGCCGATCGCCCGTAGGGGTGCCCTTCACGCCGACGTGGCGCGCCTGACCAGGGCGCACGTCGCGTTGCTGGAAGACCATATACGCAGTGCCCCCGAGCAGTACTTCTGGCTTCACCGCCGCTGGAAATCCCGTCCGCCGGAGGTTTCGGGCGCGCCCGGCCAGGAACCGCCATCTGGGACTGCGGTATAACGCCCCCGTGCCACAAACCAGGCCTTCACATGCGAGCCGGTTCTCGCATATACAAATGACTGCTCCACGATGATCTATATCTGCATTCCTGCACACAACGAAGATCATACGATCGGCGTGCTCCTGTGGAAGATCCGGCAGGTCTTTGCCGAGTTCGAGCGCGATTACGAGGTGATCGTGCTCGATGACGCGTCCACGGACGGGACTGCCGAGGCACTGGAGAGATACCGCAAGATACTCCCTCTCACTGTCATCCGTGAGGAGAAGCAGCGAGGGTACCCGGCCGCCCTGGCCCGTTTGATCATGACCGCTGTTGAACGCACCACGTATCCGAAGCGCGACGCGGTTGTGACTCTTCAGGGCGATTTCACCGAGCATCCGGAACACATCGTCACTCTGATCAAGACGTTGGAGGGCGGAGCGGACATCGTGGCGGGCACGGTTGAAGAGGGTAGCGAGCATGCTCCTCGCGGATTACGAATCACCCGGTGGCTTGCGCCGGTCATCCTTGGCCGGGCATTTGGTGGTGCGCCCGTCTCCGATCCGCTTTGCGGGTTCCGGGCCTACCGGCTGATCGTACTCAAGAAGGCACTCGAGGCGCTCCAGGGGCGTCCACTGATGAGTCGGGACGGGTGGGCGGCCAACTTGGAGATTCTCCGGAACGTGGCGCCGCACGCGCGCAGGATCGAAGAGACCCCCCTCGAATTGCGCTACGACATCCGGACACGGCCGTCACGGTTTAGATCTCTCCGAACCCTTCGGGAGCTCGCCCGTGTAAGAGGAGGCGATTGGTGGAGCTTCGAGCGGGGGAGGTCGAAATGACAGGTCGGAACGTAGCGGTGGCCCTAACGGCCATGGCAGCGGTCACGCTGCCGGCCGGCGTGGCGGAGGCCCAGGCGCAGGATTCCGACGCTGCGAATGCGACGACCCTCACCTCCCATGCACTCACCCCGGATCCACTCGCTGCCAAGGTCCCGTTCGGCCCCGGCGAATATCTGCGTTACAAGCTGAAGGTCGGCCCGCTGAACGCGGGTGAGGGTTTCATGGCCGTGCGTGGCATCGAAATGGTGGAGGGCTATCCGACCTACCATCTCCAGATGGGCATGAAGGGGAGCCCACTCTTCGGTGCGGTCAAGGTCGACGACCTCTTCGAGTCCTGGCTCGACACGCGCCAACTCGTGACCCGTAGATTCGTCAAAGACATCCACGAGAACAGCTACGAGAGCTATCGGGCCTACGCGCTGTACCCCGAGGACGGGTACTGGGAGCGCACGGACATCGATAGGTTCGAGGATCTGCCGACGGCGCTCCCGCTCGACGAAATCGCCTTCGTGTACTTCATCCGGACGCTTCCTTTGGAGGTCGGGCAGACCTACACGTTCAACCGCTATTTCAAGAAGGACGGCAACCCGGTCGTCATCAAAGTACTCCGCAGGGAGGTCAAGGAAGTGCCGGCCGGGACGTTCAATACGATCGTGATCCAGCCGATCATCCAGACGTCCGGGCTCTTCAGCGAGGGCGGAGAAGCTGAACTCTACTTCACAGACGACGAGGACCGGTACCTGGTTTACATGCGCACCAAGCTCCCGATCTTCTCGATGACGCTCCACCTCGAAGAGGTGACGAGCGGCGTCCCGATTCACACGCAGGGAGCCCCACAGGTCCCGTAG
>JBGMRK010000055.1:0-13667 GCA_048061375.1 Longimicrobiales bacterium | reverse complement strand
GACGGTCAACGGCGTCGAGCGTCGCGCCGATGTGGAGCCACGGCTCCTTCTCAGCGACTTCTTGCGGCATAGCCTAGAGCTTACGGGCACGCACGTCGGGTGCGAGCATGGGGTCTGTGGGGCGTGCACGGTCCTGATGGACGGGGTGGCGGTTCGCTCGTGCCTTGTATTCGCGGTGCAGGCCGACGGGTGCGAGATCGCCACGGTGGAGGGGCTTGCGCCTGGTGGAGGCGAGCTACACTCCATTCAGGACGCGTTCCGGGAGGCGCACGGACTCCAGTGCGGCTTCTGCACCCCGGGGATCTTGATGACGCTCGTCCCCTTCCTGCGCGAGAATCCCGACCCGAACGAGGCCGAGGTGCGTGCCGCCCTTTCCGGGAATCTGTGCCGCTGCACCGGTTATCAGAACATCGTGGCCGCCGCCCGGCTGGCGGCATCGAAGATGCGCGAGGTCGAGGTCTGATGGGTGCCCATCCGTATGTCGGCGCGGGGGTGTTGCGCAACGAGGACCCGCAGTTGCTCACCGGCCACGCGATTTTCGTGGACGACGTGCACCTTGCAGGCACTCTGCACGCTGCTTTCCTGCGTAGCGACTTCGCCCACGGCCGGGTGCTCAGTGTGGATGTGTCGGAGGCCCGTCGCCGTGAGGGAGTGATCGCGGTCTACACGGCGGAGGATCTGGGGGACTACTGGTGCCACGGACCACTGCTGGTGCCGCCTCCGCCCATTGCGGGTCTGACCTTCAACACGGCCACGTTGGTGCCTCTCGCCCGCGACAGGGTCGTGCACGTGGGGGAGCCCATCGCCGTAGTTGTGGCCGAGAGTCGCTACATCGCCGAGGATGCGCTCGAGGACATCGTCGTGGACATCGAGCCCCTTCCTGTCGTGGTGGGCTTGAAAGAGGCATTGGCTCCCGATTCGCCGGTGATCCACGAGGCCTTGGGGACCAACGTGGCCGCGCACGCGGTGCAGCGAAAAGGGGACTATGAAGCGGCACGGGCCGACGCCTACAGGGTTCTGTCACGGAAGTTCAGTTATGACCGCGGCGTGGGTGGGTCCATGGAGAATCGTGGCGTCCTGGCCGACTGGAACGCCCGCACCGAGGAGCTCACGGTGTGGGACACGACCCAAGCGCCCATCCCCATCCGTAACGGTCTCGCCGAGAGGTTGGGGCTGCTTCAGTCCCAGGTACGCGTCGTCGCTCCCTTCTTGGGTGGGGGCTTTGGCCCGAAGATGATGATGTTCTACCCGGAGGAGGTGTTGATCCCGTGGATCAGCATGCGCCTCGGGCAGCCTGTGAAGTGGATCGAGGATCGAGCGGAGAGCTTCTTCGCCACCTCCAACGAGCGGCTCCAACTTCATGAGGCGGAATTGGCCGTCGATGCCGAGGGCCGGATTCTGGGCGTGAAGGACGTCTTCCTGCACGACTCCGGCGCGTACGACCCCTACGGGCTTACGGTGCCCATCAACACGCAATGCACCCTACTCGGGCCGTACCGGGTGCCCACCTATTACAGCGAGTTCACCGCCGTCTTCACCAACAAGACCATCGTGACCCCGGTGCGGGGCGCCGGCCGCCAGCAAGGCGTATTCGTCATGGAACGTCTGCTGGACTTCGCTGCCAAAGAGCTCGGCATCGACCGGGTCGAGATCAGGAAGCGTAACTTCCTCACCCCGGACGAATTCCCTCACGACCACGAGATCCTGTTTCAGGACTCGGCACCGCTGGTCTATGACAGCGGAGACTATCTCCCCGCCATGGAGAAGGCGGCCGAGATGATCGGCTACCGCAAGTTCCTGGACGAGGAGCAGCCGAAGGCGCGCGGCGCGGGACGGCAGCTCGGCTTGGGCATCGTCTCGTACGTGGAGGGCACGGGGATAGGGCCTTACGAGGGAGCCCGCGTCAGCGTGGAACCGAGTGGCAAGGTCCAACTCGCCACCGGGGTCGGAACGCAGGGACAGGGGCACTTCACCACGTTCGCGCAGATCGTCGCCGATCAACTCGGTGTCGACGTAACCGACGTGCACGTGGTCACCGGCGACACGCGGGAGTTCCACTGGGGCACGGGCACCTTTGCGAGCCGCGGGATCGTGGTGGCGGGAAGCGCCTGCCACGAGGCGGCGAGTGTGGTGCGGAAGAGGATCTTGTCGTTGGCGAGTGAGGCTCTGGAGGCCGCGGAGGACGACCTCGAGTTGGCCGACGGTGTCGTGCGTGTCAAGGGCTCTGATCTTTCGATTTCCCTAGGCGAGCTCGCGGTGCGTGCCAATCCCCTGCGCGGTGCGGTCGCGCCGGGTGCCGAGCCTGGCTTGGAGGCGACGTCGTACTTCGGGCCGGCGCGTGGGACCACCGCGAGCGGTGTGCACGCGATGATCGTCGAGATCGATCCGGAGACCTCGGAAGTTTCGATACAGCGCTACGTCGTGGTGCACGACTGTGGCCGTCTGGTCAACCCGGTCATCGTGGACGGCCAGGTCCACGGCGGAGTGGCCCACGGCATAGGTGACGCGTTTTTCGAGGAGTTGGTCTACGACGACCATGGGCAGCTCCTGAACGCGTCGTTCATGGATTACCTGCTGCCGACGGCGACCGACGTACCGCACATGGAGGTCTCCCATGTGGAGACGCCGTCTCCCCTGAATCCGCTGGGTGTGAAGGGGGTGGGTGAGGCTGGAGCGATTCCCGTGGGCGCGTTGTACGCACAGGCGCTGGAGGACGCTCTGCAGGGGGCTGTTGAGATTCGAGAGATTCCGCTCAGCCCGGGGCGGTTGTTCGATCTCGTGCACGCGGACGACTCGGGGGCTGAGGATTCTGCATCGGATCCGGAGGACGGATCATGAAGCCGGCCGCGTTCGAGTACCACCGTCCCGATACGGTAGAGGAAGTGCTCCATCTGTTGGCTGAGTACGGAGATGAAGCCAAGCTGCTCGCCGGAGGGCAGAGTCTCATTCCCACCATGAACTTCAGGTTGGCACAACCTTCCGTGCTGATCGACCTGAACAGGGTCGAGGGCCTGGACGGGTTGGACGAGGCCGACGGCGGCGGCCTCCGCCTCGGGGCGATGGTGCATCAAGCTGCGGCGGAGAAGAGCGCGCTGGTGGCCGAGAGGGTGCCGCTCCTGGCCGAGACCCTCCCCTATGTCGCCCATGCGCAAATCCGCAACCGCGGCACCATCGGAGGTAATCTGGCCCATGCCGACCCGAGGTCGGAGCTGCCGGCCGTGATGCTCGCCCTCGGCGCGAGCGTCCGGGTCCGAGGGCCGGACGGGGAACGCTCGATCGCCGCCGGCGACTTTTTCTCCGGGTTCTTCGGGACGGCTTTGGAGGAGGGCGAGCTTCTGACGGAGGTGGTTCTGCCTCCAGCCGTAGAGGGTGGTGGACAGGCGTTCCTGGAGGTTTCCCGCCGCCGGGGGGATTACGCCATGGTGGGTGTGGCGGCTTCGGTGGTGTGTGATCCGTCGGGACGGTGCAACCAGGCTCGGATCGCGCTTCTGAGCGTAGGCCCGAGGTCCGTCCTAGCCAACCAGGCTTCGGCTTGCCTCGTCGGAGAGCGGCCTACCGGCGCGGCCCTGGTCGCGGCAGGCCAAGCCGCGGGGAATCAAGACATCGACCCTCAGGCGGACATGCACGCCTCGGTGGCGTATCGCCGGCATTTGGCCGTGGTGCTCGTCCGGCGGGCACTCACCACGGCGTTCGAGCGCGCGGGGTATGTGATCGGTGAAGACGCTTGACCATCGGGGGCATGGTCGAGGTGGCCGGTGCTCTCCCCGAAGGCCGGTTCACGAACCCCGACCTCGCGCCTTCGGGCATCGGAGCGAGGACTTGGAGCATGTGGAACATCGCGGCCCTCTGGGTGGCGATGAGCGTAAGCATCCCCACCTACATGCTCGCCGCGTCCATGATCGAAGCCGGCATGAATTGGTGGCAGAGCATGTTGGCGATCCTGATCGGGAATGTGGTCGTGCTGGCCCCTTTGGTGGTTACGGCGCACGCCGGCACGCGCTACGGGATTCCGTTCCCGGTCTTCGCGCGAGCCTCGTACGGGCTCACCGGCGCGCACTTTCCGTCGCTGCTGCGGGCGGTGGTGGCGTGTGGGTGGTTCGGCATCCAGACTTGGATCGGCGGACTCGCCATCAATGTGGCCCTCGGCATCCTGTGGTCCGGCTGGGCCGATTTGGGTGGCGCCTGGTCTTTCATGGGCTATGGTGCGTCGTACTACGCGAGCTTCTTCATGTTCTGGTTGGTGAACATGCACTTCGCCTGGGCGGGCACCGAGTCCATCAAGTGGCTCGAGACCGTTTCCGCACCGTTCCTGGTGCTCATGGGGCTGGCGCTGCTGGCTTGGGCGATCGTGAGCGTGGGCGGCCTGGGCACGCTTCTCACCGAGTCGAACCGGCTGGCCGGCGAACAGAGCGACCGCACCTTCGCCCAATTCATGCTCACGTTGTTCCTCCCCTGGGTGACGGCAATGGTCGGCTACTGGGCCACGCTCTCACTCAACATTCCGGACTTCACGCGTTACGCCCGCAGCCAAAAGGACCAGATGGTCGGCCAGGCGATCGGCTTGCTCACGACCATGCCGCTTTTCGCGTTCGTGGGGCTCGTGGTTACCAGCGCCACGGTGATCCTCTACGGCGAGGCCATCTGGAATCCGATCGACCTGGTATCCCGCATCACGGCCGAGGGCGGGAGCCCGCTCCTGGGGTTGACTGCCATGGGCGCCATCATCGTTGCCACATTGAGCACCAACATTGCGGCGAATGTGGTGGCACCCGCGAACTCGTTCTCCAACCTGGACCCGCGCCGGATCAGCTTCCGCGTGGGAGGCATGATCGCGGGGGTGATCGGCGTCCTGATCTTCCCCTGGCGATTGCTCGAGATGTACCAGACCTGGCTGATCAGCTACTCGGGCCTCCTCGGTGCCGTTGCCGGAGTGCTGGTGTGCGACTACGTCGTGGTCCGGCGCGGCGTGCTGCGGCTGCGGGACCTCTACACCGAGGACGGCGTCTACACTTACCGGCGCGGCGTGAACCGCCATGCGGTGGTGGCCACGGTCGTGGGCATTGCCGTGGCGCTCGTGGGCACGCTGCACCCCCGCCTGGCGTTTCTCTTCAACGGCGCCTGGTTTTCAGCCGCGATCGTGGCGTTCCTTCTATACTTCCTCCTAATGCGTAGTGACACGAAAACGGGAGACTCTCCATGAAGCCATACGACCTCTCTCAACCGCTCAACCAAGACGTCTTCTCCTGGCCGTACTATCCGCCGTTCGAGGTGAAGTACATCAAGCGGAAGTCGGAGCACGGCGTGAACGCCCAGTACATCCAGACCTCGAACCACATGGGCACGCACCTGGACGCGCCCCGGCACTTCGTGACCTCGGGCATGACCATCGACGAGATTCCGATGGAGTGGCTGTACGGCCCCGGCGTGATCGTGAATCTGGACGACGAGCTCGATGATCTGGACGTCTACACGCCCGAAATGATCGAAAAGCACGTCGACGTGCAAAACGGGGACATCCTGGTGCTGCACACCGGGTGGCATCGTTACGGCCAGTTCGGCGTCGAGGCCGACGAGGAACGCTACGTGCACCGGCATCCCGGCCCCCATCCGGACATGATCCCGTGGCTCCTGGAGAAGGAGATCAAGATCTGGGCGGTGGACGCGATCTCGACGGACCACCCCATGAACCTCCCCATCGGGCGCTTTCTGGGGAAAGGCATGCACGGGCATTGTGACCGAGTGCGTGCGCGCTGCGAGGAAAAGTTCGGCGGCGAGGAGGGCGTCGCACGGCTCTTTCCGGACAGTGACTACCAGATCGCCCACAACGCGCTCTTCCCGCACAACTGCATGCACGCCGAGAACCTGGGTGGTGACATCGGCCTTCCCGAACTACAGGACCGGCGGCTCACGATCGGCGTGTTCCCGTGGAAGTTCAAAGGCGGCGAGGCGGCATTCGCGAGAATCGTGGCGTTCGTGGACGAGGCTTCGTGAGCCTTTCTCTGGTGGATGAACTCGGGCACCTGAGCGCGTCCGAGTTGGAGCGCCGCCTTCGCGCGGGCGAGATCTCGCCGGTGGAGGTGGTAGAAGCGTCGCTGGCTCGTGTCGATCGCTACGGCGGCCTGATCAACGCCGTCGTCACGTTGAACGAGCGGGCCGTGGAAGATGCCCGCGCGCTGGAGGAGGCTCTTAGCCGAGGGGAAGAGCCCGGACCACTGTTTGGTCTGCCTGTCGGCATCAAGGACGTCACCCCCGTGCGCGGGCTCCGGACCACGTTCGGATCGCGCATGTACGCCGACCATGTGCCGGAGGAGGACGCCGTCGTAGTGAGCCGGCTCCGGAAGGCGGGAGCCGTCATCCTCGGAAAGACGAACTGTCCGGAGTTCGCCGCGGGAGGCAACACGTTCAACGAGGTCTTCGGGCGCACACGCAATCCGTGGAACACCGACCGGAGCGCGGGAGGCTCGACAGGTGGTGGCGCGGCGGCGCTTGCCACGGGCATGATCGCCCTGGCCGAGGGTACCGACCTAGGTGGTTCTCTGCGCATCCCGGCCTCGTTCTGCGGCGTGGTGGGTCTGCGCCCGACTCCGGGACTCGTGCCGACCTACCCCTCGCACTTCATGTGGGACGGACTTCAGGTCACCGGCCCCATGGGACGTACCGCCGAAGACGTGGCAATGATGCTTCAGGCGGTCGCCGGCCCGAGTCGCCGGAGCCCGGTCGGCCGGCCCGCCCAGGGCCGGGACTTTGTCGGCGCGGTCCGAGATGCCAGCGCCCAGGGCCTACGGATCGCCTACTGCCCGGACCTGGTCGGGATCGGGATCGACCCGGCGATCGAGGCCCAATGCCGCGCGGCCGCGCTTGCTCTGGAGGAATCTGGTGCGAGGGTGGACGAAGTGGAAATCGACCTCTCGGAAGGCCGGGAGGCGTTTCTGCATCTACGAGGATATTGGATGGTGGCGCACCAGTTCCCGCATCTCGACCGGCTCGACGAACTAGGAGACAACGTGGCGGGCAACGTGAGGGCGGGTCTCGAAGTGACTACCCGGCAATACGCGTGGGCGGAACAGGTGCGCGGGCGGATTTGGGATTACTTCGTGGGCTTTTTCGACAGCTACGACTACCTCGTCACTCCGGCCATGGCCGTGTCCCCGTTCCCCGTCGAGCAGAGCTACCCCGAGACCGTGGCCGGCCGACCCATGAAGACGTACGTGGACTGGATTTCCCCGACCTTCGTGCTCAGCCTGACGGGCCTTCCGGTCGGATCGGCTCCGTGCGGGCTCGATGCCGAGGGCCTTCCGGTCGGCTTGCAGATCGTCGGGCCACCGTCCGGGGAGGAGGCCGTACTGGCGCTATCCCGCATGGTGCACGAGCGACACCCTCTCGGTGAGCCACCGCTGGCGGTCGGCGGATCTTGAGTGGCGGGCCGGTCGCGCTGATCACAGGTGCCTCCTCGGGGATCGGGAGGGGCCTCGCGATGCGTCTGGCAGCCGACGGGTACCGGGTAGGGCTCGCCGCTCGCCGGGCGGAGCGGTTGGAGGAAGTCGCGGCGGACATCCGGTCCGCCGGAGGCGAGGCTCTCGCGCTGCGCTGCGATGTCTCCGTTAGGGAGGACATGTGCGCTGCCGTCGAGCGGTGCCGCCAGGAGCTCGGTGTCATCGACTTGCTCGTTGCCAATGCTGGGCAGAGCGAAATGACCCTCGTCGATGGGTTGGACTCCGGCATGATCGAACGACTGATGAGCGTCAACTTCTTCGGAGTCGTGTATGCGGTGGAGGCGGTGCTGCCTGCGATGCTCGAGCGGCGTCGGGGTCACATCGTGGGCGTGAGCAGCCTGGCCGCATTCGGGGGTCTCCCGAGTACGGCCGCGTACTCCGCGGCCAAGGCGGCACTGACCAAGTTTCTCGAAAGCCTGCGCGTGGACCTTCGAGGCCGGGGTGTCGATGTGACGGTCATTTCACCCGGGTACGTACGTACGCCGATGACGGCGAAAAACCTACACGCCATGCCATTGATGGTGGAGTTGGATGACGCCGTGGCCCTCATTCACCGGGCGATCGTAAGGAGGGCTCGGGCGTACCACTTCCCCTGGGCACTGGCCTCTTTGGTGTGGGTTGGACAGATTTTCCCGAGACGACTGTACGATTGGATCGTAAGCCGTGTACACCGCGACAAGGCCAGGTGATAGGAATTTCGATGAACGAACGCATCAGGACCATGCTGGAGGCGCGCCGGCGACGACTCGAGACGACCCTCGGCCGCCCTATGGAACCACCGGTCCCGTCCGATGGCCCGGGCCTGTCCGACGCGGAGCGTGAGCACCTCCACAATGCGGCCACCGACCTCTACTGGGACGAGGTGGAGTGGGAGAACCTCACCGACGAAGAACGGATGGAGTCGGGTTCCCTGGCCGAAATGGTTTTTCCCGGATTTCTCGCGTTCGTCCGTGGGTTGCTCTTGGCGGAGGTAATGCCCGACTCTCTGGCGCCGGCTAATCCCCGGCCGGAGATCGTGAGCGGCGTGCTCGATTTTCTGGCGGGTCGGGTCGTCGAGCTTGAAGAGCAGCGGGAGGCGGACGGCGAAGAAGATCCTGCCCGGTCCGCACGAGAACTGTCGATGACTGATCGGTTGATCGACCTCGTCCTCTTCCAGTTGCACGGGATCGATCCCGCGGACGTCGAGGGGCTGGGGGAGCCGACCGACCCCTCCTGACGATAGCGCGGACGATGGGACTCCTGGGCGGCCCGAGGCCGGGCCACGCCTATTTGGCCGGCGCCCCTATGTTCGTCGCGCACCGCGGCGGGTCCCGCCTGGCACCCGAAAACACGATGGATGCGTTCCGGTCCGCCGTCGAGGAATGGGGCGTCGATATGCTGGAGACGGACGCCCACCTGACCCGGGACGGTGAGGTCGTGCTCATTCACGACGCTACTGTCGACCGCACCTGCGATGGCACGGGGCCCATCAGGGACATGTCGCTCGCCGAGGTGCAGCGACTCGACGCTGGCTACCGTTTCCGTGACCTTGAAGGCAGGCACTCGTTTCGGGGCAGGGGAGTCAGGGTGCCTCGCCTTGCCGAGGTGCTCGAGGCCTTTCCGCGCGTCCGAATCAACGTGGAGACGAAGACGCGCGAAGTGGCGGTGCCCGTGGTCGACCTGGTCCGAGCGTCCGGGGCGGAACAGCGCGTGTTGGTCGCCGCCGAGTTCGATCGTGACCGGCAGCCTGTCAGGGGGTATCCCGGACCCTGGGGCACGTCCCGCCGCCAGGTGATGGCGTTCTGGGCTGCGGTCCAGATGGGGATCTGGGGAGCGTACACGCCGGGCGGCGATGTGCTTCAGGTGCCCGAGTCCTGGAGGGGTTTCCGCGTCGTGAGCCGAGGGTTCATCCAAGCGGCCCACGCGCGCAACATCCCGGTCCAAGTGTGGACCGTGGACGAGGAGGCGGACATGAGGCGATTGCTCGATTGGGGAGTGGATGGTATCCAAACCGACCGACCCGACGTGCTCGCGCGTGTCCTCATGGAGGTAGCCGGTAGGCCGGCGCCCCCCATCTGGACGTCGGCGGACGCATGAACAAGATCGACACCGGGCTCGCCGGGCGTTTTGTTCAGCATGTTACCACACGCCGGTTGTTCAGCCCGGGCGAACGGATTGTCGTGGCGGTTTCCGGCGGCGCGGACTCGACGGCTTTGTTGCATCTGCTGCGCTTTGCGCCCGGGTTGCCGGCGCTCGACCTGGTAGCGGCGCACTTCGACCATCGGATGCGCTCCGATAGTGCGAGCGACGTGGCCTGGCTTCGCGGACTCACGCTTGCGTGGGGAATCGAGTTCCGGTCCGGCGAGGCGAGCGTGGCCCTCACGGGCGAAGAGGAGGCGCGTGACGCCCGCTACGCCTTCCTCGAGACCGTCGCGACGCAAGCTGGGGCATGTAAGATCGCCACCGGCCACCACGAGGACGATCAGGCGGAGACGGTGCTCTTCAGGATTGCGCGAGGCACGGGTTTGGCCGGCCTCTCAGGTATTCCCGAGACCCGCGAGCCGGGGATCGTCCGTCCCATGTTGCCTTTTCGCCGTGCTGAGATCGAGACGTTCCTGGCGTCACATCGGCTCGTGACGCGCCACGATGAGAGTAATCTGGATCCTCGATTTGCGAGAAACGTTCTGCGACACCAGATCATTCCCCTCATCGAGCAGCGGATCGCACCCGGTGTCACGGCATCGTTGGTCCGGCTTGCTCGATTAGCGGATCGAGAGGAGGCAGCGTGGAGGTGCGTCATTCCCGAACTCTTGGATCGCCTAGTGCAGAGCCGCGACGAAGGGGCGCTATCCGTTGATCGTTCCGGGCTGCTGGCATATCATTCGGTGGTCCAGGCTAGGCTGCTTCGGGTAGCGATCGAGCGGTTCGGCGTGAGGCTCGACGAAGCCGGAACGCGTGCCGTGCTCGAGTTTGCCAGAAAGGGCGCCAGCGGCCGAAGCATCCGGCTCCAAGGCGCTCTCGTGCTCCGAAGGTCATTCGACGAACTCGTTCTTTCGGTAGAAGTGGTGTGTGAGGAGCACCGGCCCCTGGAGATCCCGGAACCGGGGTCCGGGAGTGGGAGCTTCGTGGTCGGGGGGCGGCACATGAAGGCGGATTGGTCTGTCGGCGTGCCGCCGGAGGGTCAGTGGGTAGAGAGTTTCTCAGTGTCGCAGCTGGAGTTTCCGGCCAGTCTCCGGCAATGGTCTCCCGGAGATCGTATGCGACTACCCTACGGGTCCAAGAAGCTGAAAAAGGTATTTGGGGAGGCACGCGTACCCGCGCATGAGCGGATCCGCAGGCCTGTTCTCGCAGATGGAAGGGGATCTGTGCTCTGGATTCCTGGAGTAATGAGGTCGTGCATGGCACCGGTGACAAAGGGGGGGGTGGCATTGAGCATCGCGGTCGGTGAGGAATCGTGAGCGGCGGTCTGGCGCAATTGGGTGGTCGTGAACTCACGCGTATCGTTTACTCCACGGAGGAGATCGGCGAGCGGGTCCGGGCCATGGGTGCCGAGATCAGCGACAGTTATGACGCGGGAGACGATCTCCTGGTCGTCGGGCTGCTCAAAGGATCGTTCATCTTCCTCGCGGATCTGGTGCGCGCGATCGAACTCCCTCTCCACGTCGACTTCCTCGTCGCTTCGAGCTATGGTTCGGCGACGGTGTCGAGTGGAAACGTACAGTTACTTTACGATCCCGAAGCGTCGCTGGAGGGACGGTCCGTCATCATCGTCGAGGACATTGTGGACTCCGGGAACACCATGAACCGGCTGATTCCCCTTCTCGAAGAGCGACGCCCGCGGAGCCTCGAAATCTGCGCGCTGCTCCACAAGCGGGCGACCGAACTCGTGCTCGAGCCGCGCTGGGTCGGTTTCGACGCACCAAACGAGTTTCTGGTGGGTTATGGTCTAGACTTCAGCGAAAACTTCCGGCACTTGCCGTATATTGGGAGCCTGTGAAGAGCGGCGTGTGGTACTCTGATCGCTTCCCGGTGTAAAGGACAGCATGTCAGATAGAGATCCAATCCCGACACCGGACAATTCGGCCATGGGACGGTATTCGAGAACGGGCGCCTTCTGGGTCTTGCTCGTCCTGATCTCGTTCCTCGCCTTCCAGTTCCTGCGCGGGCAAGACGACGCCGTGAAGGAGTTCACCTTCACGGAATTCATGACACAGCTCGAAGGGGACAAGGTCCTCAGCGTTACGGTCATCGAAGGCCAGCGCATCGAAGGTGAATTGCGCACTCCCTACATCGATGAGCAGCAGGAGTATACGGACTTCACCACGACCCTTCTCGGGGAGATCAGCGATGAGTTGATCTCCAAGCTTCAGGAGCACGACGTGGAGCTTGCGGGCGAGGTCGACCGGCGGGGATGGGGAACCCTCCTGCTCGGGGCCCTTCCGTGGATCATCATCATCGCGTTCTGGTTTTGGATCTTCCGGACCATGCAGTCCGGCGGGAACAGGGCCTTCCAATTCGGTCGTTCCAAGGCCAAGCTGATCACTCCTGACATGCCCGAAGTCACGTTTGCGGACGTCGCCGGGGCCGAAGAGGCAAAGGAGGAACTCGAGGAGATCATCGAGTTCCTGAAGGACCCACAAAAGTTCTCGCGCCTCGGCGGCCGCCTGCCGAAGGGCGTCCTTCTGGTCGGGCCTCCGGGAACCGGTAAGACCCTGCTGGCCAAGGCGGTAGCCGGAGAGGCGGCGCGCCCATTCTTCCAGATGTCCGGATCCGATTTCGTCGAGATGTTTGTGGGTGTCGGTGCATCGCGGGTCCGCGACCTCTTCGAGCAGGGCAAGGCTCACGCGCCTTGTATCATCTTCATCGACGAGATGGATGCGGTTGGACGGCACCGGGGCGCGGGCCTTGGAGGCGGTCACGACGAGCGGGAGCAAACGCTGAATGCGCTCCTCGTGGAGATGGACGGTTTCGAGGCCAATGAAGGGGTGATCCTCCTCGCCGCGACGAACCGGCCCGACGTGCTCGATCCAGCGTTGCTGCGTCCGGGGCGTTTCGACCGCCAGGTCGTGGTCGATTCCCCCGATGTCCGAGGGCGCGAGGGAATCCTCCGGGTCCACGCCAAGAAGTTGCCGCTTGCAGAGGACGTCGATCTCAAGACCCTGGCGAAGGGTACCCCCGGCATGAGTGGCGCGGATCTCGCGAACATCTGCAACGAGGCGGCCCTGCTCGCCGCACGCGAGGAAGCCATCAAGGTGGACATGGACCACTTCGAGCGGGCCAAGGACAAGGTCATGCTCGGAGCCGAACGCAAGAGCCTCGTCCTCACCGACAACGAGCGCCGGCTGACGGCTTTCCACGAGGCGGGGCACGCGGTCGTCGGCCTTCGCCTGCCGGGACTCGACCCGATACACAAGGTCACGATCGTTCCGCGGGGACGGGCGCTGGGCATCACGTCCAGCTTACCGCGGGAAGACCGCCACTCGTACACGAAGGAATGGCTGGAGGGTCAGCTCTGCCTGCTCTTCGGCGGACGCGTCGCGGAGGAGATGGTATTTGGTCCCGGCAAGGTGACCACGGGTGCCGGGAATGACATCGAGCGCGCCACAACCATGGCGCGGAACATGGTAACTCGCTTCGGAATGTCTGACGTTATCGGGCTCATGGCTGTCGGCGAGGCCGAGCACGAAATTTTCTTGGGCCGGGAGATCTCCCAGCGACGCGATGTGTCCGAGCATACGGCCGAACAGGTCGACATCGAGATCAGGCGCATTCTGAACGAGGCTCACGAGAAGGCTCGCGAGATCGTCGCGGAGCACCGGGAGCTGCTCGACCGGGTCGCCGAAGCACTCCTGGACCGTGAAACACTCGGCGCGACCGAGATCGAGGCGCTCAGTGAAGGCGAGCCGCTTCCGGCGCTTGCGATGGAGGACGAGGGCGAAGTGGGAGACAGCGCCGAGGCGACCGCGTCCGGCGATTCGAACGAAGGGCTTGGGGCGGACGAGGCCTCGAGTGATGGGGAAACCGTGACCGAGGAGGCCGTCGAGGGTGTGGTCTCGGAGAATGCCGAGCCGGTTGGGCCGCCCGCGGTCCGCCGAACAATCGAGAACCCGGAGGCCGACGCCTCAGGGTGACCGATCCGACTAGGATCTAAGGCCGTGGCACCGCAACGCGACCCGCTGTACTTCTTCAACAGCC
>JBGMRK010000054.1:0-13735 GCA_048061375.1 Longimicrobiales bacterium | reverse complement strand
TACTGCACCATGGCCCTGGAGCCGGTCGGGAGACCCAGGGCCGCGGCGTCCAGGCCGTCCGTACCCGCGCCTCCGGGGGGAGACGTGTCGGTCTTGATCGCTTCCCCACCCCCAACCGTCTGCCCGTCGAGCAGAACCGGTCCGGTAGTGCTCCTGCGCGCACGGGACCCCGTCCTCACGCCGAGCCGTCCGAGCCACCCACTCAACGTGCCCTGGCGAGGCTCATCTCCTTCGGGGGGGGCCTCGGGAGTTGGGGCCTCCGGAGTTGGCGCCGCTGGCTCGAGCGTGGCCTCTGACTGCGCCTCCTGACCCTTCTCGTCGTCCGGTGCCGGCGTCGGCGTGA
Organism: Longimicrobiales bacterium; assembly: GCA_048061375.1. Classification (GTDB taxonomy): domain Bacteria; phylum Gemmatimonadota; class Gemmatimonadetes; order Longimicrobiales; family Gaopeijiaceae; genus JACZXQ01. The sequence goes on along the minus strand of JBGMRK010000054.1, from coordinate 13,392 downwards.
GCGAAACCTGGACGTTGCCGGTGCTCATTTGATGGAGGTGCACGATCCCGTGGTCGCCCGCCTGACGAAGGAATCGGCTGAACTTCGAGAAGCCCAGGTCGGATTCGTCGAACGAGGGGCTCAACTGCAGCATCTTGCGCTTCACATCGGAGTCGCGAACGGTCTCGCGGCCGATGTTCTTCAGGGCCACCAGCGCCTGCTCGAGCAGATCGTACGCGGCGCGGAGGGGATCGGAGTCACTCGGAATCTCGGGGGGAGTCGGGTCAGAATCCTTAGGATCGGGTGCCGCAGGATCGGGTGCCGCCGCCTGGACGGTTCGCCCTCGGCCTCGGCCGCCGCGGGGCCGTCTCTCCGGTTTGTCTCGCGTGGCGGTGTCTATCGACCCGCCGGCGCGACCGGGCGTCACTTCGTATTGCCCGTTGGGCAGCTTCTGGAGCTTCACGAGCCCCCGACTCGACGCTTCCGTCATGAACCGGCTGAACTTCGAAAAGCCGAAGCTGCCCTCGTCGAAATTTCCGTCGAGCTCCATCATCACCTGCTTGAGCCGGTCGGAGCGCATCACGTCTCCCCGCTTGGTCATGCGAGAGAGTGCGGACTCGACCAACTCCCACGGGTCCGAGGGCTTGTCACTGCTCTCGGTGGTCTTCCTGAGCCCTGTGATGCTGGTGTAGGAGTAGTATTCGTCGCAGTTCTGGACGAGGATGTCCGAACTCGACTCCTGGATCCCGACGCCGATGACGTACTTGCCGTACTCCTTGAGTTTGAGCACGAGGCTACTGAAGTCGCTGTCACCCGTCAGCAGGATGTACGTGCCGATCTCCGGTCTAATGAAAACCAGCTCCAGGGCGTCGATAGCCATACGAATGTCGGTCGCGTTCTTCTTCGAGCTCCCGTAGGCGGGCGCAAAAATCAGGTCGACCGATGCCTCGGAGAGCGACACGATGTACTGGGGATAACGCCGCCAGTCGGCATAGGCCCGCTGGACGGTCACCTTGCCCTTGATCATGTCGGACTGAAGGAGCGTCTTCAGTTCCTTGGAGAGATCGCTTCGCATCCCCATCGTGACGTTGTCGAAGTCGATGAGGAGGGCGGCGTTGGGTGCGCGGTGCGCACTCGCGTCAGGGAGCCCCGTGTAGGGGGCCTGAGAATAGGGATTACTCATTCCTTTTTTTTCTCGCAGCTGTGTGTGACTCTCATGCCGCGAGACCTCCCCACCCATGCCACTCCAGCGGCGAACCACCGAAAGGTGCCAGGGGTCAGGGGGGCCTTCAGACCGTCGACCGGCGTCGGAGCCATCCGGCTCTCGCATTCGTCGGCACAACATGCCGCGGCTGTCTAGATCCGGTGGCTCTGCCCTTCTTCACGCATCATGCGGGAAAGCTCGATCCGCCGGATTTTGCCCGTTCCCGTCTCCGGGAACGCGTCGAGGAAACGGACCACGTCGGGGATCCTATGGTCCGCCAGCGTGACCGCACACCAGTCTCGAATCTCCTGGTCGGTCACGATCGCCCCTTCGACCGGGACGATACAGGCGCAGATGGCTTCTCCCAGATCGTCGTCCGGAATCCCCACCACTGCCGCCACGTCTACCGCCGGATGGGAGTGAAGTCGATCCTCAACCTCCCGGGGGTAAACATTGATACTGCCGCGAATGATAACCTCTTTGCGGCGGCCCACCAAATGGACGTATCCATCCTCGTCGACCATGCCCAGGTCGCCAGTCAGCAGGAATTGATCGTCGTCGAAGAAGCTGGCCGTCTCCTTGGGCTGGCGATAATAGCCACTCATCACACCCGGCCCCCTGACAGCGATTTCGCCAACACTCTCCTCGGGTAAGTCCTCTCCCTCCGGGCCCACCACCTTAACGTCGGTTCCTTCGATCGGACGGCCGAGCGTGAAGTGGCGCTTCTCCATGGGATCCGACGGACCGGTCATACACACGGTCGACGAGGTTTCGGTGAGGGAGTATGCGATCAGCAACTCGGGCAGGAGATGCGCCTCGACGGCCCGGACCAATTCGTCACTGACCGGAGCGCCGGCCACCAGGCCACACCGTAACGTCGACAGATCGCGCGGCGAAGCCGCCTGCGCCTCGAGTTCGCGCACGAAAATCGTGGGCACGCCATAGTGCACGGTGGCACCGTGACGCTCGATCAAGTCGAGAGTCGTGTCGCCTTCCAGGGTCTCACTCAAGATCAGCGCCGCTCCGGAAAGCAACGAGCCCAGGATGCCAGGGCCCAAGCCGAACACGTGTGAAAGAGCGAGGAGCCCTACCACCCGGTCGCCCTCGGTGAGGCCAAGTCCCTCGGCGGTGCGAGCCGCGGGCACGAGCAGATTGCGGTCGCTCAGGCCAACGCCCTTCGGTTTCCCGGTGGTGCCCGACGTGTAGAGGATCGCGAACAGCTCATTCTCGGCATCGGGCTGATCCGTGGGATAGGACCTTCCCGCACCAGCTGAGATCAGGTCTTCGAACTGGAAGATCCGGTCGTCGTACCAAAGGTCTTCCTCGCCGACGGTAATGAGATACTGCAGCGAGGGGAGTTGGGTCATCAACTCCTCGAACAACTGGAGGAAGTCCAGGTCGTCCAGATCCTCTGCCGTAATAGCCGCGACGGCCTCCGAGTGACGGAGCATGTACTGGAGTTCGTGCGTGGCGAAGTGGGGATTGAGCGGCACGATCACCGCACCTAGCTTCGCCACCGCGAACATGCCGACCACGAATTCGGGGCAGGACGGCAAAACCAGCGCGACACGGTCGCCCGCTTCGATGCCCAGGTGGTGGAGAGATGCGGCGAGGGCGCCCGCCTGGCTTTCGACTTGGCCGAAGGTGAGTACCTTGCGGTCGTCGATCAAGAACGGGCCGTTGGGGTCGGAGGCCGCGCGGTGAGCGAGCGCCTCAGCGATGGATCGTTGCTCCCAGCCTTCAGCAAGCCCCATCACACCTCACAGGTCTACTTCGGATCATTCTCTCCCGGCGAGCGTCGTTCAGGTGGTGACCGCGGTAATCAGAATCTCATTTATGGCAGCGGCAGGCACGGGACGACTCCAGTCGTCCGCCCTGCTAATGGCGCCGAGTTGGGCCAGCAACACGAAGCGGGTCTCCCCAGCGCGAGTCTTTTTATCAGCACCAAGATAAGACATGATCTCGCCCGGCGCGGCCCCCGGTGGCAAGTGCTCGGGTAATTCCAACGACCGAGCGATCCGGAGCAGGCGCTCGGAGGTGCCCAACAGCGTAATGCCGAGGGTCTCGCCGAGGCGCGCCTCCAGGACCATGCCGAGCCCCACCGCCGAGCCGTGCGGCACCGCGTAACACGCGGCGGCCTCGATGGCATGGGCCAGGGTGTGACCGAAATTGAGGATCTGGCGATGGCCCGCCTCACGCTCATCTTCCGAGACGACTTGAGCCTTGAGTTCGACCGAACGGGCCACCGCCAGTGTCAGCGGCTCGGGCTCGGCCTCGAGGAGAACCGGCATCGAGCGCTCGAGGTCATCGAGGTAGGCGAGATCCATGATCGCGCCGTGCTTGACGGCCTCCACGAGACCTTGAGCCCTCTCGGCGCGGGGCAGCGTAGCGATGAGCTCCGGATCCGCGAGCACCAGCCGCGGCGGATGGAAAGCACCTACAAGGTTCTTGCCGGCGTGCGTATCCACACCCGTCTTGCCCCCCACCGACGCGTCGATCATCCCCACCAGGCTGGTGGGAATCTGCACCACCGGCACACCACGCATGTAACTGGCCGCGACGAATCCTGCCATGTCGCCCGTCACACCTCCACCCAAAGCGAGCACGACGCTGTCCCGGCCGAAACGGGCGTCCAACATTCGATCTGTGAGCTCGGCCCATATGTCGCGCGTCTTGCTCGCTTCCCCAGCAGGAAACGTAAACGCCTCTACCGCCAGTCCCGTCGCCGCGAGCAGATGCATCGCCCGGTCACCGTAAAGGCCGAAGACCGTGTCGTCGGAGATCAGAGCGTACCGGTGGGCGGGCGCGAGTTCGCCGAGCAGAGCCGGGAGCCGATCCAGCGCTCCCGGTTCGACGATCACCGTGTAGTCCGGGCCCAGTCCGGTCGATACATGCACGGTCGTGCCGGCCTTCTGCTCCACCGCTCAGCTCACTCCTGCGCCCCGCCATGGAGAGAGGCGCGCGTCGTGGGAGGGGCCCCGATCTCCAGCACGGCTCCAGGCCGCCCATCGATGTCCGTGCGCCTCAGGATCGACGGATCCGGCAGGCCGGCGAGCGCGGGCCCGAGCCCGGCTACGAACCCGTCCCTCGACGCCGCGTCGTCCCACACGCTGAACCAGACCAAACTACGGCCGCCGTCCGGAGTCGCGTAGAGACTGTAGCGGTCGCCGTCCCACCCGGCGGACAAGCCCGTGCCCGCCGCACCCAAGTGGGTTTCCAGCAGGATGCGAACCTCCAACTCTCCGAGCGCGTCGGAGTAGATAGGGCTGACGCCACCGACAGGCTCCAGGTGAACCGCCGTAGGCAGGTCCCGCGACTCGGCCACGAACAACTCGGGATGCAGGATTTGCTCAGTCGAGAGAGGCAATTCCTCGCCGAACGGTGCCGGACGTCCCCCCCGAGCCTTCCAAAGCGCCTCCACGAATGACGCCCCCCCGATGTAGGGGAAGAGCAGAGCCTCCTGGATGATCCTCGGCGCGGCCAACAGCGCAGGCGACTGTCCCTGAGCCGCCGCCAGGGCCGATCGAATCTGGTCGGTGAGATTCGGGATCTCGGTGACGTCCACCCTGCGCCGCTGCACCCGCTCCATGAGGAACTCGAACATGATGAGCGTCGCGTGGCCTTCAATGGCGGCCTGCGCGGCTACCCGCTGGTCGTTGCCGAGCCCCGAGTCGGTGATGGCGTCCAGATCAACGCTCTGATCCTGGATAGCGTGCACGAGCTCGTGGACCAACAGGGTCTCCTGTAGCGCCGCAGGCTGGTCGTCGATCACGAACAACATTGTCGAGTCGGGATCGTAGAAGCCTGCGACCTGCTCCAGGTACACGTCCTTGAGCACAGCCTTGAGATCGAGATCGGCCGACACGAGGCCAAAGAGCGCATAGGTGGCCGTGATGGCCTCGGCGTCGGAATCCGGAAGCTCCTCATTCAGCTTGAACTCGAGGTAACGCTCCAGCTCCTGCCTGGATCGCCGCTCTATCTTCACTGGCCGCGTGAGCGCCAGTCCCGCACGGGTCGCGAGGTCTGGCAACAACTCGGCAGCCACCCGCGCCAACTCCGGATCGGACGAGGTGACCAGCGCATCGGCCTGTGGTTGGGGCTCGCACGCAACAGTGAGCAGCACAAGCGATGCCGCGATATATCGCATCATGTGCCCATACGCCCGTAGCGGTCTTCGAGGCGAACCACATCTTCAAGGTGTGGCGTGGAGGCCTCCAGTACATCGCAATTGGTGACGGCCTCCATACGGTGCACCGTCCCCGGCGCTACATGGAAGCTGGTCCCGGCCTCCAGCGCGACTTCTTCCAGCTGGTCGGCCGAGGGGCCGGCCCAGAATCGCAGCGTACCCGAAAGCAGGTGGATCGTCTCGTCCTTTTCTTCGTGATACTGAAGAGACAGGGCCTCCCCGGCGATGATGTGCAGCAGCTTGCCCACATACCGCGGCGTTTCCGCCCATATCAGCTCGTAGCCCCACGGCTTCTCGACCCTTCGCGGCTCCCTGACGGTCACTGTGGCAACGCCTCTCGAGCGGCCGCCCTGAGATCCCTGTCCAACGCGCTCATCCGGTCGAGGAACGCCTCGTTGAGCGCCGGGCCGGGGCGCCACTCAGGACGGTCGCGGGTGCGAACCTCGTGCTCAATGGTGAGGTTCATGCGGAACAGTACAGCCGATCCCGAAGGCGTGGAGCTGTCCAGACGTCGACCTTGGAGCACGATGCGGTATCTGGTCTCGGTCACACCCGTCGTGAATTCTTCGGCACTCGGCTCACGCAAAGTCCATTCCGTCTCATAATAGGCGGCGTTCAGTTGCTCGGCCCGGCGCTTCAGGGTCAGCCCGTACTTCTGGACAAGCACGGCGTCGAGCACGCCCATGAACGTGATCACATCTACCCGGCCCATGGGACGGCTCAGGAGTCGGCCCTCGGCTCCGTCACGCCCACCCGGGCCGAGCACTTCGAACCCCACAGCCGACCCGGCAGAGCCGTAGCAGCCGGATACCGCCAACGCGCCGGCAAGAGTGGCTGAAATGAAAGATGTCCGCTTCACATGCTCGTTCCCGCGAAGGATCTCAGAAGCCGCGAATGTCCGACCCCCTCCCAAGCCCGTCAAGCCGAGACTCCCAGAGCTGTTCTCATGGCACGGATTCTGCACCGGTTCAGACCCGTCTCGGCATGGAGTTGGCACCCGTGGCCGACCCGACGGATCGGACCCGATTCCGGTCCTTATGTGTAACCTGTGCTGGAGATGAGCGCGATCGATATGAACGATAACAGATTTCGCGGATTGACTCGCCTCAAACGCCTTTGGCGCCCTCGCGAGTACGCGATAGGCGGGGCGTTCCTCGTGGCCGCCACGGGCGGAGTGGCGTGGGGTTCGTGGCGGAACCTCTGTTTCGATTGTCCATCCGTCGCCCAGATCCGCACCTTCGTTCCTCAGCAAACCAGCAAGCTGTTCTCTCATGACGGCAAGCTGATTGCTGAACTGGGTATCGAAAGCCGCACTCCAGTGTCGCTCCAGGCGCTGCCCGAGTACGTGCCACAGGCGTTCGTGGCGGTGGAGGACAAACGCTTCTACCGGCACAGAGGAGTCGATCCACGCGGTATCATTCGCGCGGTCGTGGGCGTGATCACACGCACGAACCGCGGGGGCGGCAGCACGATCACGCAGCAGCTCGCCCGCAACATGTTCGTGCAGAGAATCGGGTTCGAGCGGCGTGTCCAGCGCAAGCTCAAGGAGCTACAGGTCGCCCTGGCGCTCGAGCGGTCCTACACGAAGGACCAGATCCTCGAAGCCTACATCAACCAGATCAACTACGGTCACGGCTGGTGGGGCATCCAGACGGCGGCCAGGAACTATTTCGCCAAGAACGCCTCGGATCTGAATCCGGCCGAAGCCGCTCTTCTGGCCGCGATCCCGAACCTCCCCAGGGCTTACAGTCCGATCCTCAACCCCGACAACGCGCTCAGGCGGCGTAACCTCGTCTTGCGCAGGATGGCGGAGCAAGGATTCCTGGAACCCGAGGAGATGGCGCGCTGGCAGCAGGAGCCCATCCCGACCGAGCGGGCCGTTGCGGGCGGCGCGACGGCACCCTACTTCGTGGAGTGGGTGCGCCAGATCCTGGACGACCGTTTCGGCAGCCAGCTCTACACGGCAGGGCTTCGTATCTACACCACGCTCGACGTGAACATGCAGAAGGCCGCCGAGGCCTCAATGGAACTGGGCTGGGCCAGGATCGAGGCGAGGCCAGGGTTCGAGCACCCGATCTATGCGGACTATGTGGGCCTACCTGCCGACTCCGTGGTGGTCGGCGGCTTCACGCCGTATGTGCAGGGTGTGTTCATCGCGCTCGATCCGTGGAGCGGAGCCGTGCGGGCTCTGGTGGGCGGACGGGATTTCAGCCAGTCGAAGTTCAACCGCGCGACGCAGGCGAAGCGTCAAGCGGGGTCCGGGTTCAAGCCGTTCGTCTACACAGCCGCCCTGGATAGTCGCATCCCGCCGACTCATATCGTCGTCGACGCACCCGTAGTACTCATGCAGGTCGATGGCACCGAGTGGCGCCCGCAGAATTTCACGCGGGAGTTCGACGGGCCCATGACGATTCGTGACGGGCTCAGGCGATCGATCAACATGATCGCGATCAAGCTCGCCGATGAAATCGGCATCGAGAGCGTCGCCCAGCTCGCCCGTCGCATGGGCATTAGGACCGAAATCGAGCGCTTTCCCTCAACGGCCATCGGTGCTGCGGAAGTCATCCCGATCGAGATGGCCGAGGCGTATACGACTTATCCGAACATGGGCACCAAGGTCCGCCCTTTTCCCGTCCTGCGGGTAGAGAACGCGAGGGGACAAGTCATCTGGGACCCCCAACCCGAACGGACTGAGGTGTTGGACAGCCTAGTCACCCACATCGCGGTGGACATGCTCGAGGGCGTGGTGGACCGCGGCACAGGGTACAATGCCATCCGCCTGAACGCAGGCCTGCCCTACGAGGTGGCGGCGGCCGGGAAGACGGGTACGACCAACGACGGCACCGACGTGTGGTTCAATGGGTTTACGCCCAACCTCGAGGCCACAGTGTGGTTCGGCATGGATCTCCCCGTGCCGGTACGCCCGAACGCCACCGGCGGCGGAGACGCGGCGCCCGTGTGGGGCGACTTCATGCGCAGGGTCTATTATGGGGTTCCCGCCACCGCTGCGGTCGAAGCAGTCGCGGCCACCGAGGGCACTGAGGCTGTGGAGGCGGTCGACGCGGTCGAGGGGATCGATCCGATCCTGCCCCTGCCCGAGGCTTGGACCGTACCGCCAGGTCTTTCTACCCGGTTGGTGGATCGCAAGACGGGCAAGCTAGCCTCTCGCTGGTGCCCCGAGGACGAGCGGATGGTGGAGCTGTTCCTGCCCGGAACGGAGCCGACCGAGTTCTGCGACCGGCAGGATCTCGACATCTTTCGGATGCCGCGGGACACCATCGCGGGTCGGAGGCCGTGAGAGAGCGGATCTTCACGTTCGACACGACACATCATGCCCTCTGGGCCGAGGATGTCGCCGGTGACCACACCATTCCGGCGGAAGTGATTCCGGCACCGGCGGAATCGAAGGCGAAATGCTCTCTGGCGCTCAGAACCCTCCCCGACCGTTTCGCGGACCTCGAAAAGGCGCTCGAGGAAGAGGGTGTGGCCTTCGCGGTATATCCGCCCAGAACGGCCTAGGGGCCCTTAACCCGCATCGGTCAGGTCTTCGATGCCGGCGGCTGTCACTCGATGCGACACCAACGGTAGGCATTCTGAGGCGGCGGCGTGGCTCAACACCACCGCCTCACCCAGGATCACCGCGCCCCTGGCTGCCCCGGCCTCGTCTGACGCGTGCACGACACCGAGGGGGTCACCGACCTCCACTCTGTCACCCAGCGCCACGGAGAGGGTGAAGCCGACGCTGGCATCGATACTCTGGCCCAGCTGAGTACGACCACCCCCGAGCTCGATCACCCCGTAACCCAGCGGCTTCGGTGAGATGGTCTGCACCATCCCTGAAGCGGAGGCGTGGACCGTCTTGCGGATCGGGGCAGACGGTAGCCGTGATGGATCGTCGACCACGGCAGGGTCTCCGCCCTGGGCCTCCACGAGCCGGCGGAACCGGTCGAACGCTCCACCGGTCGAAAGCACATTACGTGCCGCCGAGGCGGCCTCGTTCAGATCCTCGAACCGCTCACCCAACACTAGCATCTCCGCGGCGAGTGCTACGGTGACGTCGATCAGGTCGGCGGCCCCCCCGCCTTTCAAACAGTCGATCGCCTCGGCCATTTCCAGCGCGTTGCCCACGGCCCGTCCGAGAGGGCGATCCATGGCCGTGAGCAGCGCGGTGCAGCGCACTCCCCTAGCCTCACCGACACCGACCATGGTCTGAGCGAGCTCCAACGCCCGTTCCACCTCGGGCAGAAACGCGCCCGCACCGACCTTGATGTCGAGCACGAGACCGCGCACACCCTCCGCCAGCTTCTTGCTCATGATACTGGCCGACATCAACGGTATGGCCGGCACCGTGCCGGTCGCGTCACGAAGCGCGTAGAGGCGCTCGTCGAGCGGGGCGATTTCCCGCGTCTGGCCTATCATGGCGCACCCCAGCCGTTCCAACACCGCCGAGAACTGGTCCAGCGGCAGGTCGGTGCGGAAGCCTGGAATCGACTCGAGCTTGTCGACGGTCCCACCGGAATGTCCGAGGCCCCGTCCTGACATCATGGGCACGTAAAGGCCCAGTTCGGCCACCAACGGGGCGAGGACTATGGAGACCTTGTCTCCCACCCCGCCGGTAGAGTGTTTGTCGACGGCCGGCGCCGGAAGGCCCGAATGGTCGAGTACACTCCCCGAGTGAAGCATCAGGTCGACCATCGTGTCCAACTCGGCGGGAGTAAGTCCCTGGAACACGACAGCCATCAGGAACGCGGCCATCTGGTAGTCGGGGACATCGCCCGCCAGGAACCCTCCGAGAAAATCCTGGAGCTCACTGGTCGAGAGCTCCCGACCCTCGCGTTTCGTCTCGATGATCCTAGACGGAATCATCGAACCATCGCCCTCGCTCGTGCCGCTCAGCGTTTCGCGAAACGTTCGCGCGTCGCGTGGAGTGCGTCGTCCACTCTGCGCTTCACGTCCTCCGCCAGGTCCTCGAGTTGATCCCCCGCCGAGTCCCTCGCCTCGGTCGCCACCCTGCGGATGCGCCGGCGCGTGCGGTGGCCGCTGTCCGGCGCGGTGAGCAGAGCGATGCCCGCACCCACCACCGCGCCCAGGATGAGCCCCAATACGAAGCTCACGGCGTTGGCGTCTTCTTCGTAGTCCATCTCATACTCCAAGGTGATCGTCCAATCCGACTCAGCGGGGGCGAATCCAGCGCGGCGAGTCCCGCATCAAAGCTTCGATCTCTCCGGCCTCGCGAGGCAAGTCCCCAGTCAGAAGCTCGGACCCGTTCTCGGTTACCAGCACATCGTCCTCGATTCGGACGCCCAGCGCTTCGTCCGGAAGATAGATCCCGGGCTCGATTGTGAGCACCATGCCCGGCACCAACTCAGACCCATAACTTCCCACATCATGCACGTCCATGCCGAGCCAATGCGAGAGGCCGTGGATGAAATAGCGGTTGCAGGACCGCGAGCCGCACAGATCGCCTGAGTGCTCGTCGATGTAGTCCCGCGCGATCTCCGAGAGGTCAGGGATGGTAAGCCCCGGACGAACGGCCTCGATCGCGGCCTGCTGGGCGCCGAGCACCAGATCGTAAATGGCCCGTTGCCGGTCGCTGAACCGACCGTTAACAGGGAACGTGCGTGTGACGTCAGCCGTGTAGTAACCCCACTCCGCCCCGATGTCCACGACGACCAAATCTCCATCGGTCGTACGCCGGCGGCTCTTGTCGTAGTGAAGCACGGTCGAGTTCGGCCCCGAGCCGACGATAGACGGGAAGCCAACGCGCTCTGCGCCCTCGGCCCGGAACACGTACTCGATGGCCGCTTCCAGCTCATACTCGGTGATGCCGGGCGTAGCGAGCCTCATAGCCTCACGCTGGGCTCTCGAGGTAATTGCCGCGGCACGACGGAGCCGCACGATTTCGTCAGAGTCCTTGACCAAACGCAACTCGGCGAGCAGCGGAGCCGCGGGCGTGAGCGACTCGGTGAGCGACGGCGCCACCCGGAACAGCCGCGCTTCTTGATCCTCGGCACCTGTGGACAGATATACGACCGGCTTCCCGCTCTGTCCGTCCGTCCCGAGATAGTCGGCAAAGCGTCGAAGATCTCGATCGAGGTCTTTACCCGACCGCACGTCCTCGATGCCGGTGATCGCTGTCGCTTCCGGCCCCGGTCCCAGCGTCACCCCACCCCATGCCTCTGTCGACCGATCACGGGGCGGAAGGTAGAGGGTCGTCGCTCCGGGCCCCGTTACGTTGAGCAGCAGCCACGCTCGTGGCACCTCGAGACCGGTCAGATAAAAGAACTGGTTGTCCTGCCGGAAGTCCGAGTCCTGCACATACTCCCTCTCCAGGTCCCTGATCCGGCCGCCCGCTACGATGGCATAGGCGCCGTCCAGTTTGCCCAGGAGCGCGGCTCGGCGGGTCTCGAGAAGTTGGACCGGTACGGGGCCGGCGGGTGAATTCGTCTGCGACGTCGCGGACGCCGGAGATAAAACGAGGGCTGCGGCGATCAGGGCCGAGATTCGCTTCAACATAGGACTCATAACACAGGGATCAGGGGCTATGCGGAGGGTGCATCCTCCGAGCTCGGTACCTGTACACCTTTATATTGAATGGTGGTTCCATGGTGACACAGGCGCGATGGGTGCCCATACTCCCTCCAACATGCGAATCCTTGGAATCGATTACGGAGAACGCCGTATCGGGATGGCTATGAGCGACCCGACGGGCACGATCGCGCAGCCACTGCCGACGCTGAAGCGCCGGCGCGGAAAGCGCCCCCCGCTCAAGGCCATCACCGAGGTGGCCGTGGGGAATGATGTGACAGCCCTGGTCATGGGGCTCCCCCTCCAGCTCTCGGGTGAGGAGTCGGATTGGACGTCCGAAGTGCGCTCTGTGGGTGACGAGCTCGGGCGGAGGCTCGACGTGCCCGTGCACTACGTCGATGAGAGGTTCACGTCTGCCCGGGCTCTAAAAGCCTTGGCTGAGCTGGGGCTGTCCAAGACCAAGCGGCGCCAGAAGGAGCGCGTCGATGCAGCCGCGGCCGTCCTGATCCTCCAGTCGTGGTTAGACGGTAGAAGGAGTTCAGGTGAATAGACGTTCTCTGACCCTATGCGCCTTCGCCTCCTCCCTGCTGGTGGCGTGCGGCGGGCCACAGGGCGAACCCCTCACGATCACCGTGCCACGCGGCGCAACCCTCCAGTCCGTGGCGGACACCCTGGTGGCACGTGGCATCATCGGCAGCCGGCGTGGATTCTACTACTTCGCCAGAGCCAGGGGAGACGCCCGCGAGATCCGAGCAGGACGGTATGCCTTTCGGGCGAGCGAGGGTTGGCGGAACATCCTCGGCGACTTGACTGCCGGCCGTGTGCTCACGGTCCCGTTCACGGTCCCGGAGGGCCTTCGCCTCCCAGAGATCGCGGCGCTGATCGCCAACTTCAGTGGCGAACCCGCAGCCGATGTGCTCGCCCGAATCGATGGTGATTCAACCCACCTGGACTGGAACGTCCCGGGCCCCGGCCTCGAGGGCTATCTGTTTCCGGACACCTACCGCTTCGCCGACGGCGTCGATTCGGGTCGGGTCATCGCAGCGATGATCGAGCGCTACCGCTCGGCGTGGACAGTCGAACGACGGGCACGCCTGGTGGAGTTGGGCATGACCGAGGTCGAGGCCGTGACGCTGGCATCTATCGTGCAGGCCGAGGCGCGGATCATCGAGGAGATGCCGACAATCGCGGCCGTCTACCACAACCGGCTCGAGATCGGCTATCCACTCCAGGCTGATCCCACGGTGCTCTACGCACTGGGCGGTTGGAGGGAGCGCCTACTTTTCGCGGCGATCGACTCCGTGGCGGACCACCCCTACAACACCTATACCCGTCCTGGTCTTCCGCCGGGACCCATCGGCGCTCCGGGCGGCGCGGCGTTGGACGCTGCCCTCAACCCAGCCGATGTGGAATTCTTGTACTTCGTGGCGCGGCCGGAAGGGACGCACATCTTCACGCGGAGCCTCCAGGAGCACAACGCAGCGAGGGTGACGGC
>JBGMRK010000053.1:8615-14061 GCA_048061375.1 Longimicrobiales bacterium | reverse complement strand
GTCGCCAGGGGCTCGGTCGGCTTCCCATCGGAGAGAGGTGGGAGGAAGAGGAATTGCGCTCCGTCACCGGCCTCGGAGTTCACCACGATCGATTTTGCAATGGGTAGATCCATCTCGGATACGGGGCCGGTGGGTGCCCTGGAGTCCGTACACGCGGCCACGAGGAGCAACACGAGCACGACGCACGGGGTCATCAGTCCTGGTCGAATCTTGTTCATCTGCTTCTCCATCTGGGGGATCGTCACACGTCTAATGCGACCGATGGGTCTGAGGCTCGGTGGATCGGTCATCCACCAATCATTCTCTGGTAGGCTGGGTCGCCATGAAGCTCGCGCCACCACCAATGTCCATGCTCGGCGATGCCTTGCCGGCGCTCGGGGTTGAATGTGAAATACTCCTCCAACAGGTCCACGGCTTCCTGATTGTCACCCAGGAGGGTTCGAACGAAAGCCTGAGTCAGGAGGAGCTCCCGGTTCGGATCGATCTCCACGTTTCCACGAGATCGACCGAGGACGGCTCTCGCGCTGTCGGCTAGCTCTTCCGGGGAACCGGTGCTCGAGCTCCCTTCCCCGGCGGAACGAGCCAGAACTCCCGCCAGTACGATCTGCATGTCCAAACGGGCGATCGGGCGCTCCCGCTCCGGGGTGCGCGAGAGCACGTCCTCGAGGAGCGCCCACGCTGCGTCCGGGTCCGGGTCCGTCGCCCCCGAGGTCATGTTCCAGAGCTGGCATTGATAAAAGCGCGGATTGGCGGCGAACCTGGCCTGTCCCTCCTCACACCACTGCCTGGATTGGCGTCGATTCTCGAGGTCGTACGATGTACTCCACAGGCGCCATAGGATGTCCGGGGCGGTCGAGAGGAAAGCGTCGGCTTCATAGGCCCGCCGAGCCGCGAGGTTTGCCTCGACGATGTCGTCCTTCTGGTAGTAGAGGTGCCCTAGAACATTCCACGCGTTCGCCTGCCGCGGCTCGACGGAGGTCGCCGCGCGCAGAGCTTCCTCGGCGCTGTCCAGCAGCCGCTCCGCCGCGTCGTGGTCGGGCTCCAGGGCGAAGAGCCACCTCAGGTATCGCATCGTCCCACGGATCTCCAGCGCGTCGGCGTTCCGGGGGTCGATCTGGAGCGCCTGATCCACGAATACGTCGGCCTCGCGCATCAGATCGTCGGCGTCCCACGGGTCCTGCTCGAGACGGGAGCGTTCATAGATGAGCTTGCCCCTCCTCACGACCGGCTCCGCCCACTCGGGTGCGAGGACCTGCGCCTCCGCCAAGAGTGTGTCGGCCCGACTGAAAAGGGTGTTCGCGGCGTCCAGGTCGTCATGGTCGAGGCGGCCCTGGCCGTCTTTGTGGGCACGCTCGGCCCGCTGAACGAGCACCCAAGCGGCATCACTGACCGTGCCCGCGCGCTCTTCCCGGAGTCGGATCTCTTCACCCAACCAGGTTCTGAGAAAGCGGGCTACGTCCTCGGCGAGCGCGGCGCGTAAAGCCGCGGCCGCCGCAGCAGGTTGCTCGAACGAGCTCCTCTCGATCGTCGCGCCGCTCTCGGCATCCATGAGCCCCACTTCCACGCGGAGCCCCTCTCCTTGCCGTCTCACCGAGCCCGACACGTATGTGCCCGCGTTCAACAACCGAGCGATGCTGTCCGGGCGGAGGCCCGAGTCTCGATACTCCGCGGAGCCATTACGCGACACCACGTCGAGGCCCTGCACCTTGGCGAGTTCGTCGATGAGGCCCTCGGTGAGCCCGTCCGCCATGAAGCTCAGCTCACCGTCACTACTGAGGTCCTCGAGATAGAGAACCGCGAGCCGGCGAGGATCGAGTCCCGTCGCTGCGTCGATGATACCGGCCATCGCCTGGTCCGCACGGTAGCGCTGAACAGTGCCGACCGTACCGAGGAGAGTCCCGGCGATCACCACGCCGAGGAGCATCATCTCGCCCCGCGTGAACAGTTGGTCGCCCTTTTCCCCGTGGTTCCATCCGATGATGCTCGCGGCTGCAAGGCCGCCCACGAACCAGACGAGGAGGATGAGATAGACCAGGTCGGGGAGTATGCCGCGGTCGACCAGTTGATCGACGACCTCGATCGCGATCCATGCCGCCGCGGCATACGATACGACAATAGGGATCACGCGGCGCTCACGCACCGAGGCTAGAAAACTCATGTGTTGGGTCCGGAGGTCGAGGTCCTACTGCCAGCAACGGACGGGGTATCATTTGGTCGCGAGTGAATGCTGTCAAGACCTGGAACGCATTCGCGACCCGCGGCATTGGCGAATCAAGCTGTGTGGTCCCACGTAGTCGATTCTCGAGGCACGGACCCGAGACGACCCACGATGGGCTACCGCTCACGACGACGGACTCCACTACCGGACCCGGTCAACTCCTCAGAACAACAGCCGTTGCTAGATCGGCCAGGTCCAATCAGGTGTCCGCTGGGACGAACCCCATTGTAGATACAAGCGCGCCGCTGGCCGTCTCCGGTGCCCACATGAACACCTCGCGGCAGCCGGCGGCGCTGCTCTTCACCCGGCTCACATCCGGGTCCGAGGAAGGACTGGACTGGATCGCTCGCTCCGGCCGGGCGTGCCCCGCCGGACTCCGGCGTCCGAGTACTCGCGAGCCGGAACCCGTTGTTGTTCCCGTTCGACGGGTTGTTGTTGTTCCGATTGGCGGAACGGGCGTTGTTCGCGTTGTTGTTCCACGAACCGCCGCGAATCACCCGATTCGACGCTTCGTCCTTAGGTCCCACGCCAGCGCTCGACGATCAGCGGTTGGAGTTCCTATCCCCCCCGCCGAGGTCCGTCGTCTTTTCCCGGAACGAGGCTAGGCGCGCCGAGCGGAGGGTTCGCTCTTGTCGCCCAGCACAAGTTAGACACATTTTGCGAGCATGTCCGATCCGGTCTCCCGCCTGAACGCAGCATTGGAGAGCCGCTACAGCATTGAGCGCGTGCTTGGCGAGGGCGGGATGGCCACGGTTTACCTCGCGAACGATCTCAAGCACGAGCGGCAGGTCGCGCTCAAGGTTCTGAAGCCAGAATTGGCCGCCGTGGTCGGTGCCGAGCGGTTCCTAGCGGAGATCAAGACGACGGCGAACCTCCAGCACCCCCACATCCTCCCGCTCTTCGACTCCGGCGAAGCCGACAGCTTCCTGTATTTCGTGATGCCGTGCGTGGAGGGAGAGAGCCTGCGGCAGAAGCTGGACCGGGAACATCAGCTTCCGGTCGATGAGGCGGTCCGGATCGCCTCGGACATCGCCGAAGCACTCGACTACGCCCACCGCCACAACGTGATTCACCGAGACATCAAACCCGAGAACATCCTGCTGCACGATGGGCGTCCGATGGTGGCGGATTTCGGGATCGCGTTCGCGGTGAACGAAGGCGGTGGGGAACGACTGACAAAAGCCGGAATGGCGTTTGGGACGCCAGAGTACATGAGCCCGGAGCAGGCGAGCGCGGAGTGGGCTCCCGATGGGCGCAGCGATACGTATAGCCTAGCGTGCGTGCTGTATGAGATGCTCGCTGGCGAGCCACCGTACACGGGACCCACGGCCCTAGCCGTGTTCGCCAAGCGGCTCACGGAGCCGGTGCCGTCCGTCCGGCGTCTCCGCGACACGGTCCCAGAGGTCGTTGAGCAAGCCGTCATGAGAGCGCTCGCGAGGGTTGCGGCCGATCGGTTCGACTCCGTCGCGGCCTTCGCCGATGCCCTCACCACCGCGGTCGCTGCTCGGGCGAGCCCTATGTCAGTCGCGGTACTTCCCTTCCTCAACATCGGCACCGATCCCGAGAACGAGTTCTTTAGTGACGGTATCACCGAAGACATCATCGCTCAGCTGTCGAAGATCGGCGCCTTGAAGGTGATATCCAGGACATCGGTGATGCAGTTCAAGGCACGCGAGCAGAGCCTCAAGCTGATCGGCGCGGCACTCGGCGTCGGGACGGTCCTCGAGGGCAGCGTGCGCCGGGTGGGCGATCGGGTCCGGATCGTGGCGCAACTGATCGATGCCGAGACGGACGGGCACCTCTGGACGGAAACCTATGATCGTGAGCTCACCGATGTCTTTGCGATTCAGAGCGACGTGGCTTTCCACATTGCCGACGCCCTCGAAGCTGAGCTCTCTGCCGACGAAAGAGTCCGAATCGAGAGGGAACCCACGGAGGATCCGAAAGCGTACAATCTTTACCTCCAGGGCCGGCACTGTCTGCTCAAGTACACACTCGAGGGCATTCGGCAGGGGATCGAGTTTCTAGAGCAAGCGATTGCAGCGGATACAGACTACGCGCAGGCCTATACAGCCATGGCGTTCGCGTATGTGCAACTCGGCTTGGGCTATGTGGGCTATGGGGAAGGCAGCCTTCGACCTGAGGAGTCTTATTCCAAAGCGAAGCAGGCGGCCGCGACCGCGTTCGAGCTCGACGACTCGCTCGACGAGGCGTACCTCATGCTCGGAGTCGTCAAGTTCATGTACGAATTCGACTGGACGGGTGCGGAGCAAGATCTCCGACGAGCGGTTGAACTGAATCCCAACGGTGCCATGACCCAGGACTTCTACGGGCTTCTGTTGGCCGCCCAGGAAAGGCACGAGGAATCCATCGCGGCTCGGAGGCGCGCCAAAGAGCTCGACCCGCTGACGGCCGTTCACTCATCCGATCTCGCGACGGCCCTCCTGCGTGCGGGTCGGTACGTCGACGCCTTGGAAGAGGCGAGGCGTTTGACGGAGCTCGAACCCGAGTGGCCATTGGGTCATGCCGCCCTTGGATGGGCCTACGTCAAGAAGGGGATGCTTGACGAAGGTCTTGCCGCGTTAGAGAAAGCCGTCGCGCTCAGCCCACACAGCACCATGCTCTTGGCGCAACTCGGGCAGGCCTATGGAGTCGCCGGTAAGCCCGAAAGAGGCCGGGAGGTGTTGCGGCAGCTCGAGGAGCGATCGCGACAGCGGCACGTTCCGTCCTATCACCTGGCGTACGTCTACACAGGCCTTGGCGAACACGACAAGGCGGTTGATGCTCTCGAGCAGGCATATGAGGATCGAGTCGGTGGGGTCTACGGGATCAAGGGCTCATTCCTATTCACGCCGCTCCGCCCCCACCCCAGGTTCCGAGCGTTGCTGAAGAAGATGAACCTGGAGGATTGATATGAGCACGCGTGTGCGAGCGCCTGCGGTGGCGGGCACCTTCTACCCGGCGGATGCGGACGAGCTGCGCGCTACGGTGGAGGGTCTGCTCGCCGAGGCCGGCGCTGGAGAGGCCGGAAGTCCTCGGGCGGATCGCCAACAGGCTCCTCCCAAGGCGATGGTGGCCCCACACGCCGGGTATGCCTACTCCGGGCCCGTGGCGGCCAGCGCCTATGCCAGGCTCGAGGGCGTTGCGAGCGCCGACATACAGCGGGTCGTGCTTCTGGGACCGGCGCACCGCTGGCCGTTCCGGGGCCTCGCGCTCCCCGACGTGGAG
>JBGMRK010000053.1:4597-8515 GCA_048061375.1 Longimicrobiales bacterium | reverse complement strand
CCCGCGACCGGGTCGTTGGCTACGGCGCCTGGGCGTTCACCGAGTAGGGGAGTACCGGGGGCGAACGCCGCCCGCCCGCCTCATGCGCCAACGCCGCCCAGGCGCACCGGCTGGCGCTTCGCGCCCCACGTGCCGGGCTGGGCTTCCAGAACCCCGGGGCAACGTGCACCACACGAGCGACACGCGCCGTCCTCGGTCAGGTTCCAGTCCGTGAGCACGTACCAGTCGCGCCCGATGAGCGTCTCGCCGCAGGCGTGGCAGTAGGTACTGCCCCCGGCCTCGTCGTGCACGTTGCCCGTGTATGCGTAACGGACGCCGTTCCCGAGGGCGATCTCCCGTGCCCGGGCCAGCGTGGCCGGCGGAGTGGGCGGCTTGTCCATCATCTTCCAGTCGGGGTGGAAGGCCGTGAAGTGCATGGGCACGTCGGGGCCTAGGTGCTCGACGACCCATTCGGTCATGGCCTCGATCTCCTGGTCCGAGTCGTTCTCTCCCGGGATCAGCAGGGTCGTCAGCTCGAACCACACGTCGGTCTCCTGCCGGAGGTAGACCAGCGTGTCGAGCACGGGCTCCAGGTGCGCGGCGCAGACCTCGTGGTAAAATCGCTCCGAGAAGGCCTTGAGGTCCACGTTGGCGGCGTCCATGTGCCGGTAGAACTCGGCGCGTGGTTCGGGACACACGTAACCGGCGGTCACGGCCACGCTCTGAATCCCCTCGTCGCGGCAAGCTTGCGCCACGTCGATGGCATACTCGTGGAAGACGGTCGGGTCATTATACGTGAACGCGACGCTTCGGCAGCCCAGTTTCACCGCCGCCTCGGCGATGGCCACGGGTGAGGCCTGGTCCATGAGCGTGTCCATCTCCCGGGACTTACTGATGTCCCAGTTCTGGCAGAACTTGCATGCCAGGTTGCAGCCCGCCGTGCCGAACGAGAGGACAGGTGTGCCCGGAAGGAAGTGGTTGAGCGGCTTCTTCTCGATCGGGTCGATGCAGTAGCCACTCGACCGGCCGTACGTGGTCAGGACGATCTCGTCGCCCTCTCGGGCGCGCACGAAGCAGAGGCCACGCTGCCCGTCGCGCAACTTGCACGCTCGCGGGCAGATGTCGCACTGGACCCGCCCATCGTCGAGGGTGTGCCAGTGGCTGGTCGGGTGGTGTGGCGCGCTCGTGGTCATCGGGCTCCGCTTGTCGCCAAGTGATCTTGAAATGTGCAGATCCGCTACGGGGTGAGGCAAGCGTACCCCCGCCGGGTTGACGCTCCGGCGGCCCACACCGAACGTGACCGGCATGGACACCGTACGCGCTTTCGCGCCCGCGACCGTGGGCAACGTGATCTGTGGGTTCGACGTGCTCGGGCTCGCGCTGGAGCGTCCGGGGGACGAGGTCGTCGCTCGCCGGTCATCCGAGGAGGGCGTGACGATCGGCGCGATCCACGGTGACGGCGGCCGCTTGCCGCTCGATGCGGGCGAGAACGTGGCCGGCGTCGCGGCCGCGGCCGTCATCGCCGTTAGCGGCGGGCCGCAGGGGATCGAGTTGGAGTTGTGGAAGGGACTCCCGCTCGCTTCCGGAATGGGCGGAAGCGCGGCGAGCGCCGTGGCGGCCGCCGTCGCCACCGATGCGATCCTCGGCTCGGGGCTGGACCGACCCGCGTTGCTGGCGTGCGCGCTCGAGGGCGAGCGGGTGGCGGCGGGGGCCGGGCACACGGACAACGCGGCGCCCTGCCTCTACGGTGGGATAGCACTCTGCCGGCACGGCGATCCGGTCGACGTGGTCGAACTGCCGGTACCGGCGGGCCTCTCGGTCGCCCTGGTACACCCGCCTCACGAGATCCTCACCGAGCAGGGCCGCTCCGTTCTTCCCGAAAGCCTGCCACTCGACACGGTGGTGGCGCAGATGGCGGACGTCTCCGCGTTCGTATCCGCGCTGCACTCAGGCGATCTGGATCTCCTCGGCCGAGCCTTGGCCGACCGGATCGCCGAGCCCGTGCGCAGATCTCTCGTGCCGTGCCTCGACTCCGTACGCGCCGCGGCCCTCGCGGCCGGCGCCTTGGGCGCCGGGATCTCGGGGGCCGGACCGTCGCTGTTCGCGCTGTGCCGAAGCCTGGCCGACGCACACTCGGTTGCCGATGCCATGGCCGGGGCCTTCGCCGGTGCGGGCGTCGAGGGAGCCGACCGCCACGTATCCGAAATAGCGAGGGAAGGCGCTCGAATCCTCTCGGACGACGCGCCGGCGCCGTGAGACTGGTCAGCACCAGGGGACGATCACCTTCGGTGGATCTCCGCACGGCCCTGTTCGAGGGCTTGGCGCCGGATGGCGGACTCTACATGCCGGCGCGCCTCGATCCGCTTGCTCCGGAACTCCTGGAGGGGCTCCGGGGCGCCACGTTCTCGGATGTCGCCGAGGTGCTGGCCGGGCATCTGTTCGGGGACCATTCGACCGATTCGTTGACGCACAGACTCACTGGCGCGCTCGACTTTCCGGTGCCGTTGATCGAGTTGGCCGACGGCGTCCGCGTGCTCGAGCTGTTCCACGGGCCGACACTCGCATTCAAGGATGTGGGGGCCCGGTTCATGGCGGGCCTGATCGATGAGTACCTGGAACCGGGTACGGAGCAACTCACCGTGCTGGTGGCCACGTCGGGTGACACCGGAAGCGCGGTGGCTCACGCGTTTCGCGGGGTCGAGGGGGTGCGTACCGTGGTTCTCTTTCCGGAACGAGGGGTGAGCCCTCGACAGCAAAGGCAGCTCACGACGTTGGGCGGGAACGTGAGCGCGGTGGCGGTGGACGGCACGTTCGACGATTGCCAGTCGATGGTGAAGGCGGCGTTCGCGAATGAATCACTCCGGGCGTCGGTGCGCCTGACCTCGGCCAACTCCATCAATGTGGGTCGGTTGATTCCGCAGATGTTCTACTATGCGCATGCCTGGGCTCAACTGCCTCCGGGCGCGGGCCCGCCGCTCTTTTCCATTCCCTCGGGCAACTTCGGCAATCTCGCGGCCGGGTTGATGGCTCGGCGCATCGGTGTTCCGGCCGCCGGATTTGTCGCCGCGACCAACGTGAATGACGTAGTGCCCGAATACCTGGAGACCGGAGTGCTACGGCTGCGGCCATCGCGCCCGACGATCTCGAACGCCATGGATGTGGGGACTCCGAGCAATTTCGAGCGCATCCGGGCGCTCTACGGGGACGACCTCGGGCGTCTTCGCTCCGACGTCGAGGGAAGTGCCCACACCGACCCCGAAACCCGACGCTGCATCGCGGATGTGGTCGACCGTACCGGCTACGTACTCGACCCTCACTCGGCGGTCGGCTATTTGGGGCTGCGAGCTGGTCGCCGGCGTTGGCCACAGGGTGCCCCGATCGTTCTCGCCACCGCACATCCCGCCAAGTTTCCGGAGGTAGTCGGGCTGGCGATCGGCGGAGAGGTGACGGTGCCTGCCCGCTTGTCCGAGCGGCTGGATGCCGAGGCGGTCGTGGAGCGTCTCCCGGCCGAGCCGCTGGCGCTGGAAGAGTTCTTGTCGCGACGATGAGCATTCTGATGGGTCTCGGGAAGAGTGGTGGGAGTGGTGGTCGGCCTCGTGGCCACCTCTTCGAGGAGTCGGGCAGCGACTGCGGCCTTGCCCGGATGGGAGTCGTTCGATAAAATTTGAACCATGGTTCAAATTGTGACAGGTCCTGCCGGCCCGAAGGCACTAGCCCGGAAGCTGGAGATTCTTCGCTCGGCATCGTACGCGTTCGGGAAGCACGGTTACCACGAGACCGGGATGCGGGACATCGCCTCCGACCTCGGCATGACGGTCGGCAACCTCTATTACTACTTCGAGAACAAGCAGGCGCTGCTCTATTTCTGTCAGGACGAGACCCTGAATGGGCTCGTGGATCTGGCCGCTTGGGTCGGCGAGAACGCGGAGGGAGCAGCCG
>JBGMRK010000053.1:0-4497 GCA_048061375.1 Longimicrobiales bacterium | reverse complement strand
CTCTAGTCATGGATGATTACACGACTGCGACCTTGCGCGTGAATGGGCAGGACCTGCGCGTGGCCTTCCCAACCCATCACACGTTGCTGGAGGTGCTGCGCGAGGAGTGCGGCCTCACCGGCACCAAGCATGGCTGTGAGCTGGGAGAGTGCGGAACGTGCACGGTGCTGGTGGACGGCGAGCCCGTGTTGAGTTGCCTGGCACTCGCGGCCGAGATGGAGGGCCGCTCCATCGAGACGGTGGAGGGGTTACAGGACGGGCACGAGCTTCATCCCCTCCAGGCTGCCTTCGCCGACCTTGGCGCGGCCCAGTGCGGATACTGCACGCCCGGCATGCTCATGACCGCCAAAGCGCTTCTCGCCGAGAACGATGATCCCAGCGCGGCCGAGATCCGTACGGCCTTAGCAGGCAATCTGTGCCGGTGCACCGGCTACCACAAAATCATCGAGGCCGTTGAGTGGGCGGCGGGTGTGGCTCGCGGGGACGCCGAGGCGGGGCCCGCCAGGGAAGCGCTGTTCGGGTCCAGCGTTCCAGGAGACGGCTCATGACCTCCCCTCGCTCCGGGCAAGTGATCGCCCCAGACCAGGCCTCCGATCAGGCGCCACCGGACAGCGCGCCCGGCTCCAGGCACGAGGACGACCTGCGCATCGTCGGCACTCCGTTCAGGCGCGTGGATGGCTGGGCCAAGGTCACCGGCCAGACGCGTTTCGCGGACGATATCACGTTCCCGCGCACGGTCCACATGAGGCTCGTGCGCAGCACCCTACCCCACGCCCTCATCCTGAGCATCGACACGTCCGAGGCTGAAGCGATGCCCGGGGTGGTCGGCGTGCTCACGGGCAAGGACATGCCCGAGCCCTTCGGGATTCTGCCCGTCTCTGAGGACGAACACGCACTCTGTCTGGAGAAGGTGCGCTTCGTGGGCGACCCTGTGGTGGCCGTCGCCGCGCTGACGGAGGACCAGGCGGCCGACGCCTGCTCGGCGGTGAAGATCGAGTACGAGCCTCTGACCACGATCGCCTCCGTGGACGAGGCGCTCGAGACACCCGAGCCGCTCATCCACGACTATGGCGACGAAGGCAACCTCCACAAGAAGATCTCGTTGCAGTTCGGGGCCGTGGAGGACGGGTTCGCCGAAGCCGACGAGATCTTCGAGGACGTGATGTTCTACGAGGGAAACACCCACCTCCCCTTGGAGCAGCACGCGGCGGTCGCAGTGCCCGAAGGTGGGGGGCGCATCACGCTCTACTCCTCGACGCAGACCCCGCACTACGTGCACAAGGTGCTCGCCAAGGTGCTGGACATGCCTGCTTCGCGCGTGCGCGTGATCGCCTGTTCGGTGGGCGGAGGATTCGGGGGCAAGAGCGACATCTTCAACCACGAGATCGCCGCGGCCAAGATGGCCCTGGTCACCGGGCGGCCCGTGAAGGTGTGCCTGAACCGGGAAGAGGTCTTCTACTGCCACCGGGGCCGGCACCCGGTGCTCATGCACCTTCGCACCGGCTTCACCAAGGACGGTGCGATGGTCGCGCAGCACCTGAAGACCGCCCTGGACGGCGGAGCGTACGGGAGTTACGGCGTGGCGAGCACTTACTATACGGGCGCCCTGCAAACCGTGACCTATGGGCTGCCCCGCTACCGCTTCGACTCCATCCGCGCGTTCACCAACAAGCCCCCCTGCGGGCCCAAACGGGGTCACGCCACGGTGCAGCCGCGCTTTGCGCTGGAGGTGCACCTGGACAAGGCCGCGCAACGGTTGGGCATCGACCCGGCGGATCTTCGCTTGAACAACCTTCTCCCGCCCGATTCGATCACGGCCAACTACCTGAAGGTGGGGAGCATCGGGCTTGGCGAGTGCATCAAAGCCGTTGTCGACGGGAGTGGGTGGCGAGACCGCTTCCGGTCACTTCCGCATGGCCGCGGCCTGGGCCTGGCGTGTGGGTCCTACCTGACCGGAGCGGGCCTTCCGATCCATTGGAACCACCTGCCACAGTCCGCCGTGCAGCTCAAGCTGGATCGCACGGGCACTGTCGCCGCGTACTGCGGCGAGGCCGAGATCGGCCAGGGCTCCGACTCCGTGCTGGCGGCTTGCGTGGCCGAGGTCCTGGGCATCGGGCTCGACGACGTGCTCCTGTGCGTGGGCGACACCGGCCTTACTCCCGTGGATCTCGGAAGCTACTCCTCGAGGGTGACGCTCATGGTCGGCCGGGCGGCCATCCAGGCGGCCGAGCGCGCGCGTGACCGCTTGGCCGAGGCGGTCGCCGAGAAGCTCGATGTGCCCGCGGACAGGCTGGTGTTCGCCGAAAGCCGCGTGTTCGACTCGGGGAGCCCGGAGAACGGAATGCCGTTCGCGGAGGCCGTGCAGCGGGCAGAGGAGAAGTTCGGCGCGCTGGCCACCACCGGCTCGTATGCTCCCCCGCGCGCTCCCGGCCGTTACCGGGGAAGTGGCGTCGGCCCTTCACCCACCTACTCATACTCGGCGTGCATAATCGAGGTGGAGGTCGACCCCGTGACAGGCTTGTACCGGGTCGAGCACGTCTGGATCGCACACGACATCGGCCGCGCCATCAACCCGGTGCTCACCATGGGCCAGGTGGAGGGCAGCGTATACATGGGGCTCGGCGAGGCCATGATGGAGGAGCAGGTGTTCCGGCGTCTTCCCAAGAGCCGATCAAACGCACTCGTGCACAAGGTGCCGTCGATCCTCGAGTACAAGAGCCCCACCTTCCACGAGATGCCGCCCGTGACCACGTACCTGATCGAGGACCCCGATCCCGAGGGGCCGTTCGGGGCCAAAGAAGTGGGCCAGGGTCCGCTCCTCCCGGTCATCCCGGCGCTGGCCAACGCGATCTTCGACGCGGTCGGGGTGCGCATCGACCAGGTGCCAATTGGGCCCCACATGATCCGCAAGGCACTGGAGGACAAGGCGGCCGGCGGGGATGGGCGCTATGGACCCCGGGCCTTCCCGGACGTCGACTTCGGTGTACCGCTCATGGTGCCGACTCCGGATGAGGGTGGGGACGGGACGGCCACGAACACCGAAGAGGCCGGCGTTCGGAAGGGATCCGGCACGATGACCGACGGCGTCCGGAAGGACTCCAAGCCATGATGCGCCTACCGGTCTTTCGCTTTCACCAGCCTGAAAGCTTGGCCGACGCGATGGCCCTAGTGGCATCGTCGGACGGCGAGACCCGTCTGGTGGCCGGAGGTACCGACCTGTGGCCCAACATGAAGCGACGGCACCAGTCGGCCGATGTGGTCGTGAGCCTGAAGCGCGTCTCCGAGTTGTCCGGCATCCGGGGAGAGGTCGGCGGCGAGGTGCGCATCGGCGCGATGACCACCCTGTCCGCCGTGGCCGCGAGCCCGATCGTGCGGGCGGCGTATCCGGCCCTCGCCCGCGCGGTGGAGTCGATCTCGTCGCCGGCTATTCGAAACATGGCTACGCTGGGCGGCAACCTCTGCCTGGACACGCGTTGCACCTATTACAACCAAACCGAGGAGTGGCGCACCTCGATCGACTTCTGCCTGAAGGAAGGTGGCACGATCTGCTGGGTGGCACCGCAGTCGCCGCGCTGCTGGGCGGTGTCGTCCAGCGACGCCGCGCCGGTATTGTGCGCCCTCGGCGCCCGGGTCCGACTGGTGTCACCGGCGGGTGAGCGCGAGGTGTCCGTGGCCGATCTCTACCGCGACGACGGGATCGACTTCCTCGCCAAGCAGCCCGACGAGGTGCTGACCGAGGTCGTGCTTCCACCCTCCGACGGTATCGAGATGTCCTTCTGGAAACTCCGTCGCCGAGGCTCGATCGACTTCGCCGTGCTCAACGTGGCGGTTGCCGTACGCCGAGATGACGATGGCGTGGTCTCCGAGGCTGCGGTCTGGCTGGGGGCGGTGGCGTCCGCGCCCGTGCGATCCGAAGCGGCTGAGACGGTGCTCGTGGGTAACTCGTTGACCGCCGAAGTCATCGCGGAGGCTGCCGCGGCCACACGCAAGGTGGCCACCCCACTGGACAACACCGACTTCACCTTGCAGTGGCGCTCGAAGATGGTAGTTCATTACGTGGAGGCAGCGCTGCGCGAGATCGCAGGGCTGGAATTGGAGCGCCTCGCCCCGAATCACGCGATGTGACCCGCGACCCGCGCGGCGACGGGTGCCGTCGCCGTTACGCTCCTCGGCCCAGCAGCCGCCATGCGGCGCGAAGAAGCCCCCCGATGCCCCCGTGGGCTCGCCAGGCGAGAACCGCCCGCGTAAGTCGCCTTCCGCGCTCGTCGTAGGGGAACCACCAAGGCTCGCGCTTCAGACCGAGACGATCCACGAATACGGTGCGGACCCGGGTCATCTCCTCGAGCCCCTCGACTCCCCGTCGCCGCCCGAAGCCGCTGTCCCCGACGCCGCCCATGGGGAGCCCCGCCACGCCGAAGTGGCTGAGACTGTCGTTGATCGAAACGCCGCCCACACGGAGCGCCCGCGCGACCCTCAGCCCGCGCGCGCGGTCCCGTG
>JBGMRK010000052.1:0-14201 GCA_048061375.1 Longimicrobiales bacterium | reverse complement strand
AGGACACTAGCGCTCGCCGCCGCCCGTGCTGGCCCTGCGGCGGTCCATCTCGCGCTGATCGACCACCGCGAATAATTCGGGCTGGGTCTTCACCTCGCCGAGCAGGCGGATCGCTTCGGATAGAACCGGGTCCCGCTCGGCTCTGATCTCCAGTGATTTTCCCAGCCGGTCCATGCGGTTGGCCACGCTCACCATCACGCGCCACTTGAGGTAGTCGAGCACGACCGGATCGGCGAGGGCTTCCTGTAGGTTTCCCTCCTCAGCGAGCCCTTCCGTGAAACCTCGAAACGCAGCCTCATCCAGCGCGGGCTCGGCGCCCTGATCCTTGAGACGCGTGGCGACGTCGAACGCGAACTCTTCGATGCGGAGCCCCACCGGAACGCTGTCCCCCGCGGCCTGCGACAGAAAGACTCGCTCCATGGTCTTGAGGGTATCGGCCGGGATCTCGAGATCCGGGAATATGCCTCCTCCTCCGGAAAGTTCGCGGCCGGCCTGTGTGACCACGGTTGGGAAGTTCTCGGGAACCTCCGGTAGGGGGCGGCCCTGCTGGTCCCTACGTCTGTGCAGGGAGCGGCCCAGCGGTGTGAACCACTCGCCTGTAGTGAGGCGCAGGTGCCGGGACTCCGACAGCCGGATGACGCTCTGGACTATCCCCTTGCCGAACGTACGCTCACCGAGGACCACGGCGCGGTCGTGATCTTGGAGCGCTCCTGCCACGATCTCCGCAGCAGAGGCCGAAAAGCGGTCTACCAACACCACGATCGGCTTGCCAGGAATACGAGCCGCCCGCTTGGCATCCCACACCTCGTCGTTATTGCCTCTTCCCGCGCGGGGCGTGCGGCTCTCGAGGCTGGCTAGGCGCTGCCCTTTCTCGAGAAAGAGGTCGCTCAACATTAGCGACTCGTCCAAGAAGCCTCCGGGGTTGCCCC
Organism: Longimicrobiales bacterium; assembly: GCA_048061375.1. Taxonomy (GTDB): domain Bacteria; phylum Gemmatimonadota; class Gemmatimonadetes; order Longimicrobiales; family Gaopeijiaceae; genus JACZXQ01. The sequence goes on along the minus strand of JBGMRK010000052.1, from coordinate 13,272 downwards.
TCAGGTCTAAAACGATGGCCTCAGCGGCGGCCAGGTAGGTGAGCGCCGAGTCCACCTCCTGCGCAGAGGATCGGGCTACGCGATCGAGCGCGACGTATCCGACGCGGGGCGTGACCATGTCCGCGACCACCGATGATACGTGAACGCTGTCACGGGCCATCGTGTGATACATGAGCGCCGTCAAGCCTTGGCGGGCGACCGTCAGATTGACATCGGTGCCGACTTCGCCCCGGATGGTATCCGAGGCCTGCCCGGTGGTCCACCCTTTTGTGCTCACTCCGTTTACGCCGACGATGAGGTCACCCACCAGCAAGCCCGAGTTCGCCGCTGGTGTATTCCGGAAGACCGCTGTGATCGTAATCGTCTCATTCAGGTTGGTGATCTGGACACCGATCCCCGCGTAACTGCCGGTGTTGCCCTCTTGAAACTCATCGAACGTTTCGGGCGTGAAGACCGTGGCGTAGGGGTCGTCCAACCCGGCGATGAGGCCATCGAGGGCCTTGTCCCACAGCGTGGAGTCGTCGTGCGCGATGAGGCCGTAATCACGGATGGCCTGGAACGCTCCAAGGAAGACCTGGGCGTCCGAAGACGATCGGAGAGCACGCTCTGAAGCCCGGTTCTGAGCTGCCGCGGGAACTGCCACGACGCTGATGGCGCTTAGAAGGAGAAGCGTTTTTCGTATCATGTGCCGGCTCATCGCTAGGTTGTATTTCGGAAGTGCGTTACTAACACCCTGCTTATGACCCTCGTTCCCTCGTGCTGGGGCGCGTGCCCCGAGTATCGGCCGTTTCGTCCTGCCGTTACACAGGGAGACAGCTTACCTTTGTGAGGCATGTTATCAACGATGAGCATCAAGGGTGTATCGCCGCAACCGGGGACCCTTACGGAGAGGCGGGTCCTATGAGAGTGGGCCTGATTCAATTCAAGCCGACCAAGGCGGATGTCGCCGCCAATCTCGATAGGATTGGTGAGCTTGTCGATGGTCACGCGGGTGACGCCGACGTTCTGCTCTTCCCTGAGGCGAGCCTCAGTGGGTACTTCCTGGAAGGAGGAGTCGCCGAGGCTGCCCAGGCGGCCGAGGACGTGGCAGTCGGCCTTGGAGAGGCCCCTGAAGGGGCCCCGGACGTGGTGCTCGGCTTTTACGAACGGTACCAGCGGAGCTTGTTCAACTCGGTCGCGTACTTCGGTGCTTTGGACGGCTGCTACCAACTGGTGCACGTCCATCGAAAGATGTTTCTGCCTACCTATGGCGTCTTCGACGAGGCTCGCTTCTTGGAGCATGGGCGAGAGATACGGGCCTTCGACACCCGCTTCGGGCGCATGGGCATGCTCATCTGCGAGGAGATGTGGCACTCGCTGCCCGCGACGATCCTAGCGCTCGGTGGTGCCGAAGTGGTGCTGGTGGCAAGCGCTTCGCCGGCACGGGACTTCTCGCCCGGGAACGGGGGTATGCCCAAGAATCTCCAGCGCTGGGATTTGATCGCTCCGGCAGTGGCGCAAGAGCACGGCGTCTTCATTGTCGTGTCACAGCTCGTCGGCTCCGAAGGTGGAAAGATCTTCGCGGGTGGATCGCTCGCGGTGGGACCCGACGGGACTGTGATTGGCCGCGGCCCCCTTCTGGAGGAAGGTGTAACCGTGGTCGGGCTCGATCGCGGCGCCATCGACCGGGCCAGGGTCGAGACTCCGCTCTTGGCCGACCTCGAACGAGCCCTTCCCCCCCTGCAGCGGGCGTTGGAGGAAGCCAAGTCCCGCACGCTCACCGAGCCACAGGATGCGGCTGGGCCTCCCGGTGAAGAACGAGCGCTCGACCTGATCACGCCCTCGCTTCCGGGACTCGACCCGGACGACACGAGCATGCTGGATCTGGATCTGGAGTTGGTCGAGCGTGTGCTGGTGGAGTTCATTCGAGAGGAGGTCGTGCGCCATCGAGGGTTCGAGCGCGTGGTGATCGGCCTGTCCGGTGGCGTCGACTCCAGCGTAGCGGCGTACCTGGCCGTTCGCGCGTTGGGGCCCGAGAACGTCTACGGGTTCCGGCTCCCGTATGCGACATCGAGTTCGGAGAGCCTGGAACACGCGGGACTCGTGCTGGAGGAGACGGGCGCACATGGTCGGACGATAACCATCACGGGTGCGGTGGATGCCTACGTCGAGACGAACGAGCCCGACCTCTCGCCACTTCGGCGTGGCAATCTTGCCGCACGCGTCCGGTCGGTGATCCTCTTCGACCAATCGGCCCGGCTCGGCGCTCTGCCGTTGGGTACCGGCAACAAGTCGGAGCGGTTGCTGGGTTATTACACCTGGCATGCGGACGACTCACCTCCGATCAACCCGCTGGGCGACCTGTTCAAGGGCCAAGTATGGGCGCTGGCGCGGCATTTGGGCGTACCCGACGTGATCGTGAATAAGCCCGCCTCGGCCGATCTCGTGCGAGGCATCAACGACGAGGATGAGCTCGGAATCTCCTACCACCGGGCCGATCCCATCCTGCATTGGTTGCTGAAGGGCTATACGGCGGAAGGGCTCAAGGAGTACGGCTTCCCCGAGGGCGAAGTCGACCTGGTGTGGAAGCGGCTGAGTTCCACGCACTGGAAGCGCGAGTTGCCCACGGTGGCCATGCTGTCCTCGAGTGCGATTGGACAGTTTTACCTGCGCCCTGTGGACTACTGATCGACACGCCGGCCGCGCATGCCCAGGGTGAGGCTCGCGAAGAAGATGCCCGCGCCCACCAGCACGATCGACGCTCCCGATGGCAGGTTCCACTGCCATGACAGCGCGAGCCCGGCGACGACCGACACGAGGGCCGACCCGATCGACACCGCGAGCATGCCTCCCATGGATCGCGCCGCCGACTGCCCGGTGGCGGCCGGAATGACCAAGAACGCCGACACGAGCACCACCCCTACCAGTTTCATAGCGGCGACCACCGTCACGGCCAGGAGCGTGAGCAGCAGGTAATGTAAGGCCGTCACGGGAAGGCCGGCGGCCCTGGCTCCTTCCTCATCCACCCCAAGGAAGAGGAACTCCTTGAAGAACATCGCGAGCAAGGCCAGCGTCCCACCGGACAACCCGGCCAGGACCCAGACGTCGGACGGTCGTATGGACAGGATATTGCCGAAGAGATAACCCAGCAGGTCCTGTCGGTAGGTTTGCGAAAGGCTCATGAGGGCGACGGCCAGTGCCATCGCCGTCGGGAAGAATACGCCGATTGCGGTGTCCTCCGAGATTTCGCCTCGACTGGTGATCCATCCGATTACCCATGCGACGATCACCGCGAATACCCCGGCCGACAAAACGGGAGAGACCCCCAGGACGAGACCGATGGCAACTCCCCCGAGAGCCGCATGCGAAATCCCGACTCCGATAAAGGCCATCCTCCGGAGCACGACGAATACCGCGAGCACCGCGCACGTAACGCCCAGCAGGGTCCCCGCGATCAGTGCCCGCTGCATGAAGCCGTAGGACAGGAAATCCATCACGTCGGGCCGCCTCCGGGCGCTTCGCCCCCGTGCGTGTGCGGGGAAGGGAAGGCGAAGGCTCGCGCAAGTTCTGGAGTGTGCAGCACCTCGGTCGGTGGGCCGGACGCCCGAAGCGTTCGGTCGAGCAGGAACAGCACGTCTGCATGGAGGGCGACATCTTCCAGATCGTGTGACGCAACGAGCAGGGTCAGTCCGCGCTCACGCTGAAGATCACAGACGAGCGTGTAGAACCGCGCTCGGGCGGCAGCGTCCAGGCTGGCTGTGGGCTCGTCCAGCAGGAGAAGTAGAGGCTCGCCGACCAGTGCCCTGGCTATGAGTGCTCGCTGTTGCTGACCGCCTGAGAGATCTTGGTAGCGGCGCCCCGCAATGTCGGACAGACCCACCTTCTCGAGCGCGGCGTCCGCGGCCCGGTAGTCGTCGGATCGGGCACGCCGCCCGATTCCGATACGTCCGTATCTCCCCATGAGCACCATCTCGCGTACGGTAAGCGGAAACCCGCGAGGAATCCGGACCCGCTGCGGCACGTAACCCAAGGGCCGGTCGAGCCGGCCCGGCGGCCGGCCGAAGACCTCGACCGACCCCCGTGAGGGCTTGAGCAATCCGAGCAGTAGGCGCAGGCAGGTGGTCTTTCCCGCGCCATTGGGGCCAATCAGCGCGGCGAACCGGCCTTGCTCGAGTTCGAATGACAGGGATTCGAGGACGAGTGCTCCGCTCCTGGAGAGCCACACATCGTCCAGCCGAATGGCAGGCGAGGCGGTGCTCATTCCGGGCCTCCCAGGCCGGCGACCAGTTGCGCGGTGTTGTACCGCAATAGAGCGAAGTAGCTGTCCCGACCCGGCATGTGTCGTCCTCCCAAAGGGTCGAGGACGAACACGCTTCCCCCCAATTCATCGGCGAGCGCGTAGGCGGCCGCCTCACCGAATTGTGGTTCGGCGAACACTACCGTGACGCCCTCTGCGTGTGCTTTGTCGATCAACGCGGCCAGCGCACGTGGCGAAGGCTCGTTTCCGGGACTCTCATACACCGTCCCCAACTCTGTCAGGTCGAATCGTTGCGCGAAATACGTCCAGGCGGGGTGGCTGGCAAGAAAGGCGCGATTGTCGAGAGGGTCGAGCGCGCGGGTGATCTCCGCCTCGAGACTGCTCAGTGAGTCGGCCAGCTCCCCCCACCGTTGCGAGATGCGCTCGCTGGCCTCCGGGGCCGCGGCCTGGAGGGCCAGCGCGATCGGGGGGAGCAGGCGATCTCGCACCAACACGGGGTCGAGCCAGACGTGTGGATTCCCGTCGTGCCCATCATCTCCGGCGGCGATGAGCTCGAGCCCCTCAGTTAGGACGACCACCTGGGCGTCAGCGTGGCTCGAGGCGCCCACCCAGGTGTCGAGCCCGGCGCCTATGGAAAGGTAGACATCGGCTGCGCGCAGTGAACGGAGTTGTCCCGGCGTCAACTCGAACGTGGAGGGGGCAGCACCCGGCGGGAGAAGCACATCGACCTGGATATCCTCGCCGCCTAATGCGCTCGCAAGATCGGCGATCGGGAAGATCGATGCCACGACCCGGAGTCGTTCGCTCGTGGCGTCCGAGGACCGAGAGCGGTCGCACCCGAGTGCCGACAGGAGCAGGAGGCCGGTCGTGATAACGCCGGCGAGCCGTGAGACGCTCATCAAACCTGGCCGGTCGCTTTCCGTCTCAGGTTCTCGAGGAGCGGCAGAGGCGTGAGCTCACCGTCGATGATCGAGGCCAGCTCCTCCTCGGCGCGCCAGTGCGCCTCGAGGCTGGAGACCTCCAACTCGAGCAGCCGCTGCTCTGCCGCTTCGTTCGCAGCGATTTCGAGAGCGATCGCGCCAGTGCGTTGAAGATCGCCGAGCCGGCGGCCCTGTTTCACCACGATGCGCGAGAGGTCTTGGGCGCTTCCCGCTTCTTCGATAAGGCGCGTCGCCGACCGGACTTTTTTCTCCGTCGCGCCGGCATGGTGGTGGAAGGCGAGGACCCGGCGGACCGTTTGCTCGCCCTCACGCCCGGTCAGCTGCAACCCGCCTTCTCCCAAGCGGTTCGGTGCCTTGGCGCGGTAGCCGCCACACTTTGGGCAGCGGAGCGCGACACCGAGGGTGCCGTTTTCCTGGTCAGGCAAAAGGATGAGTCCCGCCCGCTGTTTGTAATCGATCGTGCTGAAAACGAACCCGCACGCTTGGCACACCTCGTGCCCGTACCACGCCGTACTTCCGAAGCGTATCCACCTCGCGAAGTCGGCCACCTTGTCGGGCGCGTTGTCCCACAAGAACCAGGCCACCAGCCAGGCTGATCCTCCTGTGAGCCAGCCGCCGGCGATGGCGGCCCCGGCGGCGGCCGTGCCTATGAACGTCATCTTCTGGTGCCGTTCCCGTCGAGCCGTCAACTCGCGACCGTAGCGCCACCACGCCTCTTCGGTCAGATTCGCCCGCCCCACCCTTACGATGTCCAGGTGACCCGCCCGCAGCAGGGCTATGTTGTCCGTCTGTGAGAGGAGCTTAGCCCTGTCCGTGACGAGCTTTTCGATCTCCTCGAGCGCCTCCCAGCGCTCCTCGATGGGGGCGAGCGACCATCTCTTGCAACTCCGACACACAGACCACAGCCGTCCCCGAGCCGGATCGTAGGCGATACGGGTCCCATTCGAGTAATGCCCCAGTTCCTCATTCGTGGGAAACGAAGTGTGGCAAACGAGACAACGAGTGAACAACGGGAGCTCCTCGAAAGGTATCGAACCGGGCCAAACATAACGCCATGTGTAGGGGTGCTACGAGTCTCGACATGCCGGTCTGCTTGCCGCGCGGCCTCTCCGGAGAGTCCCGGGGTAGACCCGCCGGCCGGCTCCGGCGATGTTTGCGGCTCAACCGGTCCACACCGAGAATGGTTGCTATGCTGCTGGTGGTCGACAACTACGATTCCTTCACCTGGAACCTCGTCCAACACCTCGGGGAACTGGGAGCCGATCCCATCGTCGTGCGCAATGACGAGGCATCCACGGAGGCTCTGCTTGCCAAGGGCCCCGATCACATCGTGGTTTCCCCTGGTCCCTGCACCCCTACCGAGGCGGGGATCAGCGTCGAGATCTTCCGGGCGGCCGAAGGAGACGTACCTATGCTCGGCGTCTGCCTCGGACATCAGGCGCTCGGCGAGGCGTTCGGTGGACGGACGGTCAAAGCGCGCCGGCTGATGCACGGCAAGACGGCCCCCGTGCGTCACACGGGGGTGGGGATTTTCAAGAATGTGCCTTCTCCATTCACGGTAACTCGCTACCACTCACTCGTCACCGAAGCTTCGACTCTTCCGGATGTGCTGGAGGCCGTGGCGTGGTCGGTGGGAGTGGGAGACGACGACGAGGTGCAGGCCGTTCGTCACCGCGAGCTTCCGCTTTGGGGCGTTCAGTTCCACCCGGAATCCTTCTTCTCCGAGTACGGAAAGACCCTACTTGCGAATTTTCTCGCCCTTTGACCCGTTGCCCACGCTCCAAGCCCTGGATAGATTGCCTGGCGTGAAGTTTGCAGTGATCGGCCAGGAATTCGGCCAAGGAACTGGCCGATGAGCCGCCGCGTTCTGGGCATCGTTCCCGCGCGGTTGGCGTCGACCCGCCTCCCCAACAAACCCCTCTATCCCCTCCTCGGCAGACCTCTTATTGAATGGGTGTGGCGCCGTGTCGAGCGCATGAGCGTGCTCGATCACGCGGTGATCGCCACCGACAGTGAAGCGGTGGCTGAGGTGTGCCGCGAAATGGGGGCTCCCGTCGAATTGACGTCGTCGGATCACGCTTCCGGTACCGACCGCGTCGCTGAGGTCGCGGGGCGCAAGGCGTTTGAGGAATTCGCCATCGTGGCAAACATCCAGGGGGACGAGCCATTGCTCAAGGAGGAGCACCTGGGCGCCGCCATCACGCTGATTCGGGACGATGGTTGGGAGATCGGCACGTGCGCGACCCCTATCGCAGAGGATGCGGCACGCAGGGATCCAGACGCCGTCAAGGTCGCACGCGCGACCACCGGCCGTGCTCTGTACTTCTCTCGGGCAGCCATTCCGTACAAGAGGGACGAGAAGCCGACCGACGACGAGCTCGATCGGGAGCCGTTCTTGCGCCACATCGGGATCTATGCCTACACCGCGGATGCGTTGGCGAGGTGGGTCGCGCTGGCGCCCTCGCCTCTGGAGCGGTTGGAAGCGTTAGAGCAATTGAGGCCCCTCGAGGCCGGCCTGCGCATTGGTGTGGCGGTGGTCGGTGCAGCGGACCCGGGAGTGGATACGCCGGCCGACGTGCTTCGGATGGAAGAGCGATTGGCCGAAATCGAGAACCTTCACGCGCGGATGTGAAATGGCCGATCCTGACGGACGTGCCACAAAGTATGTCTTCGTAACCGGGGGTGTGGTTTCCGCCCTGGGGAAGGGGATTTCTGCGGCTTCTTTGGGCCGGCTGCTAAAGCAGCGCGGGCTCCATGTGACCCTTCAGAAGTTCGATCCTTACATCAACGTCGATCCGGGCACGATGTCGCCGTTCCAACACGGCGAAGTGTATGTGACCGACGACGGAGCCGAAACGGACCTGGACCTCGGGCACTACGAGCGGTTCATCGACGAGTCCCTGTCTCAGGCCAACAACATCACGACCGGCCGAATCTATCAGGAGGTGATCGCGAAGGAGCGTAGGGGTGATTACCTGGGCTCCACCGTGCAGGTCATTCCGCACATCACGGACGAGATCAAGGGTCGCATTCGACTGATCGCGCCCGGCAACGATGTGGTGATCACCGAGATCGGTGGGACCGTGGGAGATATCGAGAGCCTGCCGTTCCTCGAGGCCATCCGCCAGTTCCGCCAAGAACTAGGCCGCAGCAACGTCATTTTCATCCACCTCACCCTCATCCCGTACATCGCCGCTGCGGGAGAGCTGAAGACCAAGCCAACCCAGCACTCCGTGCGTGAGCTCATGGAGATCGGAATCCAGCCGGACATCTTGATCTGCCGCACGGAGCATCCGCTGGACGAGAATATGAAACGAAAGATCGCGCTGTTCACGAACGTGCCGAGGGAGGCTGTAATCGAGGCACGTGACGTGGAGACGATCTACGAGGTTCCCTTGGAGCTCCACCGCCAGGGTCTCGATGATGTCGTCCTGGAGCTCCTCGAGATCGACGCCCCTCCGGCCGATCTCGCCGATTGGACCCGTCTCGTCACTCGGGTCAAGGCGCCCACCTCCGGCAGGGTCCGGATCGCGGTCGTCGGGAAGTACACCGACCTCGTCGATGCGTACAAGTCGGTTCAGGAGGCGCTCATTCACGGGGGCATCGCGAACGACGTAGCCGTGGAGATCGACTGGCTTTCATCCGAAGACTTCGACGGGAGCCTCACCGAGCCCCTCGTGAATTACGATGGTCTGTTGATTCCCGGAGGATTCGGAGAGCGCGGTATCGAGGGTATGCTGGAGGCCATCCGGTGGGCCAGGGAAAACGATCTCCCGTTCTTCGGTATCTGCCTGGGCCTCCAGTGCGCCGTGATCGAGTTCGCTCGAAACGTCTGCGACCTGCCGGAGGCCCATTCGTATGAGTTTGCGCCCGAGTCTCCGGATCCAGTGATCTGCATGATGGATTCGCAACAAAACATCACGACAAAGGGTGGCACCATGCGGTTGGGCCGATTCCCGTGCATGCTCAGGGAAGATTCCAGGGCGCGCCGGATCTACGACGCGGCTGAGGTCAGCGAGCGTCATCGGCATCGCTACGAAGTGAATAACGCCTACCGGGAGATACTCGAGGAACGAGGCCTGAACCTGAGTGGGCTTTCGCCCGAGGAGTTCCTGGTGGAGATGGTCGAACTCTTCGAACACCCCTGGTTCGTGGGATGCCAGTTCCATCCCGAACTCAAGAGTCGGCCGACCCGACCCCATCCGCTTTTCGCGTCGTTCATCGGAGCGGCCGCGCGGCGAGCTTCGGGAGACACCCGGTCCGGCGAGGCCAAAGAAGCGGGAGTGGCTCTGGAGGCCGGTTGATGTTCGGCGATTTCATGCTGATTTCGGGTCCGTGTTTGCTCGAGGATCACGGTCTGAATCTGGAAATCGCCCGGGAGCTCGCCCACGTTTCGAGCGAGCGGTCCCTGCCCATCATCTTCAAGGCGTCGTTTGACAAGGCCAACCGGTCGCGGCTTGAAGGGGTGCGGGGTCCCGGCATGGCTGCCGGACTCGAAGCGCTGGCCCGCGTAAAGGAAGACGCCGATCTTCCCGTTCTGACCGACATCCACGAACCTGCCCAAGCGTCAGCGGCTGCGGAAGTGGTGGATGTACTCCAGATTCCGGCGTTTCTTTGCCGTCAATCCGATCTCATCCTCGCGGCGGGAAAGACCGGCAAGCCCGTGAACATCAAGAAGGGCCAATGGGTGGCGCCCGAGGACATGGCGGGTTCCGTCGATAAAGCGCGCCAGGCTGGAGCTTCGGAAGTGGCCGTGACCGAGCGAGGAACGTTCCTGGGGTACGGGGACCTGTTCGTGGATATGCGGGCTTTCCCCCGGGTTGCTCGGGCGTGTGGGGTGCCGGTGATCTTCGACGGTACTCATTCCGTGCAGCGCCCCGGCCGCTTGAATGGATCGAGCGGCGGCGATCCCGAGTTCGTCCCGGTTCTGGTGAGGGCGGCCGTAGCCGCTGGGTGCAGTGGGCTCTTTCTCGAGGTGCACCCTGATCCGGCCTCGGCACCCTCCGATGGATCGAATATGCTACCCCTCGCCAAGCTCGGTGCGTTGCTGGACGATGTCCTCGCCATCCGGGGTGCGTTGGGGCTGGGGACCGCCGCCGCCGCCCGAGTCGAACCGTGACGGAATCGGAAGCCCAGGGTTTGGACGCAGATCTGGCGCGGGCCGTCAGGCTCGTCGTGCTCGACGTGGACGGCGTGCTCACGGACGGCGGCGTCTACGTGGGTGTGACGGCGAGTCGCGAGGCCGTCGAACTCAAGCGATTCGATATCCAAGACGGCCTGGGTGTGAAGATGTTGCTTTGGGCTGGGATCGAAGTCGCGCTCGTGTCAGGACGTGTCTCTGAATCCACCTCCATCAGGGCGGCCGAAATGGGGGTTACCGAGTGCCATCAGGATGCCGGTGCCGAGAAGCTCCCTATCGTACACGACCTTCTCGAGCGAAAGGGACTGGCCTGGACCGATGTGGCGATGGTCGCGGACGACCTGGCCGACCTGCCGGTGTTTCTGCGTGCAGGGCTGCGCGTGGCCGTGGCGAACGCGGTTCCGGAGGTTACGCGGGTCGCCCACTGGTGTACCAAGTCGAGTGGAGGGGAGGGTGCGGTGCGCGAGTTCTCTCGGGCGCTGCTGTCCGCACGCGGGGAGTGGGAGCGTCTTGTCGACGAGTACATGGAACAACGCACCAATGACTGAACAGATTACCCAGGCGGAAGCCGGCACCGTGGCAGAGATTCTCCAGGAGGCGCGGCGCGTCTTGGAGGTCGAGGCCGGGGCTGTGCAGGCATTGGCGGAGAGGCTCGACGAGGATTTCGCGCGCGCCGTGCAACTTTTGTTGGACCTCCCGGGGCGGGTGGTGGTGTCGGGTCTGGGCAAGAGTGGCATCGTCGCTCGCAAGATCGCCGCCACGCTCACGTCCACGGGGACGGCGGCCACCTTCCTCCACCCCATCGAGGCCCTACACGGTGACCTTGGCATCGTCCGGCCGACAGACGTGGCCATTCTCGTCTCGAAGAGCGGCGATACGGGTGAGTTGGACAGTTTGGTAGACTACCTGATCCGCGCGGGCGTGCCGATCATCGCGATGACGGGGAGGCCGGACTCTCCGTTGGCGAAACAGGCCACCGTCGTGCTCGACTGCTCGGTCGAAGAGGAGGCGTGTCCCATGGACCTGGCGCCGACGACGTCCACGACGGCGACGATGGCCCTCGGCGATGCGCTCGCTGTCGTATTGCTCCAACGCAAGGGATTCGGGGAAGAGGACTTTGCGCGCCTGCATCCCGGAGGAGCGCTCGGGCGCAAGCTCACCCTCCGGGTGGCGGACGTCATGGACGGCAAGGACTACCCGAGCCTGCATGCGGATGCGGTCATGAGGGGCTGCATCGTGCCCTTGGCGCAGATGCGGGGCACCGTACCTATCGTCGACTCGGACAACCGTGTTATCGGTGTGGTGACGGCGGGGGACCTCACCCGGCTCATGGAGCATGACGAGAAGTTCCTGGATGTCGGTGTGGTTGCGGTAATGACCGACACGCCCCAGGTGGTCAGAGCGGACCAACTGGCCTCAGGAGCGGTACGCACCATGGAGGAATACGGCATCATGGCGCTTCCGGTCGTGGACCACCACGGTCGCCTGGAGGGTATTTTACACCTCCATGATCTCTTGAGGTCAGGGGTGGTATAACATTGACACATATACGGTTAATTGAAAACGGATTTCTGGGACTCGCATGTATCGCACTGCTGGCGGCGTGCGGCGTCGAGGACGCCGGTCCGGTCGTTTCACCTGAGTTGGAGGCGATGCAGGCGGACCAGGTGATCTTCAATCTGGAGTACGTCCTGCAGGTCAACGGCGTGCGCGAGGCGATCGTGAAGGCCGATACCTCCTACCACTTCCGTGATTCCACGGTCGTCTACCTCCGGGGTTCCGTCGAGCTCAAATTCTTCGACGATCAAACAGGCACCGCGAGGGCGGTACTCACGGCGGATCGGGCCCGCCTGGACCAGGCCGACAGGGCCGTCACTGCCGTGGGCGGTGCGGTTCTGGTGGTTGTGGAGATCGACCGGGAAATCCGGAGCGAAGAGATCCACTATGCTCCACAGCGCAACCGGGTCTGGAGCGACTCGGCCACCTGTAGCCGGGAGGGCGACAAGGTCGTGGAGGGCTCCGGCTTCTCTGCCAACCTCGACTTCACCTTGGTGGAGGTCACGAACCCTCGTTCCCGCGCTGGAGGGGACTGTCGCTGATGGTCGGTCCCCGTCGCGTTGCCGGTGCGGCGCTCGCGGTCGGTTTCCTGTTGGGTGGCGCGGGTCCGTCTCTAGCGCAAAGTCGCGACTGCGAGCTCGTTTCGGCCGAGAAGTCGAGGACCCGGGGGCCGGATGACCGCAGCCGTCGCAGTTGGATCACCAAGCCGGTTTTTCAGTGCGAGGGAGGCACTCGGATCCGGGCCGACAGTTCGGTCCACTTCCAGGGTTCGGCCCTGCACCAGTTCTACGGAAACGTAATATTCGTCGACCAGGGTAGGGAGATGAGCGCGCAATTCGCGCAGTTCTTCGCCCGCACGGGGCGGCTCGACGCCCGCGACCTTTCGCAAACCCAAGGCGCCGCTGAAGGCGTGCGGATCGTGACCTTGGAAACGAATGATACGATCACCGGCAGCGAGTTGGTGCTGCTTCAAGCCAACGACCGGCGACCGGAGGACCAACTCACCGTCAGGGGCGGCCGGCCACGCGCCGTGTTCCACACGCGGGGCCCTACGGGGACGAGTGGCGAGGAGGAATCGTTCGGCGACGAGGGCGCAGCTCCTTTTGAGATCGTGGCGGACCTGATCTTCATGGAAGGCGAAAGTCTCCTGAGGGCCAGGGGTAGGGTTGCGATCGAGCGCGGCAAGCTCCAGGCGTTTGGTGATTCAACCGAATTCGACCAGGCAGACGGACGGCTGCTGCTGTTCCGCTCGGCACGCATTCTCCAAGACAGTCTCGACGTACGCGGCGACACCATCGAGGTGCTCATGCCCAGCGACGCCGTGGACGAACTCGAGTCCCGAGGCAATGGTCGCCTGAAAGCCGGCACTGTGTTCGTAGACGGTAAGGTGGTGCGCG
>JBGMRK010000051.1:10613-14229 GCA_048061375.1 Longimicrobiales bacterium | reverse complement strand
ACCGGCTGATGGGGCTGATGGTGCCGTACACCGGCGCTCTGGGGGCCGCCGTCGAGGAGTTGCGCCCCGGCTTCGCTCGTGTGCGCCTCGATGAGCGCCGGGGCATCCGGAATCACCTGAACTCGGTCCACGCCGTAGCCCTGGTTAACCTCGGTGAGTTCACGAGTGGGCTGGCCATGACCACCCTGCTGCCCCCCACCGTCAGGGGGATCGTCGTCAACCTGGCGACCGACTTCACCAAGAAGGCACGGGGCCGCTTGGTGGCGGAGTGCACGTGCAGGCTATCGGAGATAGTCCACGAGACGGACTTCGAGGTCGTCGCGGTCGTGAAGGATGAGGCGGGTGATATCGTGTCGACGACGACAGCCACCTGGCGTTTGGCTCCACTCACGTGAGCGGGCACACAGAGAACCTGCTCGACACCGCTTTCACGAGCACAGTCGGCGTCGCCTATCCCGTCGTCTGCGGCGCGATGTATCCGTGCAGCAACCCCGAGTTGGTCGCGGCCGCTTCGGAGGCCGGCGGCATCGGCATTCTCCAACCCATTTCTCTGACGTACGTGCACGGCTACGACTTCCGCGACGGAATCAGATACATCCGGTCGCTCACGGACAAGCCCGTGGGAATCAACGCCCTGATCGAACAGTCATCCCAGAAGTACCGAGAACGCATGGAGACCTGGATCGACATCGCCATCGAAGAGGGCATCCGCCTCTTCATCACATCCCTGGGCAAACCCGACTGGGTGGCGCGAAAAGCGCACGCGGTGGGTGGGCTCGTCTATCACGACGTGACCGAGCGCAAATGGGCGCAGAAGGGCGTAGACTGCGGCGTGGACGGACTCATCGGGGTGAACAGTCGGGCGGGCGGCCACGCCGGACAGCTCGGACCGCGGGAACTCCTCGATCAGGTGGGAGACCTCGGGCTCCCGGTCATGTGCGCGGGTGGGGTAGGCGCACCGGACGACTTCGTGCGTGCGTTGAGCATGGGGTATGCCGGCGTCCAGATGGGCACGCGCTTTATCGCGACTGAGGAGTGCACAGCGAAACAGGCCTACAAGGATGCCATCGTCAGTTCGGGCGAGTCGGACATCGTGCTCACGGAGCGCATCAGTGGCGTGCCCGTCGCCGTGATCGACACTCCATCGGTGAGGCGCATGGGCCTGAAGGCCGGACCTATAGCGCGCGTCATGCTCCGTGGCGGCCGCACCAAGCACTGGATGCGCACGATTTTCGCGCTCAAGTCTCTTTGGCAGCTCAAGCGAGCCTCGCAGGACACCGGCGGATCGCTAGAGTATTGGGGAGCAGGCAGAAGTGTGGCAGGGGTCCATGAGATCCTTCCCACCGCACAAGTGATCCGAAGCTTTGCAGAAGCCGCAGGTGAACACCAACAAAGGGTGATCCATGACACATCGTAATTCACAACGGCCGACCAACCACCGCAGATATGGCCGCTCGCTCGGAATCGCCCTGATCACGGCCCTCGCCGGGCCTGTAGGCCTGACGGCTCAAGACGGGCTCAACGTCTACATCTCAGCGGACATGGAGGGTGTCGTAGGTGTGGTGACCAGCGAACAGCTCGGGCCGTCCGGATTCGAGTACGGCCGCTTCAGGGAGTTCATGACCGCTGAGGTGAACGCGGCCATCGACGCGGCGCGCGAGGGGGGCGCGACGCGGATCGTGGTGAGCGATTCACACGGTAACGGGCAGAACCTGCTCTTGGAGCGACTCCCGAACGACGTCCTCGTGGTGCGTTCATGGCCGCGCCCGCTCATGATGATGCAAGGGATCGACGAGTCATTCGATGTCGCCATTTTCCTCGGGTATCACTCGAGCACGACGAATACCAAGGGTGTACGAGCCCACACGCTGTCGAGCGCGAACCTGACCGCCCTGCGGTTGAATGGCATCGACGTGCCGGAGGCGGGTCTGAACGCGGCCATCGCAGGCTACTTCGGGGTGCCCGTGGTCATGATCTCGGGCGATGACGCCATCATCGAAGAGGCCCAAGGACTGCTGGGTGACATCGAAGGTGCAGTCGTGAAATGGAGCTACGGTTTCCACTCCGCCCTCACGATGGTCCCCGACGCCGCCTACAAGCTGATCGGCGAGAAGGTTGCCGCAGGGATACGCAGGCGGGCCGAGTTCACGCCGTACCGCCTCGACGGCCCGATTCGTGTCGAGGTGGGTTTCAAGAACTACAGGCCGGTCGAGTTACTCGGACTTCTGCCTGGAGTCGACCGTCTGGACTCGCACACGATTGGATTCACCGGCCGGGACATAATCGAAGTCTCCCGATTCCTGGAGTTCATTACGAGCTACTCGCCCTCACTGACACCGTAAAGATCGGGCTCCGAGACTGAAGCATCCGGGATACCGCCTGGGCCCAGATACTCCCGCACGAACTGATCGTGCTTGCGGGCCTCGGCGGGCGTCCCGATCTGGTGCGTCGTGCCCGCCGCCATCCACGTGACGTGATCGGCGACCTCGAACAAGTCCGGCACGTCGTGACCGGTCACGACCAGGCCGGCGCCGTCTCGGGCCAACGTTCGAAGCGCCTCGGCCACCACCAACCGGTCTCTGGGTGTGAGGCCGGCCATGGGCTCGTCCGCCAGCACGCAGGTGGGCTTCCGTAACAGCATCATCGCGAGTTCGGTCCGACGCCGCTCTCCTCCGGAGAGCTTGTACGTCCTCACATCCAGAACGTGTGTGATACCCAGGATTTCTGCGGTGTCTTCAAGTCCATCCATACCGAAGCGCCGGCACACCACGTCGAGGTGGTCGCGCACCGTGCCCACAGTGGACAGCAGCCCGCGATCGGGTAAATAGAACAGACCACTGTGGACCAATGCGCGGGCTCGCGGGCGCTCGAAAACCTCGCCTGCGAAATGCGTCGTACCGTAATCCGCGCGAAGTCGTCCGGCCGCAATCTTGAGGAGGGTGGTCTTCCCCGATCCGTTGCGCCCCATGAGCGCTGTGATACACCCCGCGTCGCACCACAGTGTGGCCGCCTTGAGAACCTCCGTTAACCAGAACGACTTCCCTATCGATTGTGCTGTGAGCAGGGCCCCCTCCATCAGCCCCGTCCCGCGAGGGCCACCGCCGCCCAGAGAAAGGCCTCGAGTATCCCGACGCCGATCAGCGCTGCGCCCCAGAGTGGTATTCCCGATAAGCCCAGGGCAGCGAAGAAATCCGTGAGCCGTTTTCGGCGGAGCTCGACAGCCAAGAGCCCTACGGTCATCGCCACGACCCAAACCGTATTCACCCATGGGCTGGCAGGGAACCCGATCGGCCTCGGAATCGAGGACGCTACCGCGTGCAAGAAGAGCCAGAGGAAAATCCCCACCACCACCAGGTGGCGGCCGAACGGGCTCGCCAAAACAACCACCCAGACGGATCGAGGTGGCATCAAGCCTTCTGCTCGCCCTCGAGAAAGCCGAGGTCGTGCAAGAGCTCGACCGCCTGCTCCTCGTCCTCGAGGCGCACCACCAATCTCCCGGGACTCACGAACGTCAGGCCGGAGTCGGCTCCTCCCGCGTCGTCCATGAACAGAATGGACTCGACGCCCGCGTCATGGAGATAGCCTCTAGCCAACTCACCCTCGTGCCGGTAGTGGA
>JBGMRK010000051.1:0-10513 GCA_048061375.1 Longimicrobiales bacterium | reverse complement strand
CTCCGCTCAGATTCACCATGACCGCCAGATTGATCTCGTCCATCTCTCCGATCAACGTGGCCAGCGATTCGGCGGATTGCCTGCCGTCTTGGTGGCCGTGAACGTCGATGAACGGGAATTTCGCCCGGGTCACCGGTTCCCCCGACACGACGAGCGTGGACCGGGGGTTGTAGTCTTGGACGCTCATGTCCTGGGCCTCGGCCCCGAGCGGTAGGAGCCCTACCAAAACGACGAGCGCCACCGTCCCACATATCCTTGGTGCCGCAGCAATCACTTCCACCATGCCTCCCCCACTCGTGGTGATCCCTCGGCGGAGATCGTGCCGGAACGGCACTTCGATGCGAACCCCGTGTCGACTCCAAGGTTCATAAGACCCACCGGCCGGCCGGCCTGCGGAGATGGCCGAGGGGGCTCAGGGCAGCGCCCACTCTCCATCCCAGACCGCGTGCTGAATGCCGTCCTTGCCCGCTCGCTTGACCGCGTACATCGTGCCATCGGTCAAACGCAGGGCCTCACGGCTGGATTCCACGGGCGTCTCGAACGTAACCGCGCCAATGCTGAACGTGACCGGCCACCGCCCCTCCTCCATCGCCACACCCAACTCCTTGTAGAGCTTTTCCAGCACCATCTTTCCGGGCCCGAACGTGGTCTCCGGAAGCAGGGCCGCAAATTCGTCGCCTCCAAGGCGCCCGAGCACATCACTCTGCCGGGTTACGTTTCGCATGGTTTCAGCTACCCGCTTGAGCAACTGGTCGCCCGAGTCGTGGCCTTCGAGGTCGTTTACTTCCTTGAAATTGTCGAGATCCAGGTACGCGAGCGTGAACGCCCGACCGTAGCGGTTTGACCGAGAAAGCTCCGCATCCAACGCGGCGATGAACGATCCGCGATTCGGCAACGACGTCAGCGCATCGACCGCGGCGAACCGTTTTCCCTCTTCCATCCGCTCCCGGAGAAAACCCAGGATCCCTGCGGCCGCAGCATAGCCCGCCAATCCCTGGAGCACGTTCCAGGTCATCGCTCCACGTCCCATGACACCCGTCCCCGTGGCGATTTCGATCAACACAACGGTCATGGCGGTGACGAGCGCCATGCCGTAACCGGCCCGCGAACCCTCCAGCCAGGTCACGCATCCGACCGGAGCCAGATAGAGCGCCCAGAACGTGAGGTTGGCTGCCACCAGGGAGTCACCGGCGCCAATCAAGACGAGTAGAAGGATGCAGGCAGGGAGCGTCCAGCTTCGCGACACCGACCACGGTGCGCGAAGCATGCGCGCAAGGCCCGGCTCGGGTAACTCCTGGTCCAGCCTCTCTCCGGCGTCCTGCGCTGGCGGGTTATCTGGTTCTGTCATGGACATGGAGAAGTCTGTCTATGGGCTTCGTACTTCGATGCAGGGATTGGTTCGAAGATGAGCCCGACGTCGCCGCAACGCAATCAAAGATGATCGCGCAGCCACTGATTCTCGCAACGAACGTCCTGCCATGCGGCCTCTCGCCCCGATTCGAGCACGAGAATCCCGTCATCAGGATCGAGAAGGTCCCACAGCTCGTCGCGAATCTCGGCAGCGGTCTTGTCGCTGACCACCGCCCAGGTGCTGTCCAGAATCTGCGCCCAGCGCTCGTAAGCCTTGAGCGCGAGGATCAGGTCGACGTAATGCTTGCGCGGCTGCTTGAGCTCGTACGAAACGATGAAACAGGGCATGCGCGAATCTACCTCAACTCCCTTCGCATTTCGAGGACTGCTTCAGCCGGCTACCGCATCCTGCCCACCCACTGGCCCCGTGGACTCGGAGAGCGAACGAACGAACAAATGGAGGTCGGTCAACCGCCATTGGCTCCGCAGGCACCAGCCACCCATACCCGCGAAGAACAGCGTCGCCATGACTTGCCCCAATCCAAGGCCAGCACGCAGGGGCATGAGGCCGAAGCCGACCACCACGTACACGCCGAACACATACGGAAGCACGCCACTCATCGAGGCAACCTCCATCCACGCACGCTTGGGCCGGCCAAACGCCTTGTGGACGGCCAACTGCCCATAGGCAAGCATCGCCGCCGCGGTCAGCACCGAACCGAGCACCAGAGTCACCACTTCGGTGGCGAAAAGCCTCCCCCGCAAGCCCTGAATCAGTCCGGTGAGTCCAAGCGCCATCAGCGGCACGAATCCCCGTCCAAGGATAGCCGCAGCTGTTCGCTGGACGGCCCAGCCCACGGCTGGGGCCGGATCCGGGGACCCGGCAGCGCCCCGGTCGGATCGTAGGTCAGATAGGTCCGGCATGTCTCCATGATGCGAGCGCTCCCGGAATGACGCCAGATCAATCCAGCCCGACCTGCGAGCGTCTTGGAACGTATTATCCGCACACGGCGTTGGGGTCGTGCCGTTCGACGAGGGTGGTCAAGACGGTTATCGTTGGTGGGATGGGTGGTTGAGTCTTTGGTGGGGGGTGGTCTTGTTCACACGTTGTATTTTCTGCCATAAGTCCTTTCCCACCAACGGGGTCTTCGGGCGTCTCCCGCCCGGCCGTCGACTGGCTTTCGACCCGAAACGCGGCCGTCTATGGGTCGTGTGCGAAAGCTGTCACCGCTGGAATCTCTGCCCCATCGAAGAGCGCTGGGAAGCGCTTCACCAGCTAGAGCGCATGGTGCGAGACCGATCGCAGTTGGTGGCCGAGACCGACAACATCGCGTTGCTGAATACAGGCGAACTCTTTCTTATCCGAGTCGGAAAAGCAGGTCTTGCTGAACAATCCTGGTGGCGGTACGGGCGGGAACTCCACGCACGCCGCTCCTCGTTCTTCAGCACCAGATCTCAGATCGCGGCTTACACATTCGGGGCAATGCAGTACCTTGGCGAGTTGGTCGGACTCGGAGACGAAGACCTCAGCATCACCTGGGACGATACGCCCGCCGCCGACATCCTCCGTTGGCGCCGATTCGGGTGGGCAGCCTGGCATGGCCAACTCGATTGCAGGTTCTGCCAAAGTACCTTGAGAGCGCTTCGCTACGACATTTCCTGGTGGGTCTTTCCGCAGGTGGATGATCGCGGTCGGATGTCCGTCCAAGTACCCTGTCCCCGCTGCGATCCATGGACTCCGGACAACGTGTACAACATCGAGGGGCCCGAGTCGGAGAACGTGCTCCGGCGGGTACTCGCGTACCAGCACATCATGGGCGCGCCGGAGGCCACGATCCGGGACGCCGCCCGCGTCATCGGGGAAGCGGGGGGCACCGATCCTCAAGGCCTCGAGAAGCTCGTTTCGGGCGACGGAAAGAAATCCCTGTGGGGAATGGGCAAGACGCGCTCGATTGCGCTTGAGATCGCGCTCAACGAGAGCGTGGAGCACCGCATGATGACACAAGAACTCCAGGCACTCGAGTTCATGTGGAAGCGCGAGGAGGAACTGGCCCGCATCATCGACGAGGAGTTGACGCCACAAGACATCCGGGACCGGCACGAGCGCCGGCTCCCGGTCGAGGTCCTAGCTCGAGAGAGGTTGCGCGGAAACCAAGGCTAAACGATACGATATGCGGGACTCAGTCCCGCGGCGAACCCTCCAGCAGGCCCTCCAGCGGAAGTTCCTCCGCACCGTTTTCAGTGCACACGGCGAAGTTCCGCTCCGATGCGCCGTACAAGGCCACTCCAGCGTATTCCCCGACGGCATTCAGCACGAAGAAGCGCACGTCGAAAGCAGGCAATCCGCGACCGTTCAAGAGGCGCTCTTCGACCGTATTTTCCTGAATCCTCCGTAGTGCAGCCATGCCGGCGTCCTTCGGGCGCAGCCCATCGCGCATGTTCTCGACTACGAGGAACGATGCGAGATTGTAGAGATTGGCCTCACCCCGCCCCGTCGACCCGGCAGCCCCCACAGCACCGTCCACGTAAAGGCCCGCGCCCAGCACGGGCGAGTCGCCTACTCGGCCCGGGATCTTCCAGGACAGGCCACTCGTCGTCGTCACACCACCGATGTCCCCGGTGGGCCCGATGCCGTTGCAATTGATCGTCCCCCAGAAGCTCTCCTCCGGGATGAGCCCCTCGTCCACCATGTCGAGACCGGCCTGATAGAACCTGTCGCTACGCTCCCGAAGGCTCTGGCGTCCTCCGCGGCCGATGACATCGGGGTCCGTTTCCTCTCGTGCGCCTCGCCGTTCGCGAGTCTCGGGGTCGAGCCAGTGGCCGGGGTCGACCCGGCGCCGCCATTCGAGCCACAACTCGCGCGAATGCTCGGTGTTCAGGTCGTCCTCGATGGTGAAGCCCACCTGGCGAGCGAACTCCTGAGCCCCCTCACCGACGAGGAGGTGATGGTCCGTCAGTTCCATGACGGCCTTGGCGACCCGTGAAGGCGTGCGCACACCTTCCAGCGCCGCCACCCCGCCCGCCCATCGTTTGGGACCATGCATGCAGCTGGCGTCCAACTGCACCACCCCGTCCGCATTCGGCAATCCGCCGTACCCGATCCCGGATTCCTCGGGGTCCAACTCCGGAATGTTCACACCCTCGATGAGGGCGTCGAGCACGTCAGCGCCCTCGGTGATGAGCCTAAACGCGCGCTCCACGGCGCTCTCATCTCCTCCGTTACGGTAGCGGATGCCGCTCACGTCCGAGATCACGACGGGCGAAACGGCCTTGCGTGTATGCACGGCGGGGGCAGCCGAGAGATGCTCCGGGAGCACGGCTTCGACGCCCGACACGCCCACGCCGGCCACGGCGAATCCCGCGGTCGAGGTTCGCACGAAATCCCGGCGGCTCATTGACGTCATGGAATCTCTCCTTGTCCAGTTATATCATGTGTGACTTTATGTCACCTTACTCAACTCCATTGCCCTAAACCATATAGCGTCGAACATCGTCTCGGTCAGTTTGCCCGTGAACGTGTTCTGCTGGCTCGGATGGTACGAACCCACGAGGACCGTGCCTTCGCCGAGCGCGACCTCTACACCGTGCCCAAAACGGGGCGCCGGTCTCACGATCTCTACCCCCCGGTCGCGAAAGATTCTCAAGAGCTGGTTGAAGGCGAACCCACCAAGTGCCACGATCACCCGCGCCCCCTCCAAGGAGTCCAATTCGCGCTCCAAATAGGGCCGGCAGTTCCGGCGCTCCTCGGGCGTGGGCTTGTTACCGGGCGGGGCGCAGCGTACAGCCGCGGTGATGTAGACGCCCCGCAGCTCGAGACCGTCGGCGGCGCTCCGCCCTTCGGCCTGGCTGGACAGGCCTGCACGGTAAAGCGCCTTGTAGAGCCAGTCCCCGGAGCGATCCCCCGTGAACATGCGTCCAGTACGGTTGGCACCGTGCGCGGCGGGGGCCAACCCGACCACGAGGATCGCCGCCTCGGGATCGCCGAAACTCGGCACTCCCCTCCCCCAATAGACCTCATCCACGAAGGCGGCACGCTTGTCGCGAGCTACCCGTTCACGCCAAGCCACCAACCTCGGGCACCGGCGGCACACGGACACCTCGGCGTTAAGGACGGCGAGGCTCAGACGCCACCTCGTGCGCCCGCCAATGAACGCGCCTTGACCCCGAAGTGCGAGGCATGCCACACCACCCTGCCTGAATTGACCACCAGTGCCTGAGGTGACCGGTGCGGAATCCCAAGTGACTGGGCAAGGGCATTGGAGATCTCCCACCCCTCGATGACGTCCACCTGATAAACCGGAGTCTCGGGATGCGACTCGGCGAATCGCCTTACCTGGCGGACGGCAAGCGAACATATCCAACACCGGTTGCTGTGCTTGTACAGAACCGCCCACTCCTGAGCGAGAGCGGCCTCCAGATCGGCGCTTGTAGCGAGCGAGATGAAGGCCACGTCAGAGCTCCTCCTCGGGGCGGCCCCAGGGCCGGATGAAGTCCTCGGCCTCGATGCCCAAGGCCTCAGCGACACGGGTGATATAGTTGAAGTAGCCGATCACCTGCGTCGCGTCGTGAACGGCCCGGTCATCGAACCCGTGTCCTCTCAACTCCTCCAGGTCCTCAGCCCTCATTTCCGTCTGTCGGTGCGTGAGTTTCTCCGCGAACGAGCACAACGCACGATCGGCGGCGCTCATAGGAGCGGTGCGCCAATCTCGCACTACGGCGTGCACGAAGGCATCGGCATCCTCCGCTTCCGTCATCACTGTCTCGACCTCGGCCCGGAGGTCATGCGCGTGCGCCTGAGTTCAGTAGTGGCAGTGAAGCTCGACCGACACCACCGTGGCGAGCATCTCGCGTTGCGTGCGTGATAATGGCGACGCGCCCTTCATGACGGCGGAATAGAACTTCATGCCCGAGTCCAACACGAGGGGGTTCACGCTCTGGACTCGCACAATGTTCCAGACGCGGCCCGCCCGCGTCATGGCGGCATCGAACTGGCGCTTCAGAAGGCCTGTGGCCTCTTTCTCGGGAACGCGATGGATCCAAGACATGCGCGATTGGTTCTCTTTGTGTTCTCTCTACGTGATTCGCGATGGAATGAGCGATGGCCGGGGACCGTCCCGGGAAGCCAGCGACGGGACCATGGCCCTACCCGCCCATCCCCATGAGCTGCACCAGCGTCGCAAGATCGTGAACCTCCAGGTCCGGCTGCGCCGCGGAGGGCGCGGTGGCGCCCGACCCATGCGTACCCGCCCGCCGGTTCACCCAGACCGAGCGCAAGCCCAATTCGTTGGCAGGGCGGATGTCATGGTACAGGCTTTGCGCCACATGAAGCACGCCTTTCGGCCCGCGGCCCATGCGCTCGAAGGCCAGATGGAAACTGCCATGGGACGGCTTGTAGGCCCGCGACTGTTCAGCCGTAATGACGTGGTCGAAGGACACGCTCAAATGCTCGGCCGAGTGCGCGAAGAGGTCGTCATCGATATTCGAGATGATCACCAATTCGAAGCGCCGGCCCAGGGCACGAAGCGAGTCGACCGTATCCGGAAACGGCTGCCAATCCGCGATCGAGTCGGCGAGCGAGCCTCGTTCGGACGGCGAAGGAGTGAAACCGAACCGTTCACCGATGGCATCGACCACGGACCCCAGGACGTCTCGGTAAAGTCGATACTCACCCTCTTGCTGGGCCGGCTCGACCTCGGCGAAGAGTGCTAAGACTTCCTCATCACCCAACTCGATGCCATGCGCCGCAAGTAACCGACCGAGGGCTCCGGCAATGCCCACCTCCCAGTCGATCAGGGTGCCGTAGCAGTCGAAGCTCAGGCACTCGATATCATCGAACCGAATTGTCATCAGGTCAGTCTCCGATCGGGCGGTCGGCAGGCACCAGCGAGACTTGAACGTAGTTCTCGATGTTGAGCCACAGCCGTGCCAGATCTCGGAGCTGCTCGGTGGTGATCGCCTCCACCAGGTCGTCGCGTATCAGGCGCGTGGGATCCAGATCCTCGAAATCGGAGCCGATGAGCTGGCCGGCCCACCAACCGTTCGACTCGCGATTCTCCTCGAGGGAGCGACGGTCCTGCTCCTTGGCGGTCGCGAGTTCCTCCTCTGTCGGGCCAACGGCTTTGAGCGTCGCGATCCCGTCGAAAACGACATTCACGAGCTCCTCCATTCGTCCCGGATCCGAACCGAACCCGACGCTGATGGTATAGTCCTGATCCGGAAATTTCGAGGCCCGACCCCCTACCGTGACCGAATAGGTCCCACCGAGATCCTCACGCATCACCTCACGCAAGCGGGTTTCGAGAATGTCGGTCAGTAAGCGCAGCGAAGCGCGGTTCGCCTCGCTGTATTCGAACGATCCCGTGAAGATGATCCTGGTGCTGCTCTTGGGCTCGAGCCCCTTGCGAACGAGCCGTCGGACGATCCCCGTCGGTGGATCGATCCCGAGATCCTTCCACGTTTCTTCCCGCCCCATCGTGGGCAGCGATCCCAGCCACTGGAGCACAAGGGGACGGATCTGGTCCAGATCGAACGCCCCAACCAGCACAAACGTGAAGTCGCCGGCATCACTGAAACGGTCGCTGTAGAAGCCGAACGCAACGTCGAGGTCGAGCCGGTCGAGCAACTCTACCTCGGGCGGCGCCGCCCGAGGGTTCCCCTGGCTCATGACCACCGTCAGCGTGTCGCTGAAGTGCGCCTCCGGGCTGGCTCCACGATTGGCCAGGCCCGGCCTGGACCGCTGGAGGAAAGCCTGGAAGACCTCTTGGTCTTTTCTAGGGGCCGTCATGTACAGGTACACGAGTTGAAACAAAGTCTCGACGTCACGCGGCGAGGCCCCACCCGTGAAACCCTCCGACAACTCGCTGATGATGGGCCGCACGCTCGCGGCCTTTCCTGTCAGGACCTTGTCCAGGTCGAGCAGGCTGTGCTCCCCGACACCTCCTTGGCCCACCAGCATCGCCGCCAACTGGGCGGACTCGAACACCTCGTCTCCCGCCAGGGATGATCCGCCCGGACTCTGCGCCCGCAAAATGATCTCATCGTCCTTGAAGTCGGTCGGCTTGAGGATAACCCGTACTCCATTGCTCAACTCCCAGTGGGTCACTCCGATCTCGTCGATCGTACTCTCCGATAGGATCGTGCCGGGGACCGGCGTCTCGGAAACCAGGAGAGCCGTGGCGATGTCGTCTTCGTACGGAGCGATTTCGGCCGCGGCCACACGGTCGAAGACGTTGAGGATCTCACTCTCAGTCGGAACACCCACGTCGTCCTTCTCCGGCGCATTCACCAGAATCACGCGGTTTTGCTCCGTGATCCACTCGCCCGCGAGGCGGTTCACTTCCTCCAGTTGGATGGTCTGGAGCACTCGGGCGATCAGAGAGAATTCCCATTCGATTCCCGGGATGGGCTCGCCCTGGAGAAACGCCCGCTGGTACTCCCGTGCGAAGCTGCGCGAGTCCCGGTTGTTTCGCTCAGCGAAGGCCTGCTCCATGCCGCGCAGGGTGTTGGTCTTGTGACGGCTCAGTTCCGATCCGGTGAAGCCGTAGCGCGCCACACGTTCGCCCTCGGTAAGGAGTGCCTCGAGGCCGGGCAAGATTCCGCCATCTCGGACCGCCGCGCCAAGCTGGTAGACTTCACTCGTGCGCACCAACCTCCCCTGACCCGAGAACCCTCCCAAAAAGGGTGCGTCCGGCCGCTGCGTGATCTCGAAAAGGCGATCGTTCAGCATCGAGTTGTAGAGCCGACCTAGAATCCCGTCGCGATAGGCGGCAAGTGTACCCTCCTCGGGCACCGGCTGCTTGTACGCGACCGCTATGCTCGTCGAGGTGGCTTCCGGGTCGGTAGCAATGGCCAGCAATGTCTCGGCCTGTCCAGGCACCTCGAAGTACGTTCGAGCGCGGGGATCATCAGAGGGCGGCACCCGCGAGAAGTGGTCGCGAATCAAGCCCACCATCACTTCCGGATCGAAGTCGCCAACCGCTACGACCGCCATGAGTTCCGGCCGATACCAGTCCTTGTAGAACCGCTGCAGCACAGAGTAGTCGAACGTTTGGAGAATACGCTCACTCCCAATGGGCAGGCGCTCCGCGTAGCGTGAGTCCTTGAACAAGACCGGGAACTGCTTGTCTCGCATTCGTGCGCTAGCACCCAGGCCGCGTCTCCACTCCTCCACCACCACGCCACGCTCCTGGTCGACCTCTTCGGGATCGAAGGTGATCGCCTGCGCCCAATCCTCCAAGATCTGGAAGCCTGTTTCGAGAACCTCGGCATCGTCCGTCGGCACCCGCAGCATATAGACCGTCTCGTCGAACGATGTAAAAGCGTTGATGCTGGGTCCGAAACGCATGCCGATCGATTCGAGGTAGTCGATGAGCGCCTGCTTCTCGAAATGCTCGGTGCCGTTGAACGCCATGTGCTCTACGAAGTGGGCGAGGCCGAGCTGGTCGTCATCCTCGAGAACGGAGCCCACATCGACGATCAGCCAGAGCTCTGCTCGATTCTCGGGCTGGTCGTTCGCGCGCACGTAGTACGTGAGGCCGTTGGGCAGGATTCCCACCGTCACGGCTGGATCAGTGGGAATCTCGCCGTCCGATCCCAGCGTCTGCACCGCCACCAACGAGCGGGGAGCGAACAAGCCCCACACCACCAGCGCAAGGAGGGGGAATCGGAGCGCGAAAAACTTGCGATGCTTCATGTCGGTTCGACCCGTGCGGGGGAGGCGTGATCGCGTACGAGCTTCCATTGCGAAAACGTCATACCCGTTCCCCGCTCGGGGGCTCCCAGATTCAGACCTGTGGTCGAGTTCACTACTGGCGACTCCGGTAGCCTTCGATCGCCGCACCCACCAGCGGACCCACGAGGCCTCCCACCGTAACACCAATCAAGGCGAACAACAGGATCGGATTGAGGCTGTCGAGAAATGGGCCCTCGGAGGTGACAGACCGAAACACGGTCACCACGGTGAACGCCCCACCACCCACAAGGGCGCCATTGGCCGTTCTGCGCAGAAGTTTCATCGTCGACCCGTGTTAGTTGCCCGCAGGTTCCACGACCTTCAAACTGCTCGGTCGCCACCGGCCGGGACAGCCCTCTACCGAGATTTGTGCAAATTTAAGCCGGTCGTAGCGAGTATCGCTCCACTGCGGCGTAGCGTCAGGAAGGTTTG
>JBGMRK010000050.1:11773-14253 GCA_048061375.1 Longimicrobiales bacterium | reverse complement strand
ACTGCAACCACCCAGCTTCTGAACATGCCCTCGGTCGGCACGGCATCCAGCCGAAGCCATAGCCACGGAACCAGGAAGAGCCACGGGATGTGGCCGACGCCCAACAGCCGCACGAAGCCCATCCTGGCGTACATGGCCATCTGGATCACAGCGCCCAACGCCATGGCAGAGAGCGTGATCTGGGCCTCCGGCGTCGTGATGTAGAAGAGGGGGACCACCCCGTTGGCCGCCATGAGCACGGCGACCCATGAGATCCAGTGAGCTGGCAGCCGGAGGATACAGCGGAGAAAGTCGATAGCAGCGGTCATGTGGGCGCTTCAAGGTCAGCTGGGACGATGCGACGAGCCGGTTCAGACTCCCGCCTTGTACGCCCCGAAGCCCGGCGCAGTTCACACAGTTCCATGCCCGCGATCGAGCGCCACCCTATCTTCCAGCATGACCCATCCGCTCACATCGCGACACCCTACCCCTCTCCGTTGGACGACCGACGGGCGGGGCCTCGTCATCCTCGATCAAACGGAACTCCCGGAACGGGTAGTGGATCGCGAATTGCGCACAGTGGAGGAGATCGCCGAGGCCATTAGGTCTTTGAGGGTCCGCGGGGCTCCCTTGATCGGGATTGCCGCCGCGACGGGCGTCGCGGCGCTGGCCCGTGGAGTGACCGACCGCTCAGACAGCCCACCCGACCTGGCCACCCGCATAACGGGTTGGTGCGACCGCCTGGAGGTGACACGCCCCACGGCGATCAACCTGAAGTGGGCACTGGAGCGTATGCGCGCTGTGGCGGACGGCGGCACGCACCTCTCCCCATCCGAGCTGGCCGACGCCCTCCGGGCAGAGGCCCAGGCCATATGGGACGAGGACCGAGAGATGTGCCGACGGATCGGCGAGCACGGTCTGGAGTTACTTTCGATCGGAGCGACGGTCCTCACGCATTGTAACGCGGGCGCGCTGGCCACCGGCGGTATCGGCACCGCCCTGGCTCCAATCTATCTGGCGCACGAGGAGGGCCGGCGAGTGCGAGTGTTCGCCGACGAAACCAGACCCCTCCTGCAAGGGAGTCGCCTCACCGCCTGGGAGTTGGGCGCGGCAGGCGTCGATGTCACCGTGATCTCGGACAACACGGCCGCCGCGCTTTTCGCGCACAACCCGCCCGACGTGGTACTGGTGGGCGCCGACCGGATCGCCGCGAACGGTGACGTAGCCAACAAGGTCGGCACGTACGGCCTGGCCGTCCTGGCCAACCATCACGATGTTCCGATCTACGTGCTGGCCCCGACCTCGACGATCGATCCCTCCACCCCAACCGGCGCGGACATCCCGATCGAGGAGCGTGATCCCGACGAGGTGCGCCGCGGCTTCGGGAGGCTCACCGCCCCGGCGGACGCGTCCGTGTGGAGCCCGGCCTTCGATGTCACTCCCGGTGAGCTATTGGCAGGCATCATTACCGAGCACGGCATCGCACGGGCGCCGTTCGAGGGTTCGCTCGCCGCGGCGCTTGCGGCGGCCACAGCAGAGCAATGACTCATCCACTGGCCGAGGAGCTCTGCCGAGCGGGACGCCGACTCCACGAGAACGGGCTCATCGCCGGACTGGCAGGCAACCTCTCCGTGCGCCTCGACGAGGATCGGCTGCTCATCACGCCACGTGGCACGAACAAAGGCCAACTTCGACCCCGGGACATGGTGAGGCTGCCACTGCGGAGCCACGATCACGGTGAGGCTCGGGCCAGCACTGAGTTGCCCTTCCACCAGGCATGCTACCTGGCCAGTGACGAGGTCGGAGCCGTGGTTCACACACACGCCCCCGCGCTCACCGCAGTCGGAATCCGCGGCCTGGACATCACCTCCACACTTCCCGAGGTCGAATTGGCAGTGGGGGTGATCGTGCTACTCGACTTCGCTCCGAGCGGAAGCGAACAGTTGGGGAGGGCCACGGGGGGCGCCGTGGCCGAAGGCGCCGGTGTGATCCTGCTGAAGGACCACGGCGCCGTATCGGTCGGTCGTGACCTGGACGACGCCGTGAACCGAATGGAGCTCGCCGAGTTGGCGGCCTACACGGTGCTCCTGTCACAGGACCAGGTCGGCGATCTCGATCTCGCGCGCATTATCAAGCTGCACGCCCACTTCGTGGACTGAGGGGCGAACGGCCAAGCCACTCCCCCAACCAGCCCGGATCAGTGTTTGGCGTAAACCGTCGTCTTGCCGAATTCGTCGAACGCGAGCACGTCGTAGGGGTCGGCGGGACGCCCGGGGGTCTCCATGCCCGGCGAGCCGCTCGGCATGCCGGGCGCGCTGAGCCCCGCGATCTCGGGCCGCTCCGCCAGCAAGCGGTCGATGTCGGCGGCCGGCACATGCCCTTCCACGATGTATCCATCGATCAGTGCGGTGTGGCATGAGTGGAGGTACGGCCGCAAGCCAAGCTCGGTCTTGATGGCCACCAGGTTGTCCACATCCTCGGCGATCACCTCGTAGCCCTCC
>JBGMRK010000050.1:0-11673 GCA_048061375.1 Longimicrobiales bacterium | reverse complement strand
TCGGCTGCGACCCTTTCTAATTGCGCCTTCGTGCAGCCGTCGAACTCGCGCTCACAGGCGCCGTCGTAAGCCTCGCACAGCCGCTCGCACGCGGGACCGGTCACCATGCCGTCGGCCATGTC
This sequence comes from Longimicrobiales bacterium, assembly GCA_048061375.1. Lineage (GTDB taxonomy): Bacteria > Gemmatimonadota > Gemmatimonadetes > Longimicrobiales > Gaopeijiaceae > JACZXQ01. The sequence continues at coordinate 11,551 of JBGMRK010000050.1, read as the reverse complement.
GAAGAGCACGTTGTCCTCTTTGAGGATGTGCCCGCGTATAAGGTCAATATAACTTCGGCCCGATATCATCAGCCTGCGCGAGGCCTCGTCATCACCCCCCCGTGCGCCATCCAACGCCTCAAACATGCCACGCACGAATTCCCGGCCCTGCCGGTGCTCGTAGAGCATCACGGCGAGCGGCCCCGTGGACCGCGACAGACCGTGGTTCTCCAGTTCGGTGAAGAGCAGGTCCTCTTCCTTCCCGTGATGACATGCATCGGCAAAGAGCCGAAAGAAGGTTGCGCATGACTCGACCGCATCGATGTCGAGTGGCTCACCATCGTTCTGGACATCGAGCAGTCGCTCGAGTACGCCGGCCACGGCGAGAATCAACCGATGTTCCTCACGGAGGACCGTCGTGGCCCCATCGCGTGGCGTCATGCGGCACCCTCCTGGCTGAACGGATATAGAGGCTCGAACCGAGCCGTGAAGTGGCGAAGCGCCGGCGCCTGGTACGTGAAGCGAAAGCCGCCGATCGACTCCCGGCGCTCCCACACTGCCTGGACGACTTCCACGAGGTAGTCAACGTGGCTCTGTGTGTAAACACGCCTAGGAATCGCCAGACGCACGAGTTCCATGGAAGCGGCGATTTCTTCGCCGCTCTCCGGATCGCGGTGGCCGAACATGACCGTGCCGATCTCGACGCCCCTCACCCCGCCCTCCACGAAGAGCTCAGCGACCAAAGCCTGCCCCGGCAGATCGAGAGGGGTGAGGTGCGGCAGGAATGCCTGCGCGTCGATGTAGATGGCGTGGCCGCCGGGAGGCTGCATGATGGGGACTCCAAAGGACGAGATGTGCTCTCCCAAATACCGCACCGAGGCCAGACGGTACTCCAGATAGTCCTCCTCGAGCACCTCCTCCAGGCCCACTGCGATCGCCTCCAGGTCACGGCCGGCAAGCCCCCCATAAGTGGGAAAGCCCTCCGTCAGGATGAGCAGGTCCCGCTCACGCTCGGCCAGGGCCTCGTCATTGGTCGCGAGAAAGCCACCCATGTTGGCCAGGCCGTCTTTCTTGGCCGACATGGTGCAGCCGTCGGCATGGGAGAACATCTCTCTTACGATCTCGCGCACGGAAGCAGTACCGTAGCCCTCCTCGCGCAGTTTGATGAAGTAGGCGTTTTCGGCGAACCGGCAGGCATCGATGTAGAAGGGGATCTCATGATCCCGGCACACCTTCGCAACAGACCGGATGTTCTCCATCGACACGGGCTGGCCCCCGCCCGTGTTGTTCGTCACCGTGAGCATTATCAACGGAATGCGGTCGGCGCCCTCTTCCTCTATGAGCGCCCCGAGCCGCTCGACATCCATGTTGCCCTTGAACGGGTGCCGGTGCGACGGCACGAGGCCCGCAGGAATGGGCAGGTCCACCGCGCGGGCACCAGTCGCTTCGATGTTCGCGCGCGTCGTGTCGAAGTGGGTGTTGTTGGGAACCACATCGCCGGGGCGACACACGGTGGAGAAAAGGATGCGCTCGGCGGCCCGCCCCTGATGGGTCGGGATGATGTGGCGGAGCCCGAAGATCGACTTGACCGTGTCGCGGAAGCGATAGTACGACCTACTGCCCGCATAGGACTCGTCACCACGCATCACCGCAGCCCACTGCTCGGCGCTCATGGCCGAGGTGCCGCTGTCGGTGAGAAGGTCTATGAGAACCTCTTCCGCCGGCAACAAGAACACGTTGTATCCGCACCGTTCCAGGTAGCCCATCCGCTCCTCCCGCGTGGTCATGCGGATCGGCTCGACCACCTTGATCTTGAAAGGCTCGATGATCGTGCGCGTCTTCGCAGCTGCAGCAGTCACTGGACGGCGACCGGGACCGGGAGGATCTGCCGACGCGCCGGTGTCATGGTGTCACCACTGCTCGAATGGCCTGACCCGAGCGCACCGTCTCGAACGCCGATTCGATCTCCTCGAGCGGGAAGCGGTGCGTCACCAATTCTTCGACCTTCACCCGTCCCTGGCGCACGAGTTCGATGACGCGCGGGTAGTCCACAGGCCTGCATCCGAGGGACCCCACGACCTCGAGTTCTCGGAACATGACACGCCCCACGTTCAGGGACATGATCTCCGGGCTGTAACCGACCATTACCAGGCGACCGCCCGTTCGTAGGCAGGCCAGCGCTTGTTCTTGTGTGGCGGGCTTTCCCACCACCTCGAACCCCACGTGTGCGCCCTGGCCTCCCGTGAGGCGGCGGACCTCCTTGTCCAAGCGTTCCACCTGGGAAGCGTTGACGGTGGCTACCGCCCCCAGTCTCGTGGCCCACTCGAGCTTCGAGTCGACCAGATCCACAGCGATGACCCGGCCCCCGAGCGCGGCCGCCATCTGAACCACGTTGAGGCCGACACCACCGCACCCGACCACGACCACCCAGTCTCCGGGCTGCACTCGCGCCCGAATGACGACCGCGTGGTAGGGCGTGGTAACCGCGTCGGCGATGATCGCGCCTTCGACCAAGGGTATGGAGCTCGGCAAGGAGTAGGCGTCCTTTGCCGGAGCGACGACGTACTCGGCGAAACCGCCGTCGACATTGTTGCCCAGCATGACGCTCGCCGAGCACACGTTCTCGCGACCCACCCGGCAGGCGTCGCAACGCCCACACGACTGTACCGCCGCGAGCAGCACACGGTCACCCGGCTCGAATCCCTCTACGCGCTTGCCCACCTTCTCCACAATCCCCGCTATTTCATGCCCCAGTGTGAGCGGTGGTGGCTTGAACGTCGGCGTGCCGTGGTCCACGTAGTGGAGGTCGGTATGGCACACTCCACAGCCCGCCACGCGGACAAGGATTTGTCCCCGTTTGGGTCTCGGGGTGGGCACTTCCTCCAGCTTTATGCCCACTTCTGGCCCATGAAACACGGCAGCCTTCACGCTTTCCTCCTTCTCGTGTAGAGGACCTTGAAGAACGTCACGGCCAAAGCGCATTCGCCGCATTCGGCGGCGAGCTCGTTGGCGGACAGATCGTCCAACATCACCTCCATGCCGAGCGACTCGTAGAGGTCGATCGAGTCCTGCATTTTATTTACCGGGCCGCTGAAGCGCCGGCTCCAGCCCGCACGGCCAAGCTCCTCGTCGCGCTCATCCCGATACACCCTCGTCAGGCCACCGTGGCGGTAGCCGATTGGCTCGATTCCAGCTTCTGCAACCGGCGACGCGCCAGCACCGCCCCCCCGATGGCTCCCGTGAACTGTACCAACGACTCGGGCGGGACATTGACGGACTCACCAAGCCGCTCACGCATGACCTTCACCATCGTAGGGAAACGCATGATCCCACCCACGAGGGTGAACTCGGGCTCCATCTGGACGCGCTTCATCAGCCGCACCGACCGCTCGATGAGCGACTCCATCGCGCCGTGCATGATGTCCGCCGGCTGGGCGCCATTGCTCACGTGATTAATGACTTCCGATTCGGCAAACACGGCACACACACCCGAGATGGGCACGGGCTCACGCGCGTACTCCACGAGCGGGCCGATCTCTTCGATCTCATAGCCGAGGTACCGGGCGGTCTTCTCGAGGAAGGCACCCGTTCCAGCAGCACACTTGTCGTTTAGACGGAATGACCGCACCTGCCCTGATTCGTCGAGCCGCATAGCCTTCATGGTCTGGCCGCCGACATCCAGCACTGTGCGTGTCTCCGGGAAGAAGTGCCGCGTCCCCCACGATTGCGCGGTGAGGTCGGTGGCCTGAATATCGCGGAAGTCCACCTGTGCCCGTCCAAACCCGGTACTCCCCACGTACGCGACATCGCCGGCGCCCAACCCGGCCTCTTCGAGCGCCACGTCCAACACGTCGCGCGCCGCTTCGTTCAGCTTGAATCCCGTCTTCCGGATGCCGAGGCCCAACAGCTCGCCGCCATCGCCCAGAACGGCGGCCTTGGTGTGGGTCGAGCCGACGTCCACGCCAGCGGTAATCATGAAGCCACCTCCTCTACCGCGGCCACGCCCCGACCCGCGCGGACCCGCTCGAGACCGAAGATCGCGGCGCCCAAGGCGCCTATGTAGTGGGATTCTTCGCTCACGTTCATTTTCGTCTGGAGAAGGTCGTTCAGCACCGATACCATCGCCTCATTGAGGGTCACGCCACCGGTGAAAGTGACCTCACCCTCGATTCCCACCCGCTTGAGCAGCGCGAATGAACGGGAGGCGATCGACTGGTGCACTCCCAGGAGGATGTCCTCGATCTTCTTGCCACGAGCCATCCACGACAGCACCTCGGACTCGGCGAACACTGTACAAGTGGTGCTGATGTCGACCGGACGCTGGCCCAGGAGCGCCCTGGGTCCGAGATCTCCCAGGTCCATGTCGAGCGCCGTGGCGGCCGACTGGAGGAATCGGCCGGTGCCGGCTGCGCACTTGTCGTTCATGCAGAAGTCGAGCACGTCGCCACCTTTTTGCACGCGGATGGCCTTCGTGTCCTGGCCTCCCATGTCAAGCACGGTTTCGGTGCCGGGAAACATCTGCGCCGCGCCGCGGGCATGGCACACGATTTCCGTGATCTGAGTGTCACCGAATTCAACGCGGTAGCGCCCGTAGCCCGTGCCCACCACAAACCCGACCTCCTCTTCCGGTATACCACCGTCGTCGAGCGCCACTCGGTACGCGTTCTCGGCGGCCGCCACGACGTTCGCGCCGGTTGGAATCAGGGCCCGCCCAACGATCCGTTCATCTTCGTCGATGATCACCGCTTTCGTCTGAGTGGATCCAACGTCCACCCCAACCGCATATGCCATGAAGTTTCTCCAGCCGGCGTTCAGGAGGCCGCCCCGGACGCCGCCATGCGGAGCTTCCGGGATTCGAGCCCTTCGAAGAAGGCGTCGATTCGGTTCTTGAGTTGAGCCTCGGATACCACGCGCTTGTCCATCATGTCAGATTCGATATAGAGGCAGAGCACGTCTCGGTTCTCGAGCACCACCCTTCGACTGTCGGCGAGGCCCGTGGAGACCGTTCGGCAACTCTTGACCGGGTGGTAGACCACTCCGTCCGCTCCGTACATGTCGATTGCCTCGATCAGCGCCTGATCGTGAAACAGCATCGCATCGACCGCACCGGTCACGCTCTGGAGCATCCCTTCGGCCATGCTCTCGATGGGGTTGCCGAGGTCGTACTCGAAATCCCGATCGAGCCCACCGGAGGCGAACCACATGTAGGTGGAGCCGACGAAGACGCCGCCCCATTCGGTGAAGAGTTGGTAGAAGCGCCGGAAGATCGGATAGCAGGGGACGCCCACGAAGATCAACCGGTGCTCCTCTTCTCTGTCCACGAGGGGGCTGATGTTCTCGGCCACCTTGTATTCCATCTCCTCAACCAGATCCCGGAAATAGTCGGCACCGGCCTGCGTGCCGCGCAGAGCGTTCGCGACGCCCAGATAGATGGTCCCCTCCTGCATCGAGTCGAACACCGCGGGACGGTTGGCGTTGAGCTCCAAGAGCCGACGCCACGAGCGGCCCATCTGGTTCGTGAAGTCCAATACTTCACGGAAGCGGTCGATGTCGAACTTCCGGCCACTGACGTCCTCGAGGGTGCCGATCATCTCGCGGATCTGGTGCTCGACATACTTCCGGTCGCGCTCCAGCTCCCCCGCACGGTGGGCCTTGGTCCCGGGCGCCCTCCGGCTACCCGGTACGTCGACCGTGACGACGGGAATGTCGTAGAGGCGCTCCCAGATCTCGCCCCACTTCAGGTACGTGTTGCACGCGTTCGTGAGGACGGCCACGGACGGTTTCGGAATACGCCCCATGGGGTGCTCCCCCCCGCGCATCTGGAGTCCGTAGTCCGCCTTCACGTACCCACAGACATCTGGCGAGAAGCCGTGATCCTCGGCCACGCTCAGGTACTCGTCCGAGACCCTTCGCACCGCGGTCTGCAGCGAGTTGATCTCCGGAAAGACGGTGTGCATGTCGAAGGATCGCAGAACCTCCATCATGCTTCCCATCACGAACACGTACGCCGCCCGCTCACCCGACTCGGCGGCCTCCGTCAGGGTCTGGAACCACTCACGGAAAAGGCGTCCTCCGTCGCGCGCGCCTCTGCCGACCAACCCCTCGTCCATCGTCGTCGTGGTCATTCCGCCGCTTTCGTCTATTGGAAAAGGAGGTTTTCGACAAAGGTCTCGAGCTGGATCTGTAAATGATCGAAACTCGTCATCTTCTCTTCGAACTCGGTGACGAAGTAGGGAATATCCTCCTCGTCGAGTGCCTGTGAGTAGGCCACCTGCTCGTCCAGCCCCGGCTCACACATCTTGGCCGCCGAAATGATCGCCGCGTCGGCGCGCGCACCCCGAATGCGCTCGAGCAACATCTTCTCCTTGGGCTTTCTGAGGTCATGCTGAACGGGGCTGTACGAGGAGTCATCCAGATAGGCCTTCGCCAGGGTCTGAAGCGGCGGGCCCTCCGTCGCCACGTCGCTCATGATCCAGCGCAAACCGATCAGGAAGTCGTCGTCCACCACGTAGCAGAACTGTGCGATGGAGCGGAGGAGGTCCAACGGCGGCTGCTCGCAGAATCCCCCCTCGAACACGACCCGGATCTTATCCTGAGGACGGGTCTCCCGGGCGAGGATCATGGGGAGCACCCGCTCGAGCAGCTCGTTGTGCTCCTCCCTGCTGATCAGCCCACCCATAGCGACCAGCACGTAGGCCTCGTCCATCGGCAACAACCAGGGCGTCTCGCGCTTGATCGCGTACAGGTCTCTGAGGAGTCGGCGGTTGTCGTTGAACACCGCGATCGAGGCGCGAAGGTCGTCGTCCGTTACCGAGTGGCCCGTGATCTCGGTGATGTCGTCGAGCACGCGCCTGTACTCGCCCTCCAGATAGATGCCCGCGAAGGCGGAGTTCGGGTTCTGCGGCAGGTAAAGGATCTGTGCCGGGGTATCCAGATTGCGAGCCCAAATGCTCGCCAGGTTACGGGCCGCGTCACAGATCGGGTGTGTCACGAACATGTCGAGGGTGATCCGGTCCGTGAGGCCCAGTTCCAGTGAACTACGCAAAATCGAGCAGAGGTATGAGCCGAAATGTGAGTCGGCTTCCCGCCGATCCATTTGGGCGCCCCGAATCTTGACCGGCAGCATTCCAGCGGCGTGCGCCAACTCCTCGGGAAAATAGACCTGGAAATGGCCAAGCACCTTGCCACCACCCTCGGTCCATTTGCGCACGGTAGGACAGTCGGGATCCTCGACCATCTCCCGCACATACCACAGCGTCTCGTCGAGCGGGGCATCGGACGCCAGATCCATGAGCCGCACGATGTCGGGGGACGCGGGGGCGGCACCGGCCGTGTCGTTAGCCGCTTCCATGCTCATGCTCCCTTCCAGGTCGGTTGGCGATTCCCGACGAAGGCCGCGATTCCCTCATGCGGATCCTCGAGCGCCATCAGTTCGTTGAGATAGAGGGACTCCGCCTGCTTCAACGCCGTCCCCGCGGGTACGTCGAGGCCCTCGAGAACAGCCCGTTTGGTCAACCTGAGCACCGGCGCCGAAAGAGAAGCGAGGCCCTGCACGTATGCCTCTACGTCCCGCTGGAAGTCGTCCGCGGGAATCACGCGGCTGACCAGCCCGAGCTCGTGCGCTTCTTCGGCTATCACCGTTCGCCCCGACAGGATGAGGTCCATGGTCGCCTGGAGCCCGATGAGTCGAGGCATGAACACAGCAGCAACGGGAGGAAACACCCCGAGCCGAATCTCGGGCTGTCCGATCTTCGCCCCCGAACGGGCCAGCACGATGTCAGCAGCCAAGAGGAGTTCGCAGCCGCCGCCGAGCGCAGCACCATTCACGGCGGCCACCACCGGGAAGGGCAACGCCCGCATGCGCTCGATGACGGCGTGGAAGATCTCGAGCATCTTGGACACACGGTCCGCCGTGTGGTCCGCGACATCGACGCCCGCGCAGAACGCGCGGCCCGCTCCCGTGATGACGAGAACGCTTACCTCCGGATCGCCTACCAGCCGCCCCAAGACGTCGGCCATCTCCTCCATCATCGGAATGTCGAGCACGTTCAAGGGTGGATGGTCGAGCGTCATTCGGACCAAACCGCCCTCCCGCTCAAGAAACACGGAGCTCGCGCTCACGATGCCTCCCCGGGCGAGCTGGATGCGTCGAGGCCGGCCTCCGCTGCGGCACCGTTCAGCGATACTCCGCACGCACCGCAGTGCTTGAACCCACTGGGGATACCCTCAGCGCCACACGCGGGGCAGTCCAATGAGGGAGGGCCCCAGAGGAACTCGCTGGAGCCTCCTTCGGCCGCTCGCTTGCGAACACCCATGTAGTCCGGTGTCCGCTTCTGCACGAAGGCGCGCATGCCTTCCCACGGCTCGTAGCTGGCGTAGTGTAGCGCCAGCCAGTCACGGGCATGGCCGACGGTCTGATGCCACGCCAAGTCCTTCCAGAAGTTGACTTGCTGCTTGGTGTAGCGCACACACTCGGGGAACTGTTTGAGGAGCTGTTGGACGAGCTCGTCGACGGCCTCGTCGAGCATACGAAGGTCGATCGCGTAACCGTCTTCCTTCGCCTGAGCGTGCTTGATCTGCTCGGAGCTGGCGTTCTCGATGAACGCACCGTCCTTGGTGACCGACGGTACAACGCGGTTCACCAGGCCCCAATCGAGCGCTTTGCGGGCGTCGATCCGCCCGTTGAAGAGCAACATCTCACGAGCACGACGGTCCCCGATCATGATGGGCAGCCATTGTGTGGCGCCTCCCGCTGCGACGCTTCCGACCCTCGTGCCCACCTGGCCGATCCAAGCGTGCTCGGCCATCACGGCCAGGTCGCACGCCATCTGCGATTCGTTGCCCCCACCCACCGCCATACCGTTCAGGCGCGCGATGACCGGCTTGCCCGTGTTCACGATGCTCTCGATGTAGGCCTTGAACAGACCCATGTACTTCCAGTAGTCGCGCGGCCTCTCCGTGTAGAGTTCCTCGTACTCCTTGACGTCGCCGCCGGTGCAGAACGCGCGTTCACCCGCCCCCGTGTAGACCACGACGCCCACCGAGTCATCAAAAGCGGCATCCCGAAAAGCCGTAGCGAGTTCCTCCAGGGCTGGAGTGGAGTACGCGTTGTAGTTGAATGGGCGGTTTATCGTGATGGTGGCCACCCAGTTCGACTTCGTGTAGAGGACTTCCCTGAAGCCGAACTCCTCGGCTGGTCTAGATTCGAATAGAGACATCGTTTTCCTCCGAATAGAATTCAATGCCGTCCGAGGCGTGGCGCACCGTTTCCGGCGGTCTCAGGCATCTCGGACAGCACCGTGTCGATGTATCGGTTGGCAGGAACCATCAACAGGTCGTGCAGCACCTTGAAGAGATGCGCCGTGCATTCTCCCGCCCAGTTATGGGGCAGCAAGGCGCGGGGAAGATAGGGATCGAGAAACGGGAATTCCCGGTACTCGTGGATGAGCTCGAAGCGGAGGACAAAGCACTCCTCAGCGTCGATGGCATGCGCGCTCAAGCCGTCCCGGCAACGCTCGAACACCGGAGCGTACCTGCTTACGAAGTCCTCGTAGCGCGCGTTGATGCCGGGTAGGTCCCAACATTTGTTCACCAACCGGGGCGGCTCGTCGGGGCGTCCACTCTCGGTGCGGAACCACTCCACATGGTCCTCGATCCCAAGGCTTTCGGCGATCTCGGAGACCTCGGACGCGAGATCGTACGGAGAGATCCACAGACCGTTGCCGAGCGATCCGAAGCCGAGCCATGAGAGCCGGTCCCGCAGCCGATGCCTCAGGTGCCGGCTCTCCTCCGGAATCGAGTAGGCTAGAAGGAACCAGCGTTCATCCCACGGCTGGTCCCAGGACGGATGGTAAATCCGAGCCTCACCTTCCTCGAGCAACCTGCGCCCCCGTGGAGTAAGGTCGTAATAGCTCCGCCGCCCATCACGCTCGGCGCTGAGCCATCCCTTTTTGGTCATGCGTGAGAGGACCGTGCGAACCGCACCCTCCGAGAGGCCGAGTGGCCCGAGCAGTGCGATGAGGTTCCCTACCCAGACGGGGTCCGGGCGATACAGGAGATACTCGCCGTAAAGCGTAAAGACGAGATCCTGTGGGCGTCGAGCGGCCAAGTTTCGAGATCCCGGCGAGAATTTGAATATGTCACTTCATTGACGATCGTAATATAAGTGGCATATAACTCTCGGGCAAGAAGCCGCCCGGACCGGGCAGCGCACTCCGATCTCGCGACGTGGGCAATCGGGTTGATTTCTTTCAGGTCGCGAGGATTGAAGGGGAGTGGGTCGTCATCGACGCCGTGTGGGAACTGCATCCGCACGGCCAATAACGAAAAAACCCGGTAGGGATCGGATCCCTACCGGATTTAGTCGGCCAACCGGAGACGTCCCATCACATCACCACACCACTCCGGTCGGTCATCACAACCCCACACCCGTCACGTAGTCTTAATACAAAGTCCGTGCCAGTATCGCTTACTCTACGTAACATCTTTATGGACACCGTGTTACGGCGAAATGTGCCAATGTTCACTCAGCGGATACTTGTCCGGTTTTGGGACGGCACTGTCCACTTTTGCACAGCGCGTCCCCTTCATGGGTCGCCAGGCCCGCCCCAATGTGCCCGAGGATTCTCCTCGCCTCGGCCCGAAACTGGGAAAAGCTCGCGAAGGGGGTCATTGCGAGAGCATGCGCCGGGGCGACAGATTGGCGTGCCGCCTTGGATCTGGCTCCAGAGCGGTGAACCGAAGGGAACGAGTGGATGGCAGCACATCAGACTCAGCTGGAGATCGCTGCAGAGCTTGCGCCGGACTTCGAGATCCTGCGCCTGCTGGGCGAGGGCTCGATGGCGCATGTGTACTTGGCGCGCGAAGTAGCCCTGGAGCGCCTGGTTGCCGTCAAGGTCCTCAAGTCGGCGGTAGCGCAGGACGAAACGGCCCGGAAGCGATTCGACCGCGAAGCACGCTCGGTGGCGAAGATCTCGCACCCCAACGTGACTGCGGTTTACCGGGTCGGCGCCCTCGAGAACGAGATGCCATACATCGTGATGGAGCACGTGGAGGGTCGCAATCTCCGGGACACTCTTCAGGCCGGGGGACCCCTGGATGTCGACACGACCTGTGACGTGTTGGGTCAGTTGGCGTCTGCACTGGCGGCGGTCCACTCGGTCGGGGTCATCCACCGCGATGTACGGCCGGGCAACGTCCTGCGAGAAAAGGACTCGGACCGCGTGGTGCTCACGGACTTCGGTATCGCGGGCCTCCTCGATTCGGGCGGAGCCAACGCCACCCGCCTCACGCAGGCCGGTCAATTGCTGGGGGATCCGCGCTACATGAGCCCGGAGCAACTTCTCGGGGAGCCGGTCACGGACCAGACGGACATCTACTCACTGGGAATCCTCGGACACGAGTTACTCACGCTGCACGGGCCCTACGACGCCAGGTCGAAGGTTGACATGGCGACGGCCCACCTCCGGCAGGACCCGAAGCCGATCACTGATTTCCGGTCGGACGCCGACCCGAGAGTCTCCGACCTGCTACTGCGGTGCCTGGCGAAGAAGCCCGAACACCGTCCGCGCGC
>JBGMRK010000049.1:0-14497 GCA_048061375.1 Longimicrobiales bacterium | reverse complement strand
AGGATGCGTAAGCGCCGTGTCACGCGAAGGTGTGTCTTCAGATCGGTGTCGTCCCATCGCGTGGACATGAGCGCCACCGTCGCGGGGCGATCCTGGGCCTCCGGAACAAATCCGTAGTAATAGATCCTGTCGGGCTCATCGGTCCTGAAGTGCGGTTTGTTCTTGTTGCCGGCCGGCCCGATGACCGTGAGCGCACCCCCGCTGGAAGGCACCCAAACGAACTCGGCGCCGAGTCCTCGGGCGAACGGCCCGGTCGACTCGTGCAGGTTCCGGTCCGAGGCGCGCCGTGTGACGATCCGCCCGTTCGGTGCCCACGCCGTTCCCTGGTAGAACGCCGACTGCTGCGTTAGCTGAGTCGGCGTTCCGCCGTCGGCGTTCACCTTCATCACCTGGCCTTCGGTGTCGTCCCAGGTTATGAAGGCGATCTCCCGGCCGTCCGGTGACCAGCTCGGGAAGTACTCGCCGACCTCCTGATTCGTGACGCGCTCAGGCGTTCCGTTCGGGAGGTCCATCACGTAAATACGGTCCATGGCCGAGAAGGCGACCCTGCTCCCGTCGGGGGAGGGTTGCGGGTCGCGGATCTGTCTGGCCAGGAAGGTCGGCGTGTCCTCGATCGGATACTCGAACTTGAGCTCTGGGCCGATCGGGATCTCGGCGTTCACCGTGAACGGTATCTCCGTCGGATCGGAGCCGTCCACAGGGACGCTCCAGATGCCGCCACCGTACGAAAGCACGACCGCCGAACCGTCGGGCATCCAGGAGTAGCCCGGCAGTACGTCCATATTCGCGATCGACTCCTGATCGTCGCGCTGGATGGGATACGCGAGCCAGCTCTCCTCACCCGTGTCGAGTTCGCGAAGGACCAAGCCGGTCTCCGCGTCGTAGCGAGAGGCGTATGTGAGCCACTTACCGTCCGGCGACAGCGCCGGGCGCATCGCCGAACCGTACCGGGAGCTCATCGTGGTCCGCGTGCCGGTCTCACGATCGTAGACGCCGAGTTGGTACTGCGGGAGGATCGAGTTGTATTGCCAGGCGCCCTGCCGCTGGTGATACCAGACGTAGCGTCCGTCGGGACCGAAGGCGGCGCCCATGATGCGCAGGCGAGCGGGGGCGGTAGTCATCTGAAGCCCTGTGCCCCCGTCCTTGTGGTAAAGCCAGAGCTTCTCGAGGCCCCGGAGCGGCGCAGCGCGGGAGACCACGATGTATTGGCCGTCGGGAGTCCATTCAGGGGAGAGGAACGCGCTTCCCTCTCCCTTCGAGAGGGGGCGCTGGTTGCCACCATTCGCGTCCATCAGATGCACGTTGTTATCACCGCTGACGTCCGACACGTACACGATGGTCTGCCCGTCCGGGCTGAACCGCGGCTGCATGTCGTAGGCAATACCCTCCGTGAGCCGGGCGGCCGTGCCACCGGAGATGGGTATCGAGTAGATGTCGCCGAGAAGATCGAACACGATCGTCTGTCCGTCGGGGCTCACGTCCAAAGAGATCCAGGTCCCCTCCGAAGTCGTGAAGCGTGCCCACCGCGCGGGCGCGAGCGGAAGTCCCGCATCCACTTCCTGGGCCACGACACCGAGCGGTGTCGCGACTACGAGGAGCGCGAAGAGAGCGGCGAACCCAGAGGCGGGTTGTCGAATTGAACGCATATGAGGCTCCCAACCGTGTTCTGTTGACGCGACGAAACCGACGCCACTGCAGGGGCGCCGGGCCGCCTAACTTATGGCGAGGCGGAGGGGGGGGCTACACCGAGTCAGGCGCGGGGAGCGCGGTGGTGGTCGCAGCGAGGGAGGGGACCGTGCTCAGACGCTTTCGCCCGCGAGGTACATCCAGGTCTCCAGCACGGTGTCGGGATTGAGGGAGATGCTCCCGATTCCCTCGTCGACGAGCCATCTGGCAAAGTCGGGGTGGTCCGACGGCCCCTGACCGCAAATCCCTATGTACTTGTCCCGCCGGACGCAGGCGCGAATAGCCATGCTCAGGAGCGCCTTCACCGCTTCGTCGCGTTCATCGAACAGGTGCGCGATCACCCCCGAGTCTCGGTCCAATCCGAGGGTCAACTGTGTCATGTCGTTCGACCCGATCGACATCCCGTCGAAATGGTCGAGGTATCGATCAGCCAGCAGGGCATTCGTCGGAATCTCGCACATCATGATGATCTTGAGATCGCCCTCACCCCTCTTGAGCCCGTTTGCGGAGAGCAGATCAACCACGGTCTCGGCTTCGGAGACGGTGCGCACGAAGGGCACCATGATCCAGATATTGCCGAGGCCCATATCCTCGCGAACTCTGCGCAGAGCCCGGCACTCGAGCTCGAAACATGGTCTGAAGGAATCCTCGACGTAGCGAGACGCCCCACGGAACCCGAGCATCGGGTTTTCCTCACGGGGTTCGTAGGCGGCACCGCCGATGAGGTTCGCGTACTCGTTGGACTTGAAGTCCGACAGGCGAACGATGACCGGCTCGGGAGCGAACGCCGCGCCGATTGTCGCGATCCCCTCGGTCAGCTTGGACACGTAAAAGCCCACGGGATCATCGTAACCCGCCATCTGCTCACGAATCATCGCCTGGAGGTCTGGGGGCTGGCTGTCGAACTCCAGAAGGGCCCTGGGGTGTACTCCGATCATGCGGTTGATGATGAACTCGAGACGGGCGAGACCGACCCCATGGTTCGGGATGCCCGAAAAGTCGAAGGCTCGGTCCGGATTCCCAACGTTCATCATGATCTTGACCGGGATCGCGGGGGGTGATTCGACCTCTACCTCCCACTCATCGTAGGCGAGAAGCCCCGCATAAATCACGCCGGTGTCTCCCTCGGCGCACGAGACCGTGACGTCGGTGTTGTCGGCTATGAGTTCGGTGGCGTCTCCGCATCCCACTACGGCCGGGACGCCGAGCTCACGGGCGATGATCGCAGCGTGGCACGTGCGGCCACCTCGGTTCGTCACGATGGCCGAGGCTCGTGTCATGATCGGCTCCCAGTCGGGATCGGTCATGTCTGTGACCAGGACGTCCCCCTTCTGCACTCGCCCCATCTCCCTCACGTCGTTGATCACCCGAGCGGTACCGTGCCCTATTCTGTGGCCGATGGCCCGCCCTGTGAGCAGCACACGAGACGATTCCTTCAAGGCGAAGCGCTGCACGGACCCACCGGACCGGCTCTGCACTGTCTCGGGACGTGCCTGAAGGAGATACAGCTTACCGGTGAGACCATCCTTGCCCCATTCGATGTCCATGGGGCGGCCGTAATGCCCCTCGACAACCAACGCGCGCTCCGCGAGCGCGATCACGTCTTCGTCGGTCAGCGAGAACCTGGCCTGCTCCACTGGCGCCACATCTTCGACGCGCGTTGTCTCACCCGGCTTTGTGGCATCTCCAAACACCATCCTTACCGATTTCCGCCCGAGCCTCCGCTGCAGTATCGGAAACTTGCCGGCCCTCAACGCTGGCTTGTGGACATAGAACTCGTCCGGATTGACCATCCCCTGTACAACCGTCTCTCCCAGCCCATATGCCGAAGTGATAAAGACGACATCCCTGAATCCGGAGTCGGTGTCGAGGGTGAACATCACACCGCTGGCGCCCAGATCGCTCCGGACCATGTGTTGGACTCCGACGGACAGCGCTACGTGCTCGTGATCGAATCCTTGGTGCACGCGGTATGCGATGGCGCGGTCGTTGTACAGAGACTGGAAAACGTCGTGGATGGCTCGCAGCACGTTCGCAAGACCCGAGACATTGAGAATCGTCTCCTGCTGTCCGGCGAATGAAGCCTCGGGGAGGTCCTCCGCCGTCGCGGACGAGCGGACCGCAACCGAGATCTCCTCACCGTCCGCCATCCGGTCCCACGCCTCGGACACTTCGTCGGTGAGACGTTTCGGCAATGCGACTTCACCGATCCACCCTCGGATGTCTGCTCCGATTCGGGCGAGTTCGTCCACGTCCTCCACGTCCAGCTCGCTCAGCGCACTCTCGATCCGTTGGGCGAGCCCGACTTGGTTCAGAAAATCCCGATAGGCTCTGGCGGTCGTCGCGAACCCGCCCGGCACGTCCACTCCGAGCCCGGAGAGTTGGCCGATCATCTCTCCCAACGAGGCGTTCTTGCCGCCGACCGCGTCGACATCGTTCAGACCCACAGCTTCAAGAGGGAGTATGTACGGGTCCAAGCTGCACCCCTTGTCGCTGGCCAGGATAACAGGGATAGTTCGACTGCGGCGGATGGTTCCTAGTGTAGCACTCTTTCGAGGAGGCGGAAACGGTGAAACCGCGCACGGTGTTCTTCGTGTCGGACAACACCGGCGTGACCGCGGAGACGTTCGGCCAGAGCCTGATTGTTCAGTTCGACGGGATCGAATTCCACAAGGTCACGGTGCCGTTCATCTCGACGGTGGAAAAGGCAGAGAGTACGGTGCTCCGCATCAACCAGGCAGCCGAGACTGATGGGCATCGACCCATCGTGTTCAGTACCCTTGTGAGAGATGAGATCAGGACGGCGGTGCGGCAGAGCGAGGGGCTCTTTCTGGACTTCTTCGACGCCTTCCTGGGTCCCCTCGAGAAGGAGTTTGAGACCCCCTCGGCGGAGCGCACGGGCCGGGCACACGGGATCGCGGACCTCAAGGCATATACCAACCGGATCGAGGCCACAAACTTCGCCCTCTCCACCGACGACGGGTCGAATCTCAAGGGTTACGATCAGGCCAACGTGATACTCATAGGGGTATCGAGGACCGGTAAGACACCTACCTGCCTCTATCTGGCGCTTCACTACGCGGTGTATGCCGCGAACTATCCGCTCACCGAAGACGAGCTCGAGGAGGGAGAACTCCCGGCTGCTCTGATGGCCCACAAGAGCAAGCTGTACGGCCTTACCATCTCACCGGCCCGACTCTTCCAGGTCCGCAAGGAACGCCGGGCCCACGGCCGCTATGCCACGCAGCCGCAAATAACCTGGGAGCTTCGCCAGGCCGATGCGATCTTTCGCCGCCACGGGTTGGCGTGCATCGACACGACGGCGACATCGATCGAGGAGATCGCCAGCACTATCCTGGAAGCGACGGGGGTGGAGCGAAAGCTGTGAGGATCGTCGACCTCCATCAGGGCAGCCGTCTTCCACGCAAAGAGGAAGCGAACGCCCCTACGGAAGCGTGCTAGCTCCAGCGACGTTGGACCGGGGTCCGAACTGCTCGTCCACGCCCAGCGTGCCCCTGAACGGTCTCACCTGGAAGAAATAGATCGTTTCCGCGTCCAGGCCATCCACCGTACAACTGATCACTTCGCCTATCACCGATCCGGCTATCGGCTCCGCACAATCCCCAACCACGACGTCGGTCCAGGCCAAGGTGGTGCTGGGACGGAACCGCACCGTGTAGCTCGAGGGATTCCCGAAGCCGTCGTCTACCTCCGTCCAGTTCAGCGTGAGCGTCGCGCTCGTACCCTCAACGACGGTCAGATCGATCACCTGACCGGGGAACGGAATCGGATCGACCGCCAAGTCGGTGCTGGACCTAGGGATCAATCGCCAGCGCACGGAACCGTCTGCCCTTCGGCTGGGCACCAGCAAGCCCGAGGCCTCGCGGATCGAGAAAGAGTCCGGGTGGACCTGGCGGAGGTCGAAGCCTCCGAGCTCCAGGAGAACCATGTCCAGCGGGCCGGAACCATCGTCGATGGTCATCACAAGATCACGACCAATCGGACCCGTGACGGTGGCGGTGTCCACGATATCCGCATCACGAACTCGGACCAGCGCCGCGTCTCGCAGCCCGTCGGCGGCGGTTGTGGCAGCTAGGGTCGTGAACTCCAACGGTTGGGGAAGGACCACCTGTTGGGCCAGGAGAAAAGGCTCCCCCTCCCGCAGAATCGGCTGGCCCGCATCCTGGGCTGCCCGTCCGAGAATCCTCACGCTGTCGCCCGGGAAGAGGGCCGTTCGGGGCGTGCCTACCACGCGCAGATAGGTGTCACCGGCTTGTAGGTGCACAGACCCGTCGCCGAATCGGTCTCGGGGGTTGAGCACGATTCCCTCGGTAAAGCCCTTCCTGCCTACCGGCAAGCCCCGCACCTCGGCAAGACTGAACGAGGGAAAGGTCACGCCAATCGTCACGGCCAGGTTCTCGTCGGCGCGGAGCGTGAGTTCAGCGTCATCGAAGTCGAAGATTATGAGAGAATCTCCGAAAAACGTGTCGTCCGCCTCGAGCCGGTGGCGGCCGACGGAAACATTGTCCAGCACGAAGATTCCGTTCTCGTCTGTAATAGCACTAGCGGCAAGGCTTTGCGTTCCCGCCACGAAGAGGCTCACCTCCAGACCCTCCACGGGATCATCCGAGACGTCGAGGACCTCGTTTCCGTTCCGATCCAGGAAGACCAGCCCGGTTACAGCCCCCTCCGCTTCAACCAATAGAATGCGACCCGCCAAGTCCGTCTCGCTGCACGATGATACGACGAGGGGAAGCGCAAGCAGCGCCGCCGCCAGATTCAGTGCTCTCGGTTGTAGCTTCATCGTACACCTCCGCCGATGCGGAATCCGATCCGTATCATTCTACCTACACTCGTAGAGGTTAGGATCTTGCCGAAGTCCGGGTTGGCGATGAGGGGGACATCGACGTCACCCGTTGTCGGATCAACCGACACCTGCCGGGATCCATCCACCAGCATGAGCGCAGTGTCCCGTAGACCCAGCTTAGACTCCAGGAGGTTGAAGCCCTCGACGACGACCTCCACCCGACGCCCATTGGCCCGATAAAGGGCAAAGGCCAATCGGACGTCCAGTGAGTGCAAACCCTTTCCCCGGCAACTGTTGCGTTTTGCGAACCGCCCCAACGCGGTGGCAAGGCAGTCCCAACTCCGCGCCAGGTCGAGTACCGCATCATCGTCGCGCACGAAGGCCACGTCGTTCAGGGCGGAACCGTCACCGTTGGCGTCGACTCCAGCCCGGTAGCCCGCCGTGAAGGGATACGCGGAGCGGAACCGGTACGTCCCGGTCACCGTTACCACCGGAAGGCGGACCGACAATCCGGCTGCCACACGGTGTGGGATGTCCAGGTCCGAAGTGCCCTCGCTCCACGGCGTTGGCCGGAGATCGTCCAGCCCGGGATCGAGAGCCGCGTCGGGCTGGCCGGACGCGACGCCCAGCCAATTGTCGTCGGTGTCCGACCATGTGTATGCGCCGAACACTTCCAACCGGTCGCTAGCCCTGTGGTCGAGAGAGACCGTGGCCGCTATTTGCTCGGACCAACCATCGGGGTTGAGGGCCCACACCTGGTCGAATTCGGAGAACCGCCGGTTCGAACCGACGGCGGAGGTGAGCATGCCACCCTGCTGGACGAGTTGCCCGAAAACCGGTCGGCCGAACTGGTCGGCGCCCGCCGCGGCGGTCACTAGGTTGAGGTCGGCTCGGCGTAGCAGAAAGTCGGTCCGGCGGACAGAGCTCGACACCCGGAGGACCGTAGTCTCCCCCACGAGTTGCCATAGACCCACGTGCGCGCGTCGAGTTCGTGGAGACTTCACCCTGGGGCTAATGAGCGTAATTCGCTTCCCGATCACCGGGGCGGCTGTTTCATCCGGCAAGCTCGGCCACCCACCTAGGGCCCCAACGGCTCGGCGGATGTCGATTCCACCGGCGAAAGAGAGGACCTCGTTGATGGCCCCAGGATCGAGGTCTCCGTGGTGCGTTCCAGCGCCGGCCACGAAGACCGTCCCTCCCTGCCCCGTCAGGTTCCATTGCAGCCCGATTCGGGCGCTGAACTTCGACAGCGTGGGGTCCAGCGAATCCGCTCGGAGGCTACTTGCCGCGATCCAATCTCGATTGACGAACACGTCTTCGTCCGGAAGGAATTCCGCGTCATACCGGACGCCGCTGGTCAGCCGGAGTCCGGGCACCGCGTCCCATGCGTACTGGAGAAAGCCGGCGACCCGGGGGAGCGAGAAACTTCCGACCGGCCTTGGCTCGGCGATCTGTACGAAGGCGCCGTTCCCGCCCGCGATTGCGTCTGAATCGGAGAACGCAAAGGATCCGGCCCCGCGGTTGGGAGGCTCGTACTCGAAGGAGGGGATGGAGAACTGACCACCGGCCTTGATCTTGTGCCGGCCAATCGAAAAAAGAAGGGTGGGTCCACCGACGAAACTAGTTCGAGTCACCCTGGTGGGTAGCGAAGGATCGAGCCCGACCCAGGCACCCGTGTCTACGAGGCGGGTTCCCGGGATGGACTCGCGGTCCAGCCCCGGATACTCCCTTACGCTTCGCTGGAAGCTGGCCCTGAGTTCCAGATCGGTAGCGGCGAAGAGGCGCGTCGTCAGGGTCGCCGAGACCAGGACGTCCAGCGCAAAGAGTGGCGGGCTGGTCCCATACGTCGCGGGCGATCTCATTGCCAGGCCGTCCAAAACCTCGAGCTCGCCCACCGCTGCGCCTACCTGGAGGTTGCTGGTGGGAGACAGCGTCCAGTCTACCCTTGCGATACCCGAGACCGACCGCGTCGTCTCTACCCAAGGCGCACCAAGCTCGGAAGTCCTTGCACCCAGTCCGGGCAACGCCGACGCCGTCGAACCAGCCAAGATCGGAAGGCGAGGCGTTTCCACCTGATAACCCTCCACGGCGACGAATAGGCGGGTGGTGTCTGGTA
Organism: Longimicrobiales bacterium; assembly: GCA_048061375.1. Classification (GTDB taxonomy): domain Bacteria; phylum Gemmatimonadota; class Gemmatimonadetes; order Longimicrobiales; family Gaopeijiaceae; genus JACZXQ01. The sequence continues at coordinate 5,888 of JBGMRK010000049.1, read as the reverse complement.
CGAGCGGGATGCTGGCTCGCGCTCCCCCCCAGAACGACCTGGCGCCGGGCACGCTCCCCTCGAATGCATCCGAAGACCAGAGTTGGTCGGCTGACCCGCCGCCGAAAACGTCGATCGCGTTCCGTTGTCCGCCGGACTGCGTCCCGACTACCACATAGCCTCCGGCTCCACCCTGCCACTCGATGTCTGTTTGGGTTTCGGGGAACGCCATGTAAGCCAACCCCGAGCGAGGAAGGATCAGCGCCTCCGTCCCTCCGCCCGGCAACCGCGGGTGCCGTGCTGGAACGAAGGAGACACCGTCCACCACGGGCTGCGTCATGGAAGCTGGAAGACCTTCCGAGCCCAACGACGGGTCGAAGCGGGAAGTGAGCACCGATAGCGACGATACAGTCCGGAGACGATCGGGAAAGTCGTTGATGGCGTCTCCCGTGAGCCAGCGGCCAGTTCCGGCCGTCACGATGCCGGTCAAGCCGACGTCGAGGGACACCGTGTCCACCCGCACGACGGGGGGAGCCACCAGAGCGATGGTCACCGGGACACGGAGGTCCTGGCCCGGTCGGATGGGAATGCCGACAACCCGCACCGGCCCATACCCGATGATCTCCACCAAGAGTTCGTACTCACCCGGCGGTACCTGCGTGAATTTGAACACACCGCTCCTCGGCGTCACCACGACACGGTCCCAGCCGGACGTCACCGCGGCGGCCACGACGCGAACCCCGGAAACAGGTTGCCCCGCCGTATCCACCACGCGTCCGTTCAGTTCACCGCTCGTGATACTCTGAGCCGCCAACTCGGTCGTTGACCACACGGTGATGCAGAGGAGGGCGGTGAGCAGCGTGCCGATCGGGAGTCTACTTGGTGGTGCCACCATTCGCTCCGGTCATTAGGACAGATCCCGTTCTGGGCTTTCCTTGCGCCACACTAGCACATAAGGGGGGCATTGTGGAACCCTTTAGATGGGCCCTCCTGAGAGCCATACCGATCAGAACGCCGAGGAAGGCCACCAGAATCTCCGCTGTGGTCAAATCTGTCAGGGGACCAACGGCCGCACCCATCGCCATGCCTGACACCGCAAGCGAAAGCGCGGCCGCGGCCCATCCGATACCCGGCGCCCACCATCCGGCGAGGATGAGAGGTCCCGCGACCCAGGCAAGATTCAGCGTGAAGTCGACCCACGGAGCCGTATGCTCTGGGTGGAAAAGGAGAGCCCAACCTTCCCCGAGCGTATGCCGTAGCGGCGCGTATTCGCGCTGCTCCAGTCGGAGGGAGTATCCCTCCAGCGCTTTCTCCGCGCTGAGTCTGATGGTGTCACCAGGCCGAGTATCCGAAAAGGCGCCTCGAACCCGAAGGTCCGGCCGGTCCAGGCGGAAGTCGTTCGCCCTGTATCGAACGCGGAGGACGAGGTCCGTGACGTCTGCCCCGAGTACGACGATCTCAACGGAGGACTCGTCGAAGATGCTTATGATAGGCGCTAGGGCGGGGGGGGCAGGCCCAGCGACCACTCGGGCGTCGAGTGGCCCTCCGGAGCGGACAAGGCTCACGGCCAACGCAGGATCCGAGGTCCTCTTCGATCCCAGGAACATGGACCCTAACGAGGCCTCGAGCACTCGGCCCCCATAGGCCTCCATGTAGTGGAGGTCGGGCGTCCACTGCCCGTAGTAGACCGTGTCCGGGACCGAGGGGGTCAGCAGGAGGCCGGTCAGAAAGAAGACCGCCGCCGCCGCGGCTCCCGTGCCTATGGTCAGAGCTCCGCCGATTCGCCTGCTCGGCCATAGCAGCTGTCCTCTGACCGCGGCGAGACCGACCCCTGCGCCTCCTCCGACCACGTTGTACACCACGTCGCCCAGCGTGGGATAGCGGCCTGGGATCATCCCTTGCAGGACCTCGATCCCAACCGACATCGAGGCGACGAGAGCAATCATGCGGAACGGTTTGTCGGTGGCGGCCATCAGAGCCACCCCGAGGGGCAGGAATAGGAGGACGTTGAGGATCGCGTCGGCTCCGCCTCTCCCACCGCAGATCAGACAAAGGGTCGACGGTAGGTCTTCCGGCGGGGCCGTAATCTCGGGGCCGGGGAACAGCGTCAGGGCGAGGATCAATGCGGCCCATCCCAAGGCCAAGGGGAGGCTCCACCTCGGGAAAGGCACGTGCCTGGGACTTCCTTCCGGTCTTGGGGAGTGGCTCGGACTACGCGTGTGCATACTCGGCGGCGGCAGGTGGCCCACCCCCGGGGCGTGATGTCACATCGGCCAGCTCCCGTCTGGCCCGGTCGGGGGTCCAGCCGAACTCAACGCCCATCAGATGAGCTGCCTCCTCGATGGCAGGCTTAGAGAGCATCCCCAATCCCAGATCCGTTCTGCGGTGGACGACATCGTCCAGGGTCATGGCCATTTCCAGCCGGACCGCGTGCACGATCTCCGCCCTCAGAACCTGCGTTCCGGGCAAACAGCCGGTAAGGCTCCGGTCCTCTCGGACGATGTCGAAGACCTCACCATATGCGGTGCCGTGGTTGCGGGTCAGGGCCTGGGCCTGGTCTCGGGAGAGCCTCAGCCCCAGAGGCAGTGCGGCCTCGTGAGCCTCCCGCACCAAGGCCTCGAGGGACTCCAGATCACCCCCATACACCGGTACTGTCGACGTGCGCGAAGGCGGCGGGGTCTTCCCGTTCCGGCGAAACACGTCGTCGACGACTCGAACCGCATCCAGGCGGGCGGTCCCCCACGTGGCACCTACCAAGGACGTGATACCGCGGGTTCCGTGGACCACCGCGTGATCCACAAGGCGAGCCTGAGCGGCGTCCCGTCTGCGTCGTGTACCGCTCCTACGGCTCTCGAGTAGGCCCAGTGCCGCGTTCCGATGTAGGACCTCATCCGGGTGGAGACGCAGGTCCGGATATCTCTCGTTTATCTCACCGACGAGGGTTTCCACCTCGGCGTCCGTGACGTCGGCTTCATCCGGTGTTCCCGTGAAGTCCCTGTGCCAATCCCCCAGGACCGTGTGGTCTCGCCAGGGTAGCATGAAGAGGTGATGCTTGCTCCGACTGAGTGGCGTCTGTGAGTCGCGACTCTCGTCCAGCAGGGCCAACCCGATCCTGTGCGTGGTGCGCCGATTCACAACGAAGGAAAGCCGGCGAGAGAAGGCGAGCGGTGGGTCGAGCGTGATCCCCAGGCCCTCTTCCAGAATGCGCGCCGCCCAGGCCCCAGTGGTGTTCACCACGTGGCGGCCCTGAATGACGAACGAATCGGCGCCCTTCGTGGCTCGAACCCCGACACCCGTAATAGTGATGCCCTTTCGGACGAGTCCCGTGGCTTCCAACCCATTCGCTGCTTGGGTCCCGGCGTCCACCGCTGAGCGCAGCAGGGCCAGCGCGAGACGAGCGGGGTGGTGCATTTGGGTTTCCGTGAAGATGGCGGCCCCCGTCAGGCCGGCTTCGGGCAGCCCGGGAAACATCTCCAGAACCGCGCCGCGGTTGATGATTCTGGAGCGCGGAAGACGACGAGACGCATCTGCTATCCCATCGTTGCGGCGCCTCGTCAAGAAATCATAGAGACCGAACCCGGCATTGAGAGCGGACCTTCCGTCACGGCCACGACCATACGTGGGAACCGCGATGGGGACAGGATGCAGGAGATGTGAAGCGTTCCTGAGAAGGGCGTTCCGCTCTGCCGACAGCGCGCGAAGGCGACCGACGTCGAGTCGCTGAAGGCAGCGTATTCCCCCGTGGATCATGCCTGACGTATGCCCCGTGCTACCGGACGCGAAGTCGTCCCGCTCCACCAAAGCCACCGACAGACCCCGTAGCGCCGCGTCGCGTGCCACCGAGATCCCCGCAATGCCGCCCCCTACGACGATCACGTCGAAGTCCTGGGACGCCAAGGATTGGAGATTTCTTTCCATTTTGGTCCACCGAGCGGCCAATCGGCCTCGTTTCCCGTCACTTGAGTGGTGCTTCAGGCCTAGTCTTGCCTAAAACCGCCTGCAAGACGTGGCAGAGGCAAGATGCGGACCGCGTTTCCAGCCTGAACCATGCTACACAAGTGTTTCCCGAACGCAGCAGACGCACCTCAAGTGTTGCAGACGGCCAACATAAGGGCCCGGGAACCTACCAAGGAGGAGTGGCATGGGCCTTGCTCTCGGTGAATTCGCTGGATTCCCCGATGAAACGAGGATTGACGTATGCTGGTGCTCGGCTTGGGCGACTACACGGACTGCGGGAGCGCCCTACTCGACGACGGCAGGGTTGTGGCCGCGATCAACGACGAGAGGCTCGTACGTCAGCGTGGGGTTCTCGGGATTCCTCGTGAATCCATACGTGAGGTACTCGCACTCGCCGGAGTGCCGCCCGACGCCGTAGACGCGGTGGCTGTAGGTACCATCAACCGCCGGCTGGTGTCGGACTATACCGAGTTTCTTGGGGGATGGTTCGGGTCGAACGGCCAGCGTCTCGATCAGCATGTCGTCGATCCGGCGACACGCCCGAGTCGTCCGCGGGCGACGCCTTTCTGGACTGAGGCGGTGAGCTCGCTTCGGGGCATCCCCAGCTTCAAGCGCCGCCGCAGTACGGTCCGGCATGTGCTGCGTAGCGAGTTCGGAATCCATGCCCCCGTGCGCTTCGTCGACCACCACTACTGCCATGCTGCCGCAGCCTACTTTACGAGCGGCTTCGGGCCTGATGCTACTGTCTTCACCATCGACCACGGCGGTGACGACGTGTCGGCGAAGGTATTCGACGTCACCGAGGGTCGCATGACCGAGGTCATGACCGTGTCCAGTTTCGACTCACTGGGGGCGTTCTACTCCTGCATTGCCGAGCTTTGCGGCTTCCACCCCGGGCGAGGTGAGGGCAAGGTCGCGGGGCTCGCTGCCCACGGGGAGCCGCTCTACGTGGACCTCCTCGACTCGCTCATCACCTTCGAGGACGGCGGGTTCGTGAACAAGGGTCGCATACCCTTCGAGGCTTCGGTGGAGACGGTTCGCCGCGTCCTGCCCGATCGATGGAGAGAGGTGGATGTGGCGGCCAGCGTCCAGGCCCACACAGAGCACCTGGCGCTGGAGTTCGTTCGCTATTGGGTGGAGCAGACACGGCACCGGGACGTGGCTCTCGGTGGCGGACTCTTCGACAACGCTCGCCTCAACCAGAAGATCCATGAACTCGAGGAGGTGGATCGTTGCTTCGTGCAACCCGGCATGTCGGACTCGGGCATCGGTATCGGTGCCGCATTGGCCTTCACGTACGAACGTGTACCTCGACCGGAAACCAATACTCGGGCCTTCGAGGGCGTGTACCTGGGGCCGGAATATGACCCGGAATCGATGGAGGCGGACCTCGAGGGCGCGGGGGTAGTGGCTGAACAGCCCGAGGACCTGGAGTCCAAGTTGGCGAATCTGCTCTCACAAGGGGCGCTCGTAGCACGCCTCAGTGGCCGCATGGAATGTGGGCCGCGTGCGCTGGGGAACCGGGTCATCCTCTTCCAGCCGACGGACCCGACGGTGCCAGAGTGGCTGAATCATAGGCTGGGTCGCACAGGTTTATCACCCTTCGGACCCGCGGTGCTCGAGGAATACGCGGATCAGTGTTTCGTGGGTCTCGAGGGAGCTGAAAGGGCTGCCCGCTTCATGACCATGACGTTCGCTTGCACCGATTGGATGAAGGAGCACTGCCCCGGAGTGGTCCACGTCGATGGGACGGCTCGCCCCCACATCGTTCGCCGGCGGAACAACCCGGGCCTGCACCGGATCCTTGAAGAGTACCACGACCTTACGGGACTCCCGGCTCTTCTCAGCACCAGCTTCAGCTTTCAAGGAGAGCCCACCGTGTGTACGCCGGCAGACGCCGTTCGCGTGTTCAGCCTGGGTCACCTCGACTACCTGGCTCTCGGGCCGTTCCT
>JBGMRK010000048.1:8002-15127 GCA_048061375.1 Longimicrobiales bacterium | reverse complement strand
TCTCGGGATGCCTGACAGCTACCGAGTGGCGTGATCTCCGCTTGGGGGAGGGGGGATCTGTTCTCACTTGGGAGCCATGCAACAAAGCCACGGCCTCGCACGGGGACGTTCTTGGGGTGCCTTGGCTCGCCTGAGGAGGATGCTGAAATTGGCCAACGGCCTTTGAATCGACTATTTATTAAGATTAGCCAACGGCCTTTGAATCGACTATCCGTACTACCCGTGGGGTGCGCCCATGGCGCTCGATCCTACTGCCCAGATCGGTCCGTACCGTATCATCGACACGCTCGGTGAGGGCGGGATGGGTGTGGTGTACCTCGCCGAGCAATTCACGCCCGTTCAACGGCAGGTCGCGCTCAAGCTCCTCAAGCCGGGGGCGGACTCCGAGCAGGTGCTCGCCCGCTTCGAGACCGAACGTCAGGCGCTGGCCGTCATGGACCATCCGTCGATCGCAAAGGTCTTCGACGCGGGAGTCACCGAGGATGGCGAGTCCTACTTCGTCATGGAGCTCGTCACCGGCCTCGAACTGGCGGAGTTCTGTGATGAAGGGCGCCTCACCGTTCGGGAGCGCGTGGGGCTCTTTGTCGATGTGTGCCATGCGGTGCAACACGCCCATCAGAAGGGCGTCATCCACCGCGATCTGAAGCCCTCGAACGTCCTCGTCTCCGACGTCGACGGAAGACCACTCCCGCGCGTCATCGACTTCGGCATCGCCAAGGCTACCCAGGGCGGGGCGTTCGTTGGCGCGCAGGTCACCAGAGATGATCAGGTGATTGGGACCCCGGCGTACATGAGCCTCGAACAGATCGACGGCTCAGTCGACGTCGACACGCGGACCGACGTGTACGCGCTCGGTGTGCTTCTCTTCGAGATCCTGTCGGGCGCGCTGCCCTACGAACCCGAGGCCTATCGAGGGTGGGCAAGCGTTGTTGCCCACCTGCAAGAGGATCCCCCGACGTTGGCGAAGCGCTTCGCCCAGCTTGCCGACACCCAGGAGGCGCTCTCTGGGCTGCGCTCCACTACACCTGCCGTGCTGCGCCGAGAGCTGGCCGGAGATCTGGGCTGGATCGTCGCGCGGGCGATGGAAGGGGACCGGGAGCTCCGCTACGAGACCGTCAACGCGATGGCGATCGACCTTCAGCGCCACCTCGACCATGAGCCGGTACGCGCGCGGGGCGCGAGCACCGCGTACGTGCTGCAGAAGTTCGTGCGTCGGCACCGGTTGGGAGTAGGGTTCGCTTCGACCGTCGCCCTCGGACTCATCGGCTTTTCCATCGTCACGTCCATCCAGGCCGAGCGGATCGCCCGCGCCCGGGACGAGGCTGATGCTCGGCGAGGTCAGGCCGAGGGCCTGATCGAGTTCATGCTCGGCGACCTGCGGGACAAGCTCGAGCCGATCGGTCGCCTGGAGATCCTGGACGACGTGGGCGATCAGGCGATTCAGTATTTCAGCTCCATTCCTGAGGACCAGTTCTCGGATGAGGACCTCGCCAGCCGGTCGCAAGCCCTCTACCAGATCGGCGAGGTGCGACTGAGCCAGGGGAGCCTCGCGGAGGCCGAGACGGCGTTCACCGAGTCACTGCGGTTGGCCCGCGCGCTGGCCGAGCGCGACCCGGGCGATAGCGATCGGCTCTTCGGACAGAGCCAGAGTCACTTCTGGGTCGGCTACGCGGCGTGGCTGCAGCGGGATCTCGCCACTGCGGAGTCGGAGTTCGAGGAGTACATGAGCATCGCGCAGACGCTCGTGAGTCGGGACAGCGTGAACGCGGGGTGGCAGATCGAGCTGGGATACGCGCATAGCAACCTCGGATCGGTCCGCGAGGAGCGCCGCGACCTGGACGGAGCGCTCGAGGCGTTTCGTGCGAACCTTGCGATCAGTCGACGAATCGCCGCACAAGACCCCGCGAACACCGGGTCGCAGCTCGATCTGGCCGTGGCGCACAACAAACTGGGCGTGGTGCTTCAGAAGGTAGGCGACCTGTCCGCGGCGGCCGACCAGTACGAGGCGAACCTGGCGGTGACGACCGCCCTCGTCGACACCGATTCGACGAACGCCGTATTCATGGACGCGCTCGGACTCAGTCACATCTTCTTGGGGGACGTGCGCCGGCTACTGGGTGACGAGGCCGGGGCCGGCGAGAGCTATCGCGCCTACGAGAGGGTTTTCGAGCGCCTGGCCCGGCTGGACCCGGAGAACATCGAGTGGGCCGGGTCGCTCGCGATCGGTCGCCGGAACGTCGCCGGCATCCTGCTTCGTCAGGGCGACTGGGCGGGCGCGGAGGCGCAGCTCGCTTCCAGCCTCGAGATGTTCGAGAAGCTGGCCGCGAGGGACCCGGACCGCTTCGAGTTCCCGCGCGGAAGCGCGCGGACCCGGTGGGTACTAGCGTCGCTCTACGTGGCCACCGAGCGTCTCGCCGAAGCCCTCGCTGAGGTACGCGGCTCCGTGCAGATGCTGGAGACGATCCTGGCGCGCGGCGGCCGTCCCCAGAGGGTCGGGCTCTGGCTCGGCGAAAGTCGACTGCTGGAGGGCGACGTACTCCAACGGATGGAGATGCTGGATGCGGCCCGCACCGCCTGGGAGCAGGCGCTGGCCAGGACAGTCGATGCGGCAGAGCAGGCGGACGCGCTCGACCTACGCGCCCGGGCGCTCATGCGCCTCGGACGCACCGACGAGTCGAATGCCATCGTCGATAGGCTGACCGCACGCGGTTATCGTTCGCCGGAGCTGGCAGCGGCCACCCGTGGGAGTGACGACGTCCCCTGAACGCGGTGCCCGTTGAAGTACCGCCCGGAAAGTGGGCCGGTTAGAACGGCCCTTCTCGATGATCACCGAGATCACGCATCAGACCGCTGGCCGGCCGATTCCCTACGAGCGATTCACGATCTGCGGATCGTCATCCGCGCTCGTGTCGTGAATCGTGTATGAAAACGTGGTGTTGTTGTTGCCCCTGTGGCCGGAATCGGGGTTGGCGTCCGCGATCGTGGCCGTCTTGTCGCTGTTCGTGAGTGAGGTAGGCCCGAATATGCCGCTGTTCTTAGAGTTGCCCTTGGCCGGACTGAACGTGATCGGGTTGTTTGATCTGAACTTCTGACCCGTAGAATCGGCGAACGTCCACGAAATCGTGATGCTCTCGGTGCACGTCGAGAGGCCGATGCTCCCGGTCGAGCTGACCGTGGCGCATGCTGCGGTACTCCCAGAGTTCTTCGAAAAGGTCGTTGGCTTACCCTGACTGTCTACCGCCGTGATGTCGATCTGAAGCGTCTCGGACATGGTCGTATCCTCCCTGTTGTCAGTGCATCGCCTGTTCCGTCGTCCGGTCGTCACTCGAAGCCGCGACGTTGCGTCGCGAATCGCCAACCGTCGTGGAAATCGACGAATCGCGGTGCGGCTCTCTTTACCTGAAATAGCTGCTAGACTGCGCATCGGAAACCCCTTCCGCCGAAACTGAGGCTCGCATGGGGTGGCTCTCCTTGTGCACCAATCCTGCGTGCATTGGGTACTGTTGATCCGGTGGTGGCTTTGAGGGCGGACTAGAGGGCCGGCGGGGCGTCGACCTTGTCTCGCACCCCTCAGTCGTCATCGCTCCCGAGCTCGACGTCCTTCTCGCTTACGGCGTCGCCCCCCGGCAGGAACCGCACGGCAAATGCACCCGCCAACACCACCAAAGCGCCCCACATCACCCAATGGTTGTTGAAGTAGATTCCGGCGAGAACGAGCGCACCTCCAGCCATGAACAAATGGACCTTCAAGTCCAAGTACTTGGAGCGGGTGCTCACCGCGGCTCTACTTCGTGCGTTCCAGGAACCGGCGCACGCCTTCTCGACACTCCTCCGTCTGGCGCGCCACGGCGTTGACCTCGGCACCCATCGCGATGCCGTCCTCGAACCCGACCCCATCGATGGAGTACAGCAGGTCCTTGGACAACGCCACTGCCGCGGGCGGACGTGAGGCCAACTCGGTGACGTACTCGCGCACCGCCCCATCGAACCATTCCGCCGGGAAAACGCGGTTCACGAGCCCAATCTCGGCGGCCCTGCCGGCCGAGATGCGATCGCCACGCGTGATCAACTCGAACGCCAGGGCTTCCGGTACCTTGCGGCGCAGGATCGTCATGACCATGGCCGGCACGAAGCCCAGGAGGACTTCCGAATAGCCGATCTCGGCATCTTCGCTTGCGAGCACGAGATCACACGCGGTGGCCAGGCCGGCTCCGCCGGCCAACGCCCGGCCGTGAACGGCGGCCACGATAGGGCGCGCGTGCCGCCGCATGTGGACGAACAGTTCGCCCAAGCGGGTCGCCTCGCGAACGCTCTCCTCGTGACCCATTTCCGCGCTCCGCTCCAACTCCCCCAGGTCGGCGCCCGAGCAGAAATCCTGCCCGGCGCCCCGAATCAGGACCACCCGCACCGAAGCGTCCGTTTCCGCCTGGCCGAGCGCGGCTTTGAGGGCGTCGATCAACTCGCCGCTGAGCGCGTTCCGCTTGTCAGGTCGGTTGAGAAGGAGCGTGGCGATGCCCTCGTCCACCGAGTACTCGAGCACGGGGCCACTCATGGAGCCCATCCTCTCCCTCGCATCTTGCCGGCGACCTCGTCGGGCACGTCGATCTCCATTCGAAGCAGCGCCGTGCTGAAAACCTTCCCCTGGGCGTCGTTCATGAGCGAGACCGTGCCACCGCCGTCGAGCGCGCCGTGCAGCAGGAAGTTGAGGGCGTGCAGGTTGGGGAGCTCGAAGCGCTCGACCGAGCCCTCGACCAGCTCGCCGAAGTGCTCCTTCACCCTTTCTACCGTGAGGGCCTCGCGCAACAGGTCGTAATGCTCCGCTTCGTACACGATGATGCCTACGTTGGCAGTGTCGCCCTTGTCTCCCGAGCGGGCATGCGCGAGATCGACCAGAGGGATCATGGTCATACGGGCAGCACCTCCACAGACAGGTTGGGCTCCACGGCCTCACGCCGAATGAGCGCCGGCCAATACGCCATGATCTCCTGCGTTCGAGGCCGTCCACCGGCAAAGCCCGTCACGGACGGGGGTCCGGTGAGGATCAGCGGCGCGATCTCGCGAGTGAAGCGCTCCACGGCCGCCCGATCATGGCCTCGCACGCCGATTCGGAGCTGAACCTCCGGAAGATCCGCCGGAGGCTCGCCGGCCAGGAAACCGTGAGTCGAGTCCCATCCCACCAACTCGGTCCGAATCCCGTCGAACTCCAGGCCTAGGCGATCGAGGCGCTCCCGGAGCACCTGCGCTGCCCGGCGGGCCTTGGCCGCGGCGTCCGGCCACGCGTAAGTGAGCGTGCCCACCGCCTTGTAGCCATCGCTGTAGGCGACCGAGACCTTGAGGAAATCGGTGGCCGGCTGCCCCCGGACTCCATGCACACGCACCCGGTCGTCGCCTTCGTCCGTGAGTTGGATGGTCGTGAAGTCTGCGATGACGTCTGGTGTGATGTAGTTCGTGGGGTCGCCCATTTCGTACACGATTTGCTCGGAGACCGTGGCGCGTGTGACCCGGCCTCCCGTGCCATCGTGCTTGGTCACCACGAACTCACCGTTTGGGTGCGCCTCGATGATCGGAAACCCCACGCGGTCCAGATCGGGTACCGTCCACCAGTCGATCATGCAGTTGCCGCCGGTGCACTGGGCACCACACTCGTTGATGTGACCCGCGACCACCCCCGCCGCTACCCGATCGTGGTCGTCGGCTGACCAGCCGAACTCGTGCATCATCGGGCCATATGTGAGCGCCGTGTCGGTCGAGCGCCCGGTTACGATGACATCCGCGCCCTGTTCGAGGGCCTCCAAGATCGGCGCGGCCCCGATGTAGGCGTTCGCGCTCTGCACCCGGTCCCGGATGGTCGAGAGCGGCTCGTCCGTGTCCATGTGCCGGAGTTCGTGTCCCTCGGACAACAGCGAATCGAGACGGTCCATGAGGTCGTCGCCCGTGACCATGCCTACCGACGCTCGGCCTGCCACTCCGGCGGCCCTTCCGGCCTCGACCACCGCCTCGGCACACCCGCGTGGATTCACACCGCCGGCGTTGGTGACGATGCGGATACTCTTCTCCACGAGTGGCGGGAAGAGCCGTTCCATGAGCGGAATGAAGTCGCGCGCGAAGCCCGCTGCGGGGTCTCGGGCTCGCTGCTTCTGCATGATCGACATGGTGACTTCGGCAAGATAATCGAGCATCAGATAGTCGATGGGCCCCTGCTCGACCTGGCGAACCGGAGCCTCGAGGTCGTCGCCCCAGAACCCCTGGCCGCTCGCGATTCGTACGATGCCCCCCTCAGCCATGGTCCGGCAGAGTGAAAGCTCCCAAATGTGGCCCCGGATTGTTCGCTGCCGCCCTAAGCAGCAACTCCAAAGCCGGCCTCAGTTCCTCCGGCAACACGATCTCGTCCACGAAGCCTCTCGCCCCCGCGAAGCGGGCGTCGAGTTGCTGGTCGTAGTCGGCCCGTACCTCGTCCATGCGGGTCGTCAGGTCCTCGTCCGGGACGGCCCCCTCCTCCTTCAGCTTGTCGAGTTGGGAGCTGAACAGCGCCATCACCGCGCTGTCGCCCTCCATCACGCCCATGCGCCCCGTTGGAAGCGACAGGATGAAGTCGGGATCGAAGCCCTGCCCGGCCATCGCGTAGTAGCCCGCCCCGGAGGCGTGGTTCAATGTGAGGACCACCTTGGGCACCGTGGCCGTAGCCATGGCTTCCACGAAGTGCGCTCCGGCCCGGATGATGCCCGAATGCTCCGCCGCCGGCCCCACCATGAACCCCGAGACGTCCTGTATGAACAACAGGGGCGTCCTGTGGCGGTTCATGGTTTCGATGAAGTAAGCCACCTTCTCGGCGCTCTCCGTGTACACGATCCCGCCGAAACGGGGCGGCCCTTCGCGGGAGTCCTTCACAATTCGGCGCGCATTGGCGATGACACCCACCGGCATGCCCGCAAGGAACCCCGTCCCGCAGATCATCTCGGCCGCGTGCTCGGGCTGGAACTCGTCCAGTCCGCCCTCGTCCAGAATGCAATCCAGCATCTCGTGCATGTCATAGGGCTGGCGATGGTCGTCCGGGAAGATGTCGTAAAGGTCCTCGGCCGGCCGCGCCGTGCCCGAAGACCCGTCCTGGGCGGGCGATCCTGATAT
>JBGMRK010000048.1:6796-7902 GCA_048061375.1 Longimicrobiales bacterium | reverse complement strand
CGCCTCATGATCGAGTTGTAGTAGAAGATCCGCGCCGCGCCGTACTGGCCCGGAAAAACGCCGCCCTGATAAGGGAGGTTCACTCCCGCCGAGTCCACCAGGTACAGGATCGGGATGCGGCACCGCATCGCGATCTCCTGGGCCCGCAGAATCTTCTTGATGGTCTCGGGCCACCACGAGCCGGCCTTCACCGTGGCGTCGTTGGCCACCACCACTACCTCGCGCCCCGCGACGCACCCCACTCCCGTGACCACGCCGGCACCCGGGGCGCCACCGTCGTACAGATCGTACGCCACCAGGAGTCCCACTTCGAACCAGGTGGAGTCGGGGTCTATGAGTCGTTCCACGCGCTCGCGCGCGGTGAGCTTGCCTTGATCGTGCTGGCGTTGGATCCGGTCGGGTCCGCCACCCTGGCGAAGCCGTGCGCGGAGTTCCTCGACTTCCCTGCCAAGCCGCCGGAGGCGAGTCTCGCCTACGGCAACGCCCCCATCTGGAGTGTCGGCCACTCTAAGCCCGCTCGGCCTGGGTGGCGAACCACTCCCGGATGTAGCCCACTGCCTCGGACGTCGGAGTTCCAGGACCGAACAACTTGCCGATACCGAGCTCCTGCAGCGCCGTGATGTCATCCTCGGGGATGATGCCCCCACCCGTGAGCAGAACGTGGTCGACGCCTTCCTCTTCGAGAAGGTCCAGAACCCGCGGAAACAGCGTCATGTGCGCTCCGGAGAGCACCGACATGGCCACAACGTCGACGTCTTCCTGGACGGCGACGCTTACGATCATCTCCGGCGTCTGGTGCAGTCCGGTGTAAATGACCTCGAAGCCCGCGTCACGGAAGGAAGCCGCGATCACCTTGGCTCCACGGTCATGCCCGTCCAACCCCGGTTTGGCCACCAGCACGCGGATCTTGCGACCCTCTTCAGTCATGGACCGTCCTTCATGAGTGTCTATGCGTCGCGCGCGATACCGCGCTCAAAGCCACTGAATCTAGGGCGATTCGGCCGAAGACACATGCCCCGGCGCCGCGAATCGCCGCTCTCGGCTCAGCGGATCCCGAGCCGAGGCACGAACCGCGGCACACGTTCGCAATAGCGAGCGTACTCGTC
>JBGMRK010000048.1:0-6696 GCA_048061375.1 Longimicrobiales bacterium | reverse complement strand
GGCACGCTTCGCCGGAGACGATCGTCTGGACAAATGCCCACGAGCGACATAACATCGCGTGTCGCCCACGGACCCCGTCTCATGGGGAGCGTCGGAGGTGAGCGAATTCTGTAGAAAGCAAGGAGTGGATTGATGGCTGATCGGATCCGCGTGACCCTCAAGTGGATCAAAATCCTCGATAAACTCGAGCCGTTCTTCAAGGAGACCGGCGAGTTTCGTTTTCGGTCGAAGATTTCGAGTGAGAACGAGGGAGGATTCGTAGCCGAGACCCGCTTTCCCGAAGAGGGGCACTACTCGCTCTCGGACAAGCCGGGTTGGAACTTCGTGACGCTGAACAAGGTGTTGTTCGAGGGAGAGGTGACCGATCACCTCCTCGTAGAACTGTTCGGCGAGGAGATCGACCTGCTCACCGCCAACGACGAGCTGGATCACTACCGCCGTGAGTTCCGCGGGCCCGTCAGCGAGTGGCTCGGCCTCTACGAGCCGGCGGATGAGGGGTCCACCGATCCCGAGAACATGAGCAACTGGCGGATCAGCTATACAATCGAGCAGGTCTAGAACATGACGGGCTCTTTGTAAGCCCCGAACACGGTCTCCATCGCTGCCCGGATCTCGAATAGCGTGCAGTCCGCGCGTGCGCATTCGAGCATCGGCGCCAACACGTTGGTTCCCTCGCTGCAGGCCTCGGTCAACACAACGAGCGTGCGCTCGACCGCTTCCGCGTCTCTCCCCTCGCGGAGACGAGCCATGTGCGCCCGCTGACGTTCCTCCACCTTCGGATCGATACGCAGCGTATCGATCTCGATCTTCTCGGAACCCTCGGTGAAGTGGTTCAGGCCTACTACGACCCGGCGACCGGAGTCGATCTCTTCCTGCTGCCGTAGAGCCGAATTGCCGATCTCCCTTTGGAACCAACCCGTGTCGATGCCGGGCACGACGCCTCCGACCTCGTCGATGCGCCGAAAGATGTCCTCGGCTTCGGCCTCCAGGGCATCGGTGAGGGACTCCACGTAGAACGAGCCGGCCAAGGGGTCGATGGCGTTCGGCACGCCGCTCTCGAACGCCAGCACTTGCTGCGTCCTGAGCGCGATCCGCGCCGCCTCCTCGGTGGGCAAAGCGAGGGTCTCGTCCAAGGAGTTGGTGTGGAGCGACTGCGTGCCGCCAAGAACCGCCGCCATGGCCTGATAAGCCACGCGGACCACGTTGTTCACCGGCTGCTGCGCGGTCAGGGTCACACCCGCGGTCTGCGCGTGAGTGCGGAGCCGCCAGGAATCAGGATTCGTCGCCCCGTACCGCTCCTTCATCCTCTTCGCCCAGATGCGCCGCGCAGCCCTGAACTTGGCGATCTCCTCGAAGAAGTCGTTGTGCACGTCGAAGAAGAACGACAAACGTGGCGCGAAACGATCCACGTCGAGCCCACGCTCGATGCCACGCTCCACATACTCGAACCCGTTCCTGAGCGTGAACGCTAGCTCCTGCCCCGCTGTCGCCCCCGCCTCCCTGATGTGGTATCCGGAGATGGAGATCGGGTTGTACTTGGGGGCATTGTCGGCACACCACTCGAACATGTCCACGATCAAGCGAAGCGCAGGCTCCGGCGGGAAAACCCACGCGTGCTGGGCCTGATATTCCTTGAGGATGTCGTTCTGGACCGTTCCGCGAAGCTGGTCCGAGCTCACTCCCTGCCGCTCGGCCGCCACCAGATAGAAGCAGAACAGGATAATCGCCGGTCCATTGATCGTCATGGAAACCGAGACCTGATCCAGCGGGATGCCCTCGAAGAGTCGCTCCATGTCCGCGGCCGACGAGATCGCCACACCGCACACACCCACCTCACCGAGCGATCTCTCATGATCGCTGTCGTACCCCATGAGCGTTGGGAAGTCGAATGCCACCGAGAGGCCCGTCTGGCCGTGGGCAAGCAGATACTTGTAGCGCTGGTTCGTCTCTTCCGCTGTGGCGAAGCCGGCGAACTGCCGCATGGTCCACAGGCGTGTCCTGTACATCGTGGCATACGGACCACGTGTGAAGGGAAAGCTCCCGGGGACGCCCAGCGCCTCCTCGTAGGGCGCGCTGTCCGACCGGTCCAGCGGCGAGTAGAGCGGCTTGACCTCGTTTCCGGACACGCTGCTGAAGAGCGCGTCTCGCTCATCTGTGTCGGCGTAGGACCGCTCCCACGCGGCGAGTTGCTCGCGAAGGCGTTGGAGTTCCTCCTCGGCCTCCGCCAACCGCTCGACGAGCTCGGAGGGAGCCGTAACGTCCCGTTCGACCGTCGACATGGATCACTTCCTTCGCTAAGGGCGTACCGACGCTGTACCCAAAACGTACACGAAAGTCCCTGAGCGCTACCCAGGACGTACGGCCTACGACCCTATCAGGTCCTCGATCACGTCACGCGAAATCGAGTATGGCGTCGCTTCGCCCCGCTCGATACAATCGAGGCCTTTGGTGAGTAACACCTCAGCCTGAGGCCTCGACCAGACCAACCTTCCCAGCTCGCGCCGCACCACCGCTCGGATCCGTCTCGCGGTACGCTCACGCTTCCGCTGGATCAGTTCCCCAGTCCGATCCAAGAAATCGCGGTGCCGATCCAGTGTTTCCAGGAGCGTCTTCACTCCCTCCCCGGTTAGTGCCACCGAGGTGAGCACTGGGATCTTCCAGTCCGCGTCTCCCGCCTCGGGGCCTGACCCGGCCGA
The DNA here is from genome assembly GCA_048061375.1 of Longimicrobiales bacterium. Lineage (GTDB taxonomy): Bacteria > Gemmatimonadota > Gemmatimonadetes > Longimicrobiales > Gaopeijiaceae > JACZXQ01. Next base: position 4,000 of record JBGMRK010000048.1, on the reverse strand, counting down.
GGCCCGGGCGGCGCCCCCGGAGAGGTCCACGCCGTGATGCGCGGGAACGCTCCCCAGCGCCCGCCCGGCACGCAGATGGAGGGCGGTCTCGATCTCCGTCACCAGCCGGTCGGCCCCCGGGCGATCCGCCTTGTTCACGACGAACACGTCCGCGATCTCCATCAGGCCGGCCTTCATCGCCTGGATGGAGTCGCCCGACTCGGGAACGAGCACCACCACGACCGTGTCTGCCGCGCCGGTGATCTCCAATTCGGTCTGGCCCACGCCCACGGTCTCCACGAACAGCCTGGCAAGGCCGAACGCCTCCATGAGGTCGATGACGTCGTTGGTGGTGGCGGCGAGTCCCCCAAACGAGCCACGCGTCGCCATCGAACGAATGAAAACGCCGGGGTCCGTGGCAAGGTCGTTCATGCGGATGCGGTCCCCGAGCAGTGCGCCGCCCGAAAACGGCGATGTGGGATCGACGGCCACAATGCCGACCCGCTCGTCCCTGGCACGGCAGCGCGTGGCTAGCTCGGCTAACAGGCTGGACTTCCCCGCCCCGGGCGGGCCGGTGAGTCCCACCCTGCGCGCGCAGGTGTGCCCGGGCAGCACCTCGTGCATCAGAGCCTGGAAACCGGGGCGCTCGTCTTCCACCATGGAGATTCCGCGCGCCAGGGCCGCTCTCTGGCCGGAGCGGAACCGCTCGACGAGCGCCGTCACTTCCGGCGTGAGCTCCTGGCCCGAGCCCTTGGACACGTCAGTCGTCCGTCCGCGGCTTTTCACCTTCCCCCTGCTCGTATACGACCCGGCCACCCACGACCGTCATGAGCACTTCGGTGTCCAGGATCTCTCTGGCCGGTGCGGTCATGATGTCACGCGACAGCACCACCAGATCCGCGAGTTTTCCCACGGTGATCGAGCCGACCAGATCTTCCATGAACGAGGCCTTCGCCCCCCACAGGGTCATGTGCTTGAGAGCCTCGTCACGCGTCATGCGCTGCTCGGGGAGCCACCCGGAAGCCGGCCATCCGCGCGCATCCTGCCGCGTCACGGCCGCGTAGAACGACAAGAGCGGGTCGGCGGACTCCACCGGAAAGTCAGACCCTCCCGGAATGATGACTCCGGTGTCGAGCAACGACCGCCAGGCGTAGGCCCCTTGGATGCGCGTCCATCCGAGCCGGTTCTCCGCCCAAGCCATGTCGGACGATTGGTGGATGGCCTGCATCGACGGGATCACGCCGAGCTCGGCGAAGCGGGGGATGTCGTACCGGTTCAGAATCTGGGCGTGCTCGATGCGGAACCGATGGTCCGCCGTGGGCACGGTCTCGAACGCCTCCTCGAACACGTCGAGCACCATCCGGTTGGCCGCGTCGCCAATCGCGTGGACATTGAGCTGAAAGCCGCTCCGGAGGGCCGTCAACGCCACCGGCAGAAGTTGTTCGGCTGAAACGGTGACGAGCCCCGAGTTGCCGGGCTCGTCGGAGTAGGGCTCCAGAAGCGCCGCGCCGCGCGAACCGAGAGCACCGTCCACGGACACCTTGATGGCGCGCACGGCCAGAAAGTTGTCTCCGCCGATGTTGTCCCGCGGTCCGATGGCCGCGTAATAGTCGAGCGCATCCGCGGAGGCCATCACGTAATTCCGCACGGTCCACTCTCCGCCGGCCGCCATTTCCTCGTACAGGTCGATGGTGCCGCGGCCGACGCCCGCGTCGTGCATGCCCGTGAGACCGAGCCGGTTGAGCTCCCGTTGCGCCATGAGGATTCCCCGGCGCACCTCCTCGCGCGACTCGCGAGGTACGACCCTGCGCACCAACCCCATCGCGCGATCGACGAACACGCCGAGGGCGTCGCCATCCTCGTTGCGCAGAACGCGCCCACCGGATGGATCGGGCGTCGAGGCATCGATGCCCGCCAGCTCCATGGCCTTGGCGTTCACCAAGATCGCGTGCCCGTCCACCCGGCCCAGGATCACGGGGTGATCGGGCACAGCGGCCGACAGCGCCGCGTGATCGGGGAAACGGGTGTCGCCCCATTCATTCTGATCCCAACCGCGCCCTTGGATCCATTGGCCCGCAGGGACTTCCGCAGCGCGCGCCGTGACGCGTTCGATGACCTCCTCGTAAGATCGCGTCCCGACCAGGTCCAAAATCCGCAGTGCGGAGCCGAGGCTTGCAAGGTGCCCGTGGCTGTCGATCATCCCGGGAATCATCGTTTTGCCGTCGAGATCGACTACCCGGGTATCGTCGCCGATCAGGGTCCTGGCCTCGCGGGTGCTGCCGACGAATACGATCTCGCCGCCGCGAACCGCCACGGCCTGAGCGCGCGGTTGGGCACCGTCCGCCGTGTAGACGGTCGCATTGGTGAACACCATTTCGGCCGGTGAGGCATCCTGTGCACCCCCGGGCGACGCGAACGCCAGCACTCCGACCACGAGGGAGAGGGCGACGAAGCCCTGCGGCCGTCTGCGATGCGAAATCATGGGTACTCCTGAAGGGTCGAGTTGCAGGCAAGGAAGGACCCGAACGTAACGTCTCGGCGCGTGGTCAGCGATGACGCTCCATAGGCCGGATTCCGCGAGCGTGTCGTAGCGGATTCTCGAGAAGGTGCGTCGGGATGAAGAACACCAAGACGAACATCATCAAGGAGGCCAGGAGCCCGCCCGCGAGGATCCACCAATGGTCGATGGAGATGAACAGAATCGAAGAGATCACCGCGGTGGCGGAGGCGAAGATGCTCAAGAGGAGCCGGCGCGCCTGCAGATGGAGGAAGCGCTCCAGACCCTGGATGTCACGGGGGTGCACGCGCACCCGCAATTCCTCGCGCTCGGCCCGGCTGAGCAGATCGACCACCGTGCGAAGGGTGGTCTGGATGTCGGTCAGTACGTCTTTCGCCATCGCCACCGGCTCGCGGGCCGTGGTCTTGGCGATCTGGAACTTGTACTTGCCAACCACCCGCCTCAACAAGCCGAGCCCGTCGAAGCTGCGGTCGTAGCTGATTCCAAGGCCCTCCAGGAGCGCCGAGGTGCGGAAGAAATACACGAGCTCCTGGGGCAGCATCAGCGGCCAGGTGTAGAAGGTGTCGAAGATCTCCTGAACGATCTCCTGGATGCGATCCCGATTCGACGTCTTCACGCGTTCCATGACACGCATGATCTCGGTCGCAGCGTCTCGGACTTCGCCCCTGGACACCTCCGGCGACACCATGCCCAGCTTGTACATGCCGTTGATCATGCCGTCCAGGTTCTGTGCCTGAACGGTGAGCGCCATGCTCAGGATCGCCTGACGCGTCCAGCGTGGAACGTCGAGGACCATGCCCCAGTCGAGAACCACGATGGTGCCGTCGTCCTGAACGAGGAGGTTGCCCGGATGCGGGTCCGCGTGCATGAAGCCGTCCACCATCATCATGCGCAGATAAAGACCGGTCAGCGCCTCCATGAAGCTGGTGAACTCCAATCGGCCCGAGTCGAAGTGCTCGTGGAGGCCGTCTACCTTGGTGCCCTCACAGTGCTCCATCACGATTACCCGGCGGCGCGTGAACGCCTCGAACACGTTGGGCGCGCGCACCGAAGGATCGTCGCGGAAGTACTGCTGGAAGCGCGCGATGTTGTCGGCCTCCATGCGGAAATCCATCTCCTCGCGCACCTTGTGCGAGAACTCCCGCACGACGTTGGTCAGAGCCTGGACGTGGTGATTTCGGAAGAGGATATTGAGCCAGTACAGCATTCCGAACGAAATATCGAGATCCAGCGCCACGGTCTCCTCGACGTCGGGGCGCAGCACTTTCACCACGACGTTTTCCCCCCCCACAACCGCACGATGGACCTGCCCGAGGCTGGCCGCGGCGAGCGGGTGGCGGTCGAACGCTTCGAATACTTCGTCCACCGGGCGCCCAAGCTCCCTCTCGATCACGGCCATGATGCGCTCGGGCGAATCGGGAGGGGCTTGATCATGTAGCGTGCTGATGGCGGACAGGTAGGGTTCGGGGAAGATGTCGGCGCGGGCGCCCAGGAGCTGGGCAA
>JBGMRK010000047.1:8103-15197 GCA_048061375.1 Longimicrobiales bacterium | reverse complement strand
CCCGAGGATGCGCGGACGGCGGCGGCACTTCTGTCCCATCGTTCCCAGCCTTCGGAACTGCGGTCTGCTCCGTGAGCGCGTCTACGGGCGATCCGCCGATTGTCGCGGTGATAGGGCTCAAGGACTCCGGAAAGACGACTGTCGCGGTGGCCCTGGTGGCCGAACTCCGACGCCGCGAGAACCGGGTTATGGTCGTGAAGCATGGCCACCGTTTCAATCTCGACCACCAGGGGACGGATTCGTGGCGTCTCAAGGAGGAGGGCGGGGCGGAGCGCGTGATTCTCGCCGGCCCTTCGAATTATGCGCTGATGGGCGACTGGGGACCCGGAGAGGAGCTCTCCCTCGCTCAACTCGTGGCTCGATATCTCCCAGAGGCCGACATCGTGGTTGCGGAAGGCTACAAGTCCGCGGCAGTACCGAAGATCGAAGTGCACCGGCCGGCGGCCCACCCGGAACCGTTGTACCAGCGCGGGTCCGAGGACGCCGCGCACTACTTGGCGATCGTGACCGATGGGTTGGCGCTGGAGGCTGATGTGCCGGTGCTGAACATCAACAACACGGATCTGGCCTCCGAACTGGCGGACCTGGTGGAGCGGCAAATACTCGGCACCTCGCCGGGTGATTGACCAGGGAGGCTCGGGTCAGACCATCGCCGCCGACCCGACCTCCGGATGCGCTTCCACGAACCGGACGAGGGTCTCCGCGTAGTCCACGAAGCGCGGCACCGCGATCCCGCTTCCCTCCAGGTCGGCTGTCGCGTGGGAGGTGTCGTACGTAGTCGGGTGCGCGAAGTAACCGATGGCCTCAGCCGGAATACCCGTGACGCGGTGGACGCCGGGTACGTGCCGAGTGCTCCAACGTGCGAGCGAGAGCGGTAGTGGTACTCTGATGAGGCGGCGGCCCACCGCCGTTGCGAAGGCTTCGACGACTTCGTGAATCGTAGGTGGGTCTGGGTCCGCCAATTGGTAGACACGGTTCTCGGACTGGGCCAGGCCGCTCAAGTACACCATTGCCTCGGTGATGAAGTCGCGAGGCACGACGTTCAGGTGCACGCGTCGGGTGTCGCCCACCACCGGAACGAGCGCTAGGCGGGGTTGCCTCATGATGAGTCGCAGGAAGAAATAGGGGCCGTCGTACTTCTGCGTCTCACCGGTGGCGCTGTCACCCACGACCACGGCCGGCCGGTAGATGGTGGTGGGCAGCCCGTCACGCATGGCTTGTTGCACCTCGTCCTCGGCCCGGTACTTGGTTTCCTCGTAGTGGTTGTTGAACGACTGGCCGACGTGAAGATCTCCCTCACCGAATACGCCCTGGTGGGCCCCGCTGACGAAACACGTGCTGACGTAATGCATGCGTTCGAACGACGCGCATTTCCGTGCGAAGTCGAGAACATGACGCGTACCGTCCACGTTCACATTCCAGGCGAGTGCCGCCGTGACGCTGAGGTCGTAGACTGCAGCCAGGTGGTAGATCTCGTCGACGTCCTCCGGGAGCCTGCCACCGCGATCGACCAGGCTCGGCGAGGTGATGTCGCCCTCGACTAGATTGATGCGGCCGTCCAGCGAAGGGTCGTGGGTCACTAGGGCCGTCCGGTGCTCGGCGGCCAGCCGGGCGAATTTGCTTTGCACGAGACAGACTGCGGTGGCATCGGGCCGCCGGGCCAGGATTCGAGGAAGCAGGCTGGAGCCCAGAAAACCCGGGTATCCGGTGAACAAGATCGAGGGCATGTGGATCCTGTAGGCGTCACAGCCGTGTAGGAGTACTGGTAGCGCACGGGCGACTCGATCCCCCGCGAGGTAGCAACATGGCAGCATCGGCAAGCAGGCGCACGGACCCCAAGGCCCGCAGCTCCGAAAAAAAGGGCGTCGGCCGGTCGGTTCTGCTGCCACTTTCTTTCGTGTTGCTGGCGCTCGTAACGCTTGCCATCGTGCCGCTGAAGATCGAGCAGCGAAGGATGGCCCTGGAGGAGCGCGTGCAGCGCGACCTCGCCCCGATCCAACTTCTGCTCGCAGAGCTCGTGTCGAAGCAGAACAGGCAGATGGCCCTCGTTGAACAGTACGTGTCGACGGGTGATCGCAAGTACCGGGCGGAGTACGCTCAAGCCATGGCGCGCGAGGACTCTCTTTTCGGCGCGCTACGTGCGAGCGCCGATTCGCTATTAGCGCACGTGGGTCCATCGGTGACCGATCTCCAGGACCGGCGTAGGACCTTTGCCCTAGCGTTTCAGGAGGAGTTGAGCCTGGCGCTCGGCCCTCTCTCCAGGAGTTGGCATATCCTCCAAAGCCCCTTGATGGAGGGCGAGATCAACGCGATAGCTCCCTCTGATTTCGCCGGCAGTCTCGATCGGAGTCGTGAGTTCTTCGAAGACATCCGCGGAGCGACTCGATCTCTCGAGGACAAGGTGATCGCCGAGGCCCTCGCCGCCCAAGCGGAGCAGCAACGGAATCAAGCGATCCGGCTCTGGACCACGGTTTTCTCCATCCTTCTGGCCGTGTTCGCCAGCGTGGCGATCCTGGTGGTGGCCCGGAACCTACGCAAGCTCGCTTCCCGCGAGGAGCAACGCCGCCGCGAAGCCGTCACAGCGCGGCGCGAGATACGGGCCGTCCTCCGTGGTACCAGTGAGGGTGTGATGGGGATCGACCTGGAGGGTCTTTGCACCTTCCTGAATGTGGCCGGCGAGCGCCTCTTGGGTTACTCGGTGGGAGAGGTGCGCGGACGACCCGTGCACGAGCTGATCCATCACACGCGAGTCGATGGGTCGGCCCGCGGGTCAGCGGATTGCCCGGTACGGACCACCCTCGACTCCGGTGAGCCCTCGCATGTCGCCGACGATGTGCTCTGGCGCAAGGACGGCACCTCATTCCCGGTGCAGCTGTCCACCATTCCGATGACCGACGGGCTCGATGTCCGTGGCGTGGTGTTGACTTTCGGCGACATGACCGAGATCCGCCGCACAGAGTCGGCGCTCCGTGACGCGGTACAGGCACGGGATGACGTGATCGCCGTGGTATCTCACGACCTGAGGAATCCGGTGGGCACTGTCGCGGCGGCCGCCGAGCTCATCCAAGACATCCCTCTGACCGAGGAGCGTCGCGCCGAGCACCTCGACATCATCCGCCGTTCGGCCGACCGCATGAGCCGCCTGATCGACGATCTGCTCGACGTTGTGCGACTGGATGCGGGCCACCTCAAGGTCGAGCCTTCCCCGGAGGCTGTGGGTGAGTTGATCCAGGAGGCGGTGGCCCTGTCGAGTCACCTGGCCGGTCAAGCCGGGGTCAACGTTCATGTGGGGGGGACCCAAGGTGTGCCTCGGGTGATGGCAGACCGGGAGCGCGTCCTCCAGATCCTCGCCAACCTCATTGGGAACGCGCTCCAGGTTACGCCCGCCGGCGGCGAGATCACGATACGTGCCGTGGCCGAAGAAGCGCGCGCGGTCGTTTCGGTGGCTGATACCGGTCCAGGCGTCCCTGACGAGAGCCGCTCACACCTGTTCGATCGGTTCTGGAGCGGAGGGAGCTCGGGAGGAAAGGGCGCCGGGCTCGGTCTGGCGATCGTGAAAGGGCTAGTGGAGGCTCACGCGGGCGAGGTTTGGGTGGAGAGCGACGAGGGGGAGGGTGCCACGTTCTCGTTCTCGTTGCCGCTTGCCGAGAAGCCGAGAAGCTCGCACGAGTTCCTCACCACGGACGCATAATCGGCGGCCAGCGCCAGCGCCACTTCGCTGCCCACCGGATACGTCCTGTTCGTGGGAAGGTGGACCGTGAGCTTCCTCACTCCACCGTTGGTCGTGGGCACGTCCACGATCGCCTCGATATTGCTGCCCGTGTACGACGTAGCCGTAACGGTTCCCCGCAGCGTTCCCTGCTCCACGGGCTCGAAGCCCTCTGGACGGACGGCCACCATGACGGTCGCTCCTTCCGGGAGTCCCGAGCGGTCCACGCTGCAGAACGACCCGAAGTCCGTGAGCACGCACCCGCGTGAGCCTTGAATAAGGCCCCTCAGCAAGTTGGCCCTCCCCACGAAGGTGGCTACGAAGACGGAGTTGGGGTGCTTGTAGATCTCTTCCGGCGTACCGACCTGCTCCAGCTTGCCATGGTTCATGACTCCCACGCGGTCCGAGATGGCCAAAGCATCGCGCTGGTCGTGGCTGACCATCACACAGGTCACGCCGGCGTCGCGTAGGATGGTCACCACTTCGTCGCGCACCGTGTCGCGCAGGTGGGCGTCTAGATTGCTGAAGGGTTCGTCCATGAGCACCACCACGGGCTCGGGAGCAATGGCGCGGGCGAGCGCGACCCGCTGTTGCTGCCCACTCGAAAGCTCGTGGGGGTACCGCTCGAAGTGGCGGGGCAGGTCCAGAGTATCCAGAACCTCGATCGCCCGGTCTCGCCGGGTCTGTTTGGACTGTCCGTGCAGACCGAACATGACGTTTTCGCCCACGGTGAGGTGTGGGAAAAGGGCGTAGTCCTGGAAGACCATCCCGACCCCGCGGTCCTCGGGCGGCCGCCAGGCACCATTGCCCGCGACCGAGTGCCCATTGACGCTGATGATGCCCTGGTCCGGCGCCTCGAACCCCGCGACGAGCCGCAACACAGTGGTCTTGCCACAGCCGCTCGGTCCAAGAAGCGTGAAGATCTCACCCTGTTCGATATCGAGCGTCACGCCCTTCACAGCCTCAACCGGCCCGGGCCAGAAGCTCTTGTAGATGTTGTCGACGGAAATGACCGGCATACAGCCTTCTAGATCATGAGTTGAGAATGACTTTCAACTCCCCATCGATGGTAGCGGAAAACGCTCCCGGGTGTCAACGATACGTCAGTGCTCGGGCCGGCCGTGCTCGCGGGCGATCACTCTGTACCGCTCGAGTTCCTCTCCACGCCGATCGGGGCTCCAGTCGAGGCGTTGGGCCATGATGTCTGCGGCAGCCTCGGCCCCGGCGAGCCCATGATCGCCGGAGAACAGAAGGAGCGCGGCACGGCGGTCCATGAAGTCGGCAAGCGTCATCGCCATCTCCTGGTCGACCGCGAGGCGCGCCTCGCCACGGAGTGCCGGTACGTCCGGGCCGAGTGGCTCAAGCCAAGCGGGATCCTCGTCGCCGAACTCCAGCAGCACGTCGCTTTGTGAGCCGTAGAGCCACGCGACCCTTTCGGCTGTCGACGCGTCCACCCCTCGTGCCCGGAAAGCGGCCGCGGTTTCTTCTTCGACTTCCTGCGGATCGTCGGCTCCGTGGGTCCACCCAGGGAGGGGGACCGAAGCGTCCAGCTCAGAGTCGTCCGAGGGCGGCATGCCCAGACTCTCTTGCGCCATCTCGAGTACCCGGATGGCCATCCGCCGGTACGTGGTGAGCTTGCCACCGACGACCGTGATGAGTCCGTCCGGTTCCTCCCAAACCTCGTCCTCGCGTGAGGTGTCACGGGTGGTCTTGCCTCGCTCCTCAACCAGCGGCCTGACGCCCGCCCAGGTCGCCAAGACGTCCTCGTAGTCGAGGCCTTGGTCCGGGAAACAGTCCTGCACCATGCCGAGGACTTCACCGACATCGGAGCGCGTGGCCCTGGGCGAATCGAGCGAACCCGAATACTCGCCATCCGTGGTTCCTACGTAGACGTAGTCGCCCCGCCGCATGGCGAGGCCACGCTTTCCGTTTGAAGCCGTCAGGTAGCTCGCCCCGCGGATCGGTAACCGTTCGGCTGACAGTAGGATGTGGATGCCCTTGCTCGGGATCAGTGGGTGACGCACCGGGAGCCCACTGCTCTCCAACACGGATTCGGCCCAGGATCCCGTGGCGTTGACTACCAGACGCGCGTCGATATCGGTGCGAGTGCCCGTCAGGCGATCCTCCACGGTGCCGCCCCGCACACGTCCGCCGTCCAGGTCCAAGTCCACCAGGCTCGCCCAGTTTGCCACGGCGGCGCCGTGTAGCGCGGCAGAAAGAGCGTTCTCCATCGTGAGGCGGGCATCGTCCGTGATGTATTCCAGGTATCCGACGCCGCCCTTGAGTGGGTCACGAAGGCCGGGCAGCCGCTGGCGCACCTCGTCCGGCGTGAGGTTCTCGTGCTTTTCGCTGTCATTCACGTCCGCAAGGAAGTCGAACACAGTCAGGCCGGCTCGCACCTTGATCAGGCTTTCGCCCTCGAACACTGGGTAGAGAAAGGGAAGGGGGTGGACCAAGTGTGGCGCGATCCGTTTGAGCACCGCGCGCTCGCGGGCGGACTCGCGGACCAGCAGAAAGTGCCCGTACTCGAGGTAGCGCAATCCGCCGTGCACGATCTTCGAGGATCGGCTCGACGTGCCCGAGGCGAAGTCCGCCTTCTCCACCAACGCCACCGACCAGCCACGCAGCGCCGCACTCCGAGCGACTCCAGCGCCGGTGATTCCGCCTCCGATGACGAGCAGGTCGAACGTCTCGCCTCCGAGACGCTCGAGGGACCGAGCCCTACCCGCCGGGCTGAACGGATGGGCGTCCGGCGCCACGATCATGCGCTGGAGCGACTCCAGTCCATCAGCACTTCGACCTCGTTGGTCGTGAACCGAGTAACCCCGGCCGATCGTAGGGCGCTGGCCTCTTCGGCGGTGTTCACCGTCCACACGGCCACGTCGGTGCCCTGCGACCGTGATCTGCCTGCGAGTCCCGGGTCGTCCAGCACCAGCCTGTGGTCGAAGTCGATGATCGATCCGGGGCGAGCTCGACAGCGCTCGAGAGCTTCGGGCAACTGCTCTGGATCCGTGACGATATACCCCACGGTGATCGCATCGTCCTGGCGGCCGATTCGATCCAGCGTCGTCCAGTCCATGCCGATGAACGTGGTGTATTGGAGCATGTCCCCGTCGATGACGATGCGCGCCATGCGATCGAGGTCCTCCAGCTCGCGGTAACCCTTGACCTCGGGGTAGATGCGATCGACCCGTCCTCGCACACAATCGAGAGCCTGCGCCAGGGACGGCAGCTTCTCCCCCTCGAAGTCGGCGCTGAACCATTTGCCGGCGTCGAGCGCTTGCAGTTGGCCGAACGTGCGTCGTCTCACCGGGCCGACCCCATTCGTCGTTCTTCCGAGATTGACGTCGTGGAACAGAACAGGGGTGCCGCACGCAGCGACCTG
>JBGMRK010000047.1:0-8003 GCA_048061375.1 Longimicrobiales bacterium | reverse complement strand
CGCTTCGCTCCGCTTATTCCTGCTTCTGGTTCCCGGGTTCCGGAGCCGTTGGCGTCGGGCCGGCTTGGAGTTGCTGATGAAAGTCGGTCACATCGACCAGGCGCTTCACATTCGATTCGATCGACTCGATCTGGCTCTCCATCAAGGCCATGCGTCGCTCGAGAATGGAAATGGTTTGGTTCGCCGCCCGGCCCTCGAAAAGGCGACTGAACGCCTCCACCGTGGGTTTGAGGGCGAAGCGGGCGGTGATCCCGATCACGGGAATCAGGACGACGGAAATCCCCATGACCACCGCTATGATCTCGGTGAGATTGATCGGGTCGATCGGACCCTGGAAAAGCAACATTGCACTCGGCATCGGAACTCCGGTGGGGGCCATTCTCGTAGGGAGGATCGAATGGTGTACCACGGTGGCGGGAGGCGCAAGTCGCGCATGGCGAGGAGGCTGTGCCGGTATTCCAACCCCCGCGGCATTGGTCTTGTCCAAGGGTTCGAGCAGCGAGGATCCGAGCCGGCAGTGAACTCTGACGAATTTGGCCATCGACGCGATGACGCTTGAACGGCAAGACGTAGGTCTGGCCGCTCAGGGAGACGCGAGTGCTTTCGAGCGCTTGTACAGGGGCAGTGTCGCCCGTGTCCATGGCTTGGCGCGCCGGATGGCCGGTGATGATCTGGCCGACGACCTGACGCAGGAGGTCTTCATCCGCGCGTGGGAGAAGCTCTCGACCTTTCGGGGTGACTCGAGCTTCAACACGTGGATCCACCGGCTGGCGGTGAACTTGATCCTCAGCCGGCGGGAGACGATTCGGCGCCGAGAGAAACGGCGGGTATGGTCGGAAGGGGTACTGGAAAACGTAGCCGGTCGCGGGCAGAGTCCGGGACTGGGCGTGGATCTCGAATCCGCTCTGACGAATCTGCCGGACGGGGCGCGGCAAGTCTTCGTGCTCTACGACGTGGAGGGTTACAGCCACGACGAGATCGCGGGGATGATGGGAATAACGTCGGGTACGTCGAAGTCACAGCTTCACCGTGCTCGCATGATACTCAGAACTCACTTGAGCTGAGCTGGGCTAAATGAACAAGCACTGGACGGACAGTCTTTCCGAATACTTGGATGGACATCTCGACTCGGTCGAGCGCCGTGAAATCGAGCGGCATCTGGAGACGTGTGGAGAGTGTCGCGGCGTGTTGAAAGACTTGAAGGCGGTGGTCGTGGAGGCCCAGGGTCTTCAAGATCGGGAGCCCGCGCGGGATCTGTGGCCGTCGATCGCCGCGGTCCTCGCTGCGCGAGGGGCTGCCCGAGGGGCCGCGCCAGGTCGGGGCGCCGGCGGCGCCCCCATCCATCTCGAGGAGCACCGCCGTAGCAAGGCTCCGGTGCGCGCGTCCTACGTTCGCGTGACGATGCCACAACTCGTTGCAGCGGGGCTCGTGCTGGTGATGGCATCAGGGGTCGGTGCCTGGGTGCTGCGGCCCGCGCTGGACGACACCGCTTCGGCCGCTTTCACGTCGCCGTACGCGATCCGGATGGCATCGCAGGACGACGGGCCGATTTCGCCTTATGCCGAAGAGGTCGCGGTCCTGGAGGAGGCTCTCTCACGACTCGGCGATGTGTTGGCTCCGCGCACCGTAAGAATAATTCAGAAGAACCTCATCATTATCGATCAGGCCATCGAGGAATCCATCCAGGCCCTCCGGAGCGATCCCAGCGACGAGTTCCTGATGCATCATCTGGACCGCGTATTCCGCACAAAGGTCGAGTATTTGCGGGTGACGGCGGCGATCGTGGGAGCGGAGATCTGACCATGCTCGAGTGCGTGTTGGCAGCTTCGGTCGCGCTCGGGTCGAGTGCGGACACCACGGTCTCCGTTGATCCAGGGCAGAGTGTCGCGATCGAAAACTTCTCGGGCCGATTGATCGTACGGGCGTGGGACCGGCCGGAAGTTCTTTTCGAGTCCGAGGGCCCTGAGGAGGCCAATGTGAAGGTGTCCCGCTCCGCCCGCGAACTTTCGTTCAGCGCGGACCGTCGGTGGCGTAATCGCTCCGTCACGACTGTGGTGAGGATGCCGGCGTGGGCGCCCCTGAGGGTTCGGGGCAATGAGTTGGACGTGGAAGTCGAGGGGCTGACCGGTGGGTTGAGCGTCGTTGCGGTAGAAGGGGACATCCGCATTCGGAGGGTTTCGGGGGGAGTGGTGGCCCGAACCGTCGACGGTGTACTCGAAGTGGAGGATGTGCAGGGGCCGCTGGAGTTGTTCTCGGTGGACGACGATATCTGGGTTTCCAGGGTGAGAGGTGATGTGAGAGTGGAAGCGGGAGACGGTGACATCCACTTGCGCCGCATCGATGCCGGGAACGTGCAGGCGTCCACGGTGGACGGTGAGGTGGAGTTCGAGGGGGTGATTCGGCCTGATGGGCGGTACGAGCTGACGACCCATGACGGGGACATCACTCTCGAGGTGGACGAGGCGGTGAGCGCGTCCGTTTCGGTTTCGACGTTCGACGGAGACTTCACGACTGAATTCCCTGTCCTGCTCTCTGGGTTGAACAGCAACCGGGAGCTCAGGTTCATGTTGGGAGCGGGTGAAGCGACGATCATCATGAGGGCGTTCGACGGAGAAATCCGTCTGGTACGCTCTCGGTAGATCATTTTCTAGTGGTTGTACCGAACTGATACGAGTCTACATCACGTAACCAGAGGAGGCGGAAGCATGAAGGGTGCTGGAAAGGTATTCGTGATCGCGGCGGCCCTGGTGTTGGGTGCCGGTGCACTGATGATGGTCGAGGCAGCGATGCCCGATCCGATCGTATACGGAGCGCGGCGCGTGGCCTTCGCCACGGAGTACGCGGTTCACGGTGTGGCGGATTTCATTGGGGGGCTGTTCGGGCGCGATGCGTCGCTCGTTGCCGCCGACGTCCGGGAGCGGCAAGTACGCATCCAGAGCCAGGCTCGACAAGGCGATGAGTTCACCTGGGCGGGCGCCGTGGATGTTGGTAACGTGATCGAGATCAAGGGCGTGAATGGGTCCGTCATTGCCGAGCCGACAAGCGGAAGCCGCGTCGAGGTTCGGGCCTTGAAGCAGGCCCGGCGCAGCGATGCGTCTGAAGTGCGCATCGAGGTTGTCGAGCACTCGGGGGGCGTGACGCTGTGCGCGGTCTACCCCTCGCGCGGCCCGCGGGCCAACGAGTGTGCGCCCGGTGATGGTGGCCGCATGAACGTCCGGAACAACGACACTCGAGTGACCTTTTACGTGAAGGTTCCCGCCGGAGTGGATTTCCATGGCAAGACGGTGAACGGCGACGTCGAAGCGCTCGACCTGCAGTCCGACGTAGTGGTGCGTACGGTGAACGGTGACGTCGACGTGTCGACCAGCGGTTTCGCGGAAGCTACGACGGTCAACGGCTCGATCGACGCGGCCATCGGTACCGGTGATCGGAGCGAAGGCCTTCGCTTCACAACAGTGAACGGCAGTATCACGCTGGATCTTCCGGACGACATCAACGCCGACGTGAGCGCCAGGTGGGTGAACGGCGGCATCGAGACGGTCCTGCCTCTCGAGTTGATGGGTCGGATCTCTCGCAGCAGCGCGCAGGGTGTGCTGGGTGAGGGCGGTCCTCACCTGGATCTCAAGACGGTCAACGGATCCATTCGGATCCGATAGGGAGTGACGAATGACACTGAAGACTATTAGCCGTGCCGGGGCGTCAGCCCTGATGATCGCGGCGATTGCGAGCCCTTTGACGGCTCAAGAGGAATACAGCCTCTCGGGCGACGAGGTGGCGATCTACAACCTCGCGGGCACGGCCGAGATCGTACGGGGCAGTGGATCGGACGTAATCGTCCGTGTCGTGCGCGGTGGCGATGACGCGGCGCGGCTCGACGTGGAGGTAGGCAGCATCGACGGCCGTGCGGTGCTGCGCATCGTCTACCCGGGCAGCAGTATCGTGTACCCGGAGATCGGCAGGCGTAGTCGGACCACCGTCCGAGTGGCGGCCGACGGCACCTTCGGAGGCAGCCGACGCGGCGATCGCGTGACCATCGCCGGCTCGGGCCGGGGCGTCGAAGCGTGGGCGGACCTTCAGATCATGGTCCCGCCCGGCAAGTCGGTGTCCCTGCACGTCGCGGCCGGTGCCTCCGACGCGCGTGGAGTGGAGGGCGACCTCACGATCGATACGGGCTCCGGACGAGTGACGGCGATCGATATTTCCGGCTCCCTCAGCGTTGACACGGGATCGGGTTCGGTTCAGATCCGCAACGTGACCGGAGATGTGACGGTGGACACCGGATCCGGTAACGTGGAGCTCAACGACGTTCGTGCCGGCGAGGTAAACATCGACACGGGGTCCGGTAGTGTGGATGGCAGGGGGATTTCCGCCGAGCGTGTCTCGATCGATACCGGTTCCGGAGGCATCGAGATCGCCGAAGTGAGCGCGCCGGACCTCGCCCTCGACACGGGCAGCGGTTCCGTGCGTGTGGAGTTGCTACGGGATGTCGACAGACTCGAGATCGACACCGGTTCGGGTTCGGTAACGGTTGTCTTGCCGGAGGATGCCGGCGCCGAGATCGACCTCGAGACGGGCAACGGGGGAATCGATCTCGACTTCCCGGTCACGGTTCAGCGTGCGTCGAGGGACCATGTGATAGGACGGCTGGGCGACGGCCGCGGCCGAATCCTCATCGATACGGGGTCGGGTAGCATCCGCCTAGTGCGGGGGGGAACGGTCCGCTAGGGTTCCGCTGCTATTCTGAGGTGGCGGGCCTCATCCCTTGCGCGGGATGGGGCCCGTCTGCTGCTTGGTCAGTCGGTCACCCTGCGCTGCCGCCACGGGCGCCACGTCGAGCGGGCGGATTTGGGTAGATCGATCCAGAATCCGCTTCCGACACTCAACCGTTCCACCCCGGCTTCCCCGCCGATCTTCTCGAGCGCCCGTCTCACGATGGCCAGCCCGATGCCGGTTCCCGGCGCGTGCGATCCCTCGGAGAGGCGCTCGAAAACACGGAAGATCCGTTCCTCCTGCCCCTCCGGGACTCCGATTCCGTTGTCCTCCACCCAGATACGGACGACGTGTTCGCGGTTTTCGGTGCGGATCGTCACTTCCGGCGTGCGCCCGTCTGGAACGAACTTTATGGCATTCGAGAGCAAGTTTCCCAGCGCCTGGACGAGCGTGATGTGGTTCGCCAGTACGCGGGGCAGTGGCTCTTGCACGTCGACCTCAGCGTTCGCCGCATTGAGGTCGGCCTTAGCGTGCTCGAGCACCGTTTCGATCACGTCCTTCACTTCGACCTGCTGCAGTTCGACCTCCTCCACGGTCAATCGACTGTATTCGAGCAGATCGAGGATCAAGCTCTCCGCGCGCTGGCCCGACGCGATAATCCTCCGCGCGTAGTCGCATGCGTCGGCCGGAAGTGAGGCGCCGAAATTCTCGACGAGTGCGTGTGCGAAACCGGTCATGGTCCGGAGTGGGGCTCTCAGGTCATGCGAGACCGTGTAGGAGAACGCCTCCAGTTCGTGGTTGGCACGCTGTAGCTCTTCGGCCAATCTGCGGAAGTTCGCTTCGCCGTCTCTGAGAGCGTCCGCGGATTCCATCCGCCCTGTGAGGGCCGCGACGCTATGAGCAAGGCTGGCGCACATGCGGACCAGGACCCCGGGGGGATCCGTGCGCTCCGGTGAGGCGAGTGTAAGGGTACCGACGGCTGTTCCACCCAGGAGTACCGGGAATGACAGATAGGTCTGAACCTTGAGCCGCTGAAAGACGTCGCTACGAAGCTCCCGGCGGCTACGGGCATCCCGCTCGATAACGGGTTGCCGCGTCTTGATCGCCAGGCCGGAGAGGGTCTCGTGCAGAGGGATTTCGAGCGGGGAGCCGTCTTCGGGGAGCGGCAAGCCGCGTGCGACTTCGATCACCAGGACTTCACGTTCGGGATCGAGTCGTTCGATGGCCACGATCGGGAAACCCGTGGCTTGGCTCACCACTTCCAGAATATCGTCGCAGGCCTCCGAGAGGCTTTCCGCCGCTAGCGTGATCTCCGAAACGCGGTAGAGAGTCGCAAGTTCCTGGGCGCGGGCCTCCGCTTCATCCTGGGCGTGCCTGCGCTCGGTGACCTCGGAGATGATCCCGTCGATGCGAACGATCTCACCATCTTGATCCTTTTGAGGCTTTAGGGTGGCCTCCAACCAACGCTTTCCCCCGTCGGGGTGAGGCACAGCGTATTCGCTGATATGGGATCGCCCTGGCTGGAGCGAGGCCAAAGTCTCTTCCGCGTTCTCCAGCCCGGCTGGATAGAGAAGCTCCCGCCGGAGTTGGGAACTCTCGAGAAGCTCGGCAGGAGTCTTGCCCAGCATGTCGAGGCAGGCAGCCGACACCTGGATGAGGTGGTCTCGCGAAACGTCGATGGAGAAGAAGACCTCGTCGAGGCTCTCGAACAGGGTACTCAGCTCGCGCGTGGTGTCGATCAGGGCGTCGCGCGTCGATCGCCGCACCCGACGTGCGAGGGCTTCCTTTTCGGCGAGCATGAGCCGGACGTCGAGGAGTGCCTCGTCACCGGGTTTGTGCAGGTAGTCGTCGGCGCCCGCTTCTACGATCTGCTCGAGGACGGCGGGATCGGCATCACCGGTAACCACCAGGATCACCGCCTGATCGCCGTCCGCTCCTTTACGGATGCGTCTGCACAGCTCGAGGCCGTCTTCGTCTGGAAGCGAGCGGTCGACGATTACAAGCGGGGCAAATCGCGCCTGGAACGCCTCCCAGCCCGTCTCCACATTCTCACAGAGTGTGACCGCGTGGCCGCGCGAGCGCAGGATCTCTGAAAGGAGCCAGCGTTTTCCTTCGCCGTCCTCGACCAGGACTATGTGCGGGGATTCCTCTTGCGCGGGTACTATGGTTCGCCGCCTCCGAGTGTGCCGCCGGCCCGCAGCCTCGCCACACGAGCCAACGCTTCGTCCGCTTCCAGGAAAGTGGGGCCAGCCGTTTCAAGGGCGGATTGGTATCCGCGCCGTGCGGCCTCCCAGTCATACCGGTCCTCCGCGGCCACGCCTGCAACGAAGGCCGCCGCGGCTTCGAGGCTCACCAGCGACGCGACATAGGTGACCGGCGCCGGGACCACGTCCGCAGCCCGTGGGTCGGTCCATGCCGGAAGGCGGCCCAACTCACGCAGCCTCTCGATGGTGCTACCGACCACGAGGCGGGCGAGGCTCGTGGGATCGGCCTGCCTGGGGGTCAGCGTACGCCACGACCGTGCGATCCCGCCCGACTCCGCCTCCACGAGTCTCAGATCGAGTGCGGCCGAGTCTCCGGCCGGGATCCAGCTTCCGGTGAGTACGAACTCCGCTCCGGGCGACGTGCCGATGGGCGGTGCGTTTCGCCGTCGGGGGAGCCCCAGGCGTCGCCGCTCGACCGCCTCCGCAAAGCGTCTGCGCTCGACGAAGTCGACGTCGGCCCTCCGGAGGAATCCCGCCGAGATCAGCTCCTGGAGTCCGAGCGACGCCGACACATCGCCGTCGCGTGCCCATGCGTGCTCGAACAGGATCATCTCGGCGACCGTCACCCGCGGCGCGTCGGCCAACCGGTCCACCCTCGGGCGTTCGAGAGCCCCCCATTGGGTCTCGGATGCGACGGCTACGCTCGACGATGGAGACGGTCCACCCGCGCAGGCCACCACCAGTACCGTGGCCGCGGTTGCCGCGAGTGAGACTCCGGCCTTCCGGCCCGAGTACCCTTCGACTCCCATCATGAGGGGCACGTGGGTGAATCTCCTTTACCAAGCGTGATGCCCGTGGAAAAGTGGCGCATCCAAACAACCCCTCTGAAGCTACAGGAGACTCCGTGGGGAAACCAGAATGATTCCGAAGACGCGGAGATCGTCTCGCCGGGCGGTGAGCGAATCTCTTCGGTAGACACGATGGAACCTTCGGGCCCGTGTTAAGGATTTCGCCAGCGCCGGGTATGGACAGTTGAGGTGGAGACTACCGTGTCGTTAGTTGGCGGTTGACCGGGGTCGAGCGTTCAAT
>JBGMRK010000046.1:0-15318 GCA_048061375.1 Longimicrobiales bacterium | reverse complement strand
TCTTCAGCCTGGAAGCGTGCCACGCGGTCCGAGTACTCCGCCCTCGCGATGCTCGCTCCACGAGTGAAGCGATTGAAGATGCTGTACGACATCGAAAGGCTCGTATTCCAACTTAGGGAGCCCCCCGAAAACGACGCGTCCTGATTGGCCCACGTGTACCCGCCGCCGAGGCGCAGACTGGGGAGAAAGGCCGACTGGGCGGCCTTCAAGCCGGCCCTTGAGGCCCGAGCTCCCTCGTCAGCGGCGATGACGGTCGGGGCCTGCCCCTCCGCGGCGGCGAGTATCTCCTCCGGACTGAGGCGCAGTGGCCTGGGATCCAGATCGTCTGGAAGCTCTGGCACGACGGGCTCGGAAAGACCGACCTGGCGCCCGAGCGCGAAACGTGCCGCCCGAGTCTGGACCTCGGACGTAAGCACGTTCTGGCGTGCATTGATCAACTCCAGCCGCGCGCGCAGCGTGTCTGAGCGTGTGGCCTCTCCAGCCAGCGCCCGACGTCGGGTCAAATCCAGGCTCTGCTCGGCCTGGTCGATTCTCCGGGTCGCCACCTCGAGCAGGTCCTGCTGTTCCAGCGCCTGAAAGAAGAAGTTCTTGGTCTGAAGGATGACGTTGAAGCGCTGCGTCTCCCGCCTCGCCTGCGCAGCCACGATGTCGGCCCGGGTTCGCGCCATCTCGTCGAAACGGGCTCCACCCTGGAACACATCCATCGAGGCCGAGAGACCGGCATTGTACGAGTCGGAGCTCCCCGAAACGATACGATCGGTATTCGAGTCGAAGCGCTGCGTACTACGGAGAGCGGCGCCAGAGTTCATGTTCAAACTCGGCAGGAACGCACCCCACGCGGTGCGCCGCGACGCCTCCGCATTACCCACGGCCTGATCCGACTGGGCCACAGCCGGACTGCGCCGGAGCGCTACCCGTATGGCCTCCTCGAGCGAGATGCTCGCCATCGGCTCCGTGGGCGGAGGACCGATTTGCGCGGTCAAAGTTTCACCGAGAACCAACATGGCGCCCAGGCACACCGTCATCGTCTTCGTCATCATCTTACCTTCCGGAATCCCTGCTCGAGTCCGAACCTTCGCGCCGGTGGTCCTCACGCTCACGGTCATGCTCCGCCAGGAGCGCCTCGTACTCGGCAAGCTGTTCAGTCGTCAATACTTCCTTGATGGCGGTGCGAGTCTCCTCGATGATCGCGCGAAACTGAGGTCTCGTGTCTTTCTCGAGCATCCTCATCCTCAACCTGCTGTTTTCTACGATCTCATCGACTAGAGCCTTCTGCTCAGCGGTCAACCCCACCTGCTCGACGAGCAGTGGGCGCCGACCCGGGTCCGATCGGTCACCGCGTTCCCGGACCTGTCGCTCTCCGCCCTGTACCTCTGCCTGGCCCGACTCTACCGTTCGGGGCTCCTCCGGCGTACGGGTCCACGCCAAGCCGGCGGTAACACCGCTGCCGAATACGAGGGCCAGCACGACCGCCGTCCCGAGCCGAGCCTTCAGCCCACGCTCCATAGCCATGACTAGAACGCCTCCGACGCAAAGAGGACCGCACTCGCCTCACCCGGCGCTTCACCGCCGAACAACGTCTGCAGCACCTCGTCCTCGAGATCCCATAGGAGAGCCTCCTCGATTCCCATCGTGGGCGGCTCGTCGTTGGGGGGCCCTCTCCAAATCAAGATCAAGGCTACCGCCGCCGCAGCAGCAGCAAGCGGAACGAGCGTCCTCGACCACTTCTCGAGCACGTCGCCGATAGTGACTCCAGCCGCCCGCCTCCGGGCCAATTCCGCCGCAGCCTTGGACATGACGTGGAAGCGGAAGCGATCCCAATACCCCGAGTCCGAGATGCCCGGATCCAGCTCGGCCATCAGGATATACGACGTCAAGCCGTCATCGTGGTCCTCGCGGCCATCGGGGCCGCCTGTCTTCACCTTGGTCATGCCCTTTCCTCGCCTACCTCCCGGACAGGACTCTCATCGAGTGCAGCTCGGAGAGCCTTCCGGGCGAAATGAAGGTGCGAGCGAACGGTTCCCGCCGGAATCTCCAATCGCTCGGCGATTTCCCTGTGCTTCCATCCCTCGAGGTCATGCAGCAACACGATTTCTCGTTGTGCTTGCGGTAAGGCATCGAGAGCCCCCGCGAGCCTGCCCCTCAGTTCGGATCGCTCCGTGTCCCGATCAGGCGTCGGAGCCCGTGAGCGTGCACTCGCGGGCACCTCTTCCGTTTCCCTGAGTGACTCCCTCCGCACCAGGTTCCTCGACCGGTTCCTCACGATCGTCAGCAACCACCCGACGAACCGCTCCGGACTTCGGCACTCCTCGAGCTGCTGGAGCGCTACCATGAACGACTCCTGGGCAGCGTCCTCCGCGTCTTCGTGCGATCCGGTAACCGAAAGTGCGACGGCATAAGCGGCCCGCATGTAACGGTCTACGAGAACGCCGAACGCGTCGCCGTCACCGCCACGTGCTCGGCGAACGAGCTCGCTGTCGTCGGGTCTTCCAATTACAACCATGAGACACTCAGTGGGTCCGTGCTGTTGAGAATCGGAGGAAATCTCGACCAATCGGGTCTAGTCTGGTAGGCCCTTATGTACGGTCAGGGCCATCCGATACTGGGCGCGCCGCGTCCAAAAGCCCCGGGAACGACTCCTCGACCAATTCGTCGAGGGACCGACCGACCGTCAGCACTCGGCTGACCGTCAAAGTGGGAGCCTCAGGACGAAAAAACGTGAGTTCTAGTAACGGAGCACCCGACCGGGGCGTCATTCCCGCGAACGCCTTGCCGGAGAGTCGGACGATCCATTCAACTCCATCGATCGAGAACGTCCTGGACGGCATGTCTTCAGGGAGGGTGGGTTGCGAAGACGTTCCCTCCACCGAAACACGGGCCGAGACCGGACGCTTCGGTGTCCGGTCCTTCCGGGCCGCGGCCGCCGGCTTCGGACCCGCCGGACGCTCTTTCTGCCCCCTCAGTCCCGGAGACGATGAACCCCGGACGTGCGAGGGGACATGGGGCTCCGCGCGCCTCGGTGTCGTTCCCCGGGTGTCCCGTTTGCGGTCGTTGGACGCCGGCTGAGCCTCACCCGAATCGCCAACCGCTTCCCGGATGGGGGTCGGTCTCGTCGCTCGTTCATCTCGAGGTGTCTCGTCAGGCATGATCGTTCACGTCACGGTTCTCCTCGCACGACCCGAACGGCCCGAGAATCAGCTCTCGGGCGCCGGGAATGTCACTCCCAGTTCTAACGGACAACGGCCCTGACGTAAACCACGACTCGCAGGCCCTAGGATGGTGCTCACATTGAAAATGGGTTACGCTGGTGGCTGATATTCGGCCGATGAGACAACGAAAACCTCGACTAGAACGGCGCCCCGGGGCAATCTTTCGGATGGATTCGAGCACCCTCCCCCAGGCAAAGTCCAGGTGACGAGGGGCCGGCGGAGTGCAGGTAGCGGTGGCGTCAAGGCAGATCGGGGACCAAGCGCGAGCTCGAAGACCACGTTCGCCCGGAGACCAAATGACGGGCCCAACCGTTAGCGACAACAAAGCCAAGCGGGAGTACGCCCAGCTACTCCGCCTTCACGAGCGCATCCTGAAGCAGTTGCAGGTAGTGCTCGGCGAGTTGAGGACTCCGAGCACCACCAAGATCATGCAGGCCATCAAGCAGCGGACCGGATCGACTCCTGCCGAGGCGATCGGCGAGGTTACAACCGCCGTCGAGGAGGCCATTCGAGCCTGCAAGATGAGTGAGGCGGACCTTCGCAATGAGTCTCTCGACCACCTCGGCCAGGTTTCAGTCGACGGTGCGGACAACCTTCCCGCAGCGCTTTCACGATTCCTCGCAGAACGCTCCGAGCTTCCGGGGTTCTCCTACAACGTGATCCAGGACGAGAACCGCGGGTGGATCATTCGCTGGAAGGAACACACCGAGTGGGGCACCGTGCGGGGCTCCGGCCAGTTTTACGAGCGACCCTACGCCTGGTTGGAGGACTGAAGCAGCAACTCTTCTACGCTATCATCACCTCCGGTGAGTGCCCGCAACGCGTCCTCTCCATAAAACATCCGGATGTACTTCACCTGCACCGCTGTCACGCGGCGCACTGCCCAAACCAGTTGAACGTGGTTGGGTTCCCCGGGCGTGCATAGCAGCTTCATACCAACTTCCGAGGGCGCCCTGTCACCCTTGCGATTGTTACATGGCGAACAGGACGTCACCACGTTGTCCCAGGTGTTTCCACCGCCCCTCGAAATCGCGAGGATGTGGTCCCGAGTCAGAAACTGCCGCCCTTTCAACATGCTACGGTGCCGGCCACAATACTGGCAGCAATACCCGTCGCGAGCAAAGAGGAATGTGTTCGTGACCTGCCGCCGAAACCGTCGAGGCACGCGGACGAAGCGCACCAGGCGGATAACGGTCGGATAGGGAATGCGGCGGCGCTCGGAGCGAAATGAACGAGCGTCGTCCGCTTCGAGAATCTCTGCCTTACGGTCCAACACCAGACGGACCGCGCGACGAGCCGTGAGGATCGTCAACGGCTCAAACGAGGCGTTGAGGGCCAAGCATCCCATACTCAAACCTACCCTCGCCCAAGGGCGTCTTGCAATGACCCACGAGGGGGCTCCGGCTAGGAAGTAGCCTACATGAGCGCGGTGGGATCTCTATCCAGAATGATCCGTACATCCTTGCCGCGGGGGCGGAATCCATCCACGAATCGGCGCGCCACGCCGCCAAGCTCGCGCGGGCTCTTCCCACGCAAAAGGAAATGCCAGCGCCACCGGCTATGGAGGCGCTCGATGGGCGAGGGAGCCGGGCCCACGACTACGGTGCCGGGGCCCTCGATGGCTTCCCGCTCGACCCAGCGCGCCGCGCTCTCGGCTTCTCGCGCGGCGATTCCTTGGTCCGGACTGCTGACGATCACGTTGATGAGCCTTACGTTCGGGGGGTAGAGCGGATCGACCCGGCCCTGAAGCTCTCGGCGCGCAAAGGTCTCATAGTCATGAGCCACCGCCGCCTTGACGGCGTAGTGGTCCGGCACGGATGTCTGAATGAGAACCTCGCCACCGAGCGCACCCCGCCCCGATCTCCCCGCCACTTGGCTGAGCAACTGAAACGTACGCTCGCTGGCGCGAAAATCCGGCAAATGCAACCCGACGTCGGCGTTCACCACGCC
The DNA here is from genome assembly GCA_048061375.1 of Longimicrobiales bacterium. Lineage (GTDB taxonomy): Bacteria > Gemmatimonadota > Gemmatimonadetes > Longimicrobiales > Gaopeijiaceae > JACZXQ01. The sequence continues at coordinate 10,159 of JBGMRK010000046.1, read as the reverse complement.
CACGAGCGTAACCCTCGGGAAGTCGAGCCCCTTCGCGATCATCTGAGTGCCGAGCAGGATGTCCACTTCACCGCGCTCCACCCGGCCCAAGATCTCGCTGTGGGACCACTTGCCCGAGGTCGTGTCCACATCCATGCGGGCAAGACGGGCCTGCGGAAACGTCTCGGCCACCACCCGCTCCACCTGCTCGGTGCCCAATCCCCGGAGCGACAGATCCGTCGATCCGCAGCGAGGGCACCGCGTGAGCGCCGCCTCCTCGTACCGGCAATGATGGCAGAGCAATCGCCTGTGGGTCCGATGGTAGGTAAGCGAGACCGAGCAACGCAAACACGAGGCCACGTCCCCGCAATCCCGGCATTGTATGAACGACGAGTAACCGCGCCGGTTGAGGAGAAGGATCGTCTGCTCGCCCCGCTCGAGCCGCGTGCTCATGGCGTCGAAGAGTTGGGGTGACAGTACCGTGCCGCCTTCGCTGGTCGCGGTCGGTCGGTCGCTGGAATACGCCGCTTTCTTCATCTCCCTGAGATCGATGACCCTGATAGTGGGCAAACTGGCACCCCCTACACGATCCGGGAGTGTGAGAAGCTCGAACTTCCCGCGCTGAGCGTTGGCCCAACTCTCCAAGGAGGGAGTGGCGCTCCCCAGGACGCATACGGCACCGGCGAGCGACGCACGCACGACGGCCAGATCCCTTCCCTGGTATCGAGGGGTCTCACCCTGCTTGTAGCTGCCGTCGTGCTCTTCGTCCACCACGATCGCGCCCAGGTCCGCAAGCGGTGCGAACAGGGCCGACCGGGCCCCCACGGCAATGCGCCGCTCTCCGTCCTTGAGTTGGCGCCACGCATCGTACCGTTCCCCATCCGACAACCCCGAGTGCAGGACGGCGACCTCGGATCCGAAGTGGGTCCGGAAGCGGGAGACGGTCTGAGGCGTGAGAGCGATCTCGGGCACGAGCACGATACCACTCCTACCCCGCTCGAGCACGGCGCGTAGCAACTCGATATACACCAGCGTCTTGCCGGATCCAGTCACGCCGCGTAGCAAGAACGGCTTGGGCTTGCTGGCGTCGAGCGCTGAGACCAAAGCTCGGATGGCAGTAGCCTGCGCGTCAGTGGGAGTCATCGGCACCAAAGGAGGTGCCTGCACGCCCGCAAACGGGTCACGGAGCATTTCGCGTGATTCGACGCGGGCCACACCCTTCCCTTCCAGTCCGCCGATCACCGCGCGTGAGAAGCCATGAGCGCCGAGGAGGCCGCTCAGTTCCGCCGACCCGCCCATCGCAGCCAACCGATCGTAGGCCTCTCGCTGACGCGGCGCTCTCGCGAACAAGTCTTCGAGCTCCTGAAGCGACGAGATCCAGCGGTCCATCGTCACGATCTTCCGAATCTTTACAGGCGGTGCCTTTGGAGGGCTCAGCGTGTGCGAGACCACACCAAGCGCCTCGAGGCTCCGGATCTCCGGCCAAATCGAACCCATGCCCAGGACCCTTCGCAGAGTACGGACCGGAGCGCTTCCGCCGCGCGCATCCAGGGCCTGCACCAGGCGCTTATCACGCCCCCGCAACCCGGAAGGCGGCTCGCCGATACGTGTGAGGCTGTGGCGTGACATGTTGCAAAGCACTGCGGGAACGATGGACCGAAGCGCGATGCCGAGGGAGGTCAGGTAATAGTCCGACAGCCATCGGGCCAGGACGACAAGCTCTTGAGGGACCGACGGCTCTCGATCCAGTACACTAAGCACCGGGCGAATATTCTCGAGTCCATCCGCGTCCGTCGCACCCACCACCCAGCCGATCCGCTGCTCCTTACGGAAAGGTACCAACACTCTCGTGCCGGAAGGGGGGACGTTCCCTCCCGGAACGGAGTACGTGAAGGTTCGGTCCAAAGGCAGCGGCAGCGCGACCTTCGCGAAAGACAGGTCCGGCGTCACGGAAGCATCACCTGTCGGGTTCGGTTCGATAAGACCCCTGCGCCCCCAACACCGTGCAGGTCGGACAGCCGCTAGAGAAGCGTGAATATCTCCATCTGGGACTCACCAGGCGTCACCTCGGGGCCGTTGACTCCCCAGTTCACGTTGATCTCGCTACGAATCCCAATGTCGTCCATAAGGTAGATGCCCGGCTCGATCGAGAAGCCCACGCCCGGCACGAGCAGCCGGTCATCACGAGTCTCGAGGTTATCGAGGTTGGGCCCGCTCCCGTGCAGCTCCCGGTCGATGGAATGCCCCGTGCGGTGTACGAACCACTCTCCGTAGCCTCGCTCCTCGATGACACGTCGAGCGACGTCGTCGACCTCGAACGCCTTCACTTCGGAGCCTTCCCCGAAACGGGTGCGCAGGAACCCGACCGCGGCATCCCGCGCGTCGCGTACTGCCTCCCATATCTCCTGCGCCCGCTCCGGTACATGGTCATCCAGGATTCCCATCCAGGTCTGGTCGGCGGGCACACCCTCCTCAGTGGCCTTGCCCCAAAGGTCGATGAGCAGGAGCTCTCCCTGGCCGATAACTTCGCCGGTCGGTCCAGGCTCGTAATGCGGATCCGCCGCGCGCGGTCCAATCGCCACGATGCAGCCGACGCCCAAACCGAGTCCGCGTGCCGGCAACTCTGCCTCGATCCACCGCGTTAGATCGCCCTCGCTCAGAGGGCTGCCCGACCGCACCGCCCCCGCCGCCCGCTCGAACGCGTCCCGCGCAACAGCCTTCACGATCTCGGCGCTGTTCCTGTGCTCTCCGAGCTGTTCCTCCGACCAGGCCGAATAGAAGGTCGAAACGAGGTTCCCCGAACTGACGATCTCGACGCCTGAATCGCGGACCAGGTCTACCACCCCCGAGGGCACCATGTCCATTGTCGGCACGCTCGAGCGTCGCGAAACCTCCATGGCCACTCGAGCCTTGTCCTCGAGTAATTCGGCCAAGCGCGCTTCCATTTCTCGCCAGCCGGAATATACGATCTTGCGCCATGGCCAGTGCCGCCAAGAAGAGGGCTCTACGGCGTGGATCAAGGCGACGGGATCGCCTTCGACCGGCACCATGGTAAAAGAGCGCCGCATCGTCGTCTCGAGTCCAAGCAGCGCACCCGCGACCCGGTTTTGCCCGTGAAATTCGTACAGCAGCCATCCATCGAGGTTCGAGTCCACGAGTGCATCTTGCACTTCGGAAACCCTGTCTGCCATCGTCAACAGCGCTTCAGCGCTCACGTAAACACCCTTTCTTTCATGATCCTGGCTTCTTCTCCCCACTCCGGAACAGAGGAAGACCCCTGAGTTGGCCGGCAGACTCCGGCGCACCCGCAGCCTCGTCATCTGCATGGCTCGCGTCTTCGCCCGTCACCTCCATGAGCGCCCCCTGGCCGGAGAGCACGCCCTTGACCCCCTTTACCAGATCCAGGCCCAGGATGCGCTCTCGTGTCAGGAGGTTGTGTACCTCGCGCTCCCGCGCCAACGCGGTCCAAACACCACGCCAGCCCCATTCCTTCCAGGCACGTCGCAGAATCCCGAGCTTCTCGGAGACCGTGAACAACTCGGCGAAGTCTGGGAACGGCTTGCTGACGTGGGGACGAAACGCGGTCTCCTCGTCGGACCAAGCTTCCGTATGGAGGTTGTCCAACCCTTCCTCCCGCATCATCCTCTTCCACTCGACAAGCATCAGCGGCCGGGCGCCGAGATGCTCCGCAAGCACGTCCCGCCGCACTTCATCCACCGGGGCCTTCCACACGGGCTGCACCAATACCACACTGCCTCCCAGCTTGGTGACCCGCACCAATTCACGCACCGCCTCCCAAGGGTCGGCGTGGGCTGTCAGGCCGAGCGCTCCCACCGCTACATCGAAGATCTCGTCGCGGTAAGGAAGGTCGTCCATAGGCCCGTGCTGGAAATGCAGCCGATCAGCTAGACCCTCGACACGTGCGCGGTCCTCCGCTCGCTCGATCATCCGCGGGTCTTCATCCACTCCCGAACCGAGAACCCCATACTCCCGCACGAAAAACTCGGGCATCACGCCCAAGCCGCAGGACGCCACGAGCACTTCTTGACCCTCAGCAACGTCCGTAAGGAGCGCGATCTGGCGGCAGAGTGGGGCTCCGCCGGGAGGGAAAAGGGGTCGTCGACTTAGATGGACGAGGTCGAGCATCGACGGCACGTCCGCCGTGCGCCGTTGCCGAAGCTGAGGGTCTGGAGGCATGCGAGAAGTTAGGCTCGGCGTCGCTGGGGGGTCAATCAGGGCGACGGCCCTAGAAGATGGGTTCCTCGGCGGCGTCCAGCTTTCGCAGCGCATCCTGGAGGGCGGCTTCTTCTTCCTCGGAAAGGTGCTCCGACCCGCCAGCGACGGCCACGCTTCGGGCCATTACGGCGCGAAGGAAGAGGACAACTACCACCAGCCCAAACAGGATCGCGGCCGGAGGCACGACCCAGGCCACCAATCCACGGCCCGAAACAGGAGGCAGGGCAAGCAGACTGTCGCCGTGGGTTGCGAGCACCCAAGCGACCAGACTGTCCGCGCTCCACCCCTCCTCCGCCATGGTCTGGAGACTGTCGCGCAGTAGCGCGCCGCGGTAGGAGGAACACACCTCCAACATGAGCCCTGGGCAGTACGGCGATTTCAGGACAGAAATCGCCTCCTCGGCGGCCGGTTGCGGTACAAATGGCTCGGTGGCCGTGCGCGCGGTGGTCTGCGCGGCAAGTCCGACCGGCACCAACACCGTCAGGACCACAATGGCGTAAAGAGCACCGAATCTCTCCAGCGGACTGCTAGGATTCATGATCCGCCATGCCTCACGGTCTTGGTCGAGCCTGCGCGAAGTTGCGCTTGAATCTAACCGCCCCGACCGCCGATCGTCGAGCCACGCCCATCACCCGCAGGAGCCCTCCAGCCCGGCCAGGGCGCGGATGACTGCCACTGCCCCCTGCCCCGTGCGCTCTGGGTCGTACCCTCCCTCGAGCGCCGTCACGAGGCCAATGCCGTCCGCCTCGACCCGTTCAACGAGGTTCCGCGTAAGCTCGTGGAGGTCGGCAGGTTCGAGGAGCTGCCCTCCCAGCGGATCACCCGCCATGACGTCGAACCCCGCCGACACGAACACGAAATCCGGACGTCCTAATGCCCAGGCCCGGTCCAACGCCGCCATGAATTGGTCGCGGTAGCGATCGGGTGGGGTGGCCGCCGGAAGTGGCACGTTGATGGTCGCTCCCACACCCTCCCCCTCTCCCGTCTCCTCCGCGGCGCCCGTACCCGGGTAGTGGGGATACTGGTGCAGCGACACGTAGACGACGGTGGGGTCCGCATAAAAGATGTCCTGCGTGCCGTTGCCGTGGTGAACGTCCCAGTCCACGACCAAGACCCGCTCAGCGAGGCCTTTGTGCTGCATCCAGCGGACCGCCACAGCGACATTATTGAACAGGCAGAACCCCATGGACCCGCTCGGCGTAGCGTGATGCCCGGGAGGGCGCGCGGCCACGAAGGCGTTCCTCAGACTACCGGCACTCACATGCTCCGCCGCAGTGATCACCCCGCCGGCGCTTCCCACCGCAGCATCCCAGGATGCGGCAGAGACGCGGGTGTCGGCGTGGAGCGTCACCGGACTATCGACCGCCTTGGCCCGCTCGACCGCCGCCCGTACAAACTCCACCTGCTCGGACGTGTGGACGCGCAGGAGGTCCTCTTCCAAGGCATCCCTGCACTCGACCTGTACCACCGCCTGGTGGAGGGTCAGCACATCCTTGCCGACCGTTGACGACAGCGCTCGGAGACGCCCCTGGTGCTCGGGGTGATTCCACCCGGTGTCGTGCAGTGCGGAGGCCGGGTGCAGTAGGAAACCAGTCTGGCTCAAAACCTTCTAGTCCGCCGAGACCAGAACCGCTTTTCGTTTCGCGTCCTCTATACGCTCCTGCACGGTGCGCACCTGGTAGGTGCGCGACCGCAAGGCAATGAGGGCATCGCACGCGGCGCTCGTTGCGGACATCGTCGTGAAATACGGCGTGCCGTGGGTGATCGCGGCACGCCGCATGGCGTAGTCGTCGTGCTGGGATTTCTTGCCCATCGGCGTATTGATCAGGAGGTCTACCTCCCCGCTCACGATCGCATCGACGATGTGGGGGCGGCCCTCCCCGACCTTGTATATCAACTTCGAGGGAATCCCTAGGCGGGCCAGGTAGGCATGTGTCCCTCGGGTCGCCAGGATCCGGTAATCCATGTCGTGGAAGCGGCGCAGGATCGGCGTTACCGTCGGCTTGTCACGATCGTTGACCGTAACCGCCAGCGTTCCACCTTTGACGCTCAGAAGATTGCCGGACGCCGCCTGCGCCTTGGCGATCGCCATACCGAAGGAGTCGTCGAAGCCCATGACTTCCCCGGTCGATCGCATCTCGGGCCCAAGCAGGATGTCCACCTCGAACCGGTTGAACGGGAAGACGGCCTCCTTGACCGCCACTCCAGCCACCGGCAGCTCCTCAGGCACATCGAGCTCGACCAAGCTCTCGCCCATCATCACGCGGGCGGCCAGCCGGGCCAGAGGCACGCCGGTAGCCTTGCTGACGAACGGTATAGTGCGACTGGCTCGTGGGTTCACCTCCAGCACGTACACGACCCCACCGCAGATGGCGAACTGCACGTTCAACAACCCGACCACACCCAATTCCAACGCGAACTTCCGCGTGAGCGCCTTGATCTCCTCGATTTCGCCGGCACCCAGAAGGTACGGCGGCAACACGCACGACGAGTCACCAGAGTGCACACCGGCATCTTCGATGTGCTGCATGATCCCACCAATCACCACATTGGTCCCGTCCGAGAGTGCGTCGACGTCGGCCTCGAAGGCATCCTCGATAAAACGATCGACCAGCACCGGGTGATCGGGGGACGCGCGCACGGCCCGGTCGAAGTAATCCCTCAAGGAGGGTTCGTCGTAGACGATCTCCATGGCCCTGCCGCCTAGCACGTAACTGGGGCGCACGAGCACCGGATACCCGATGCCTTCGGCGACCCCGATCGCCTGCTCCACACTGGTGGCGATGCCGTTATCCGGGACGCGAGCCTTGATCTTTTTGCACACCTCGTCGAAGCGCTCTCGATCCTCGGCTCGGTCGATCGCGTCGACCGACGTGCCCAGGATAGTCGTCCCGAGCGCCGCGAGCGGCTTCGCCAACTTGAGGGGGGTCTGGCCGCCGAGCTGAACGATCACACCCTCGGGATCCTCCCGGTGGATGATCTCCAACACATCCTCGAGCGTCAGCGATTCGAAATAGAGCTTGTCGCTCACGTCGAAGTCGGTCGAGACCGTTTCCGGGTTCGAGTTGATCATAATGGTCTCGAAACCGGCCTCGCGAAGAGCGAGTACGGCCTGCACGCAGCAATAGTCGAACTCGATCCCCTGGCCTATGCGATTCGGGCCGCTGCCGAGAATGATGACCTTCCTACGGTCCGACGGATTCGATTCATCCTCGTCCTCGTAGGAGGAATAGAAGTAGGGGGTAGCCGCGGGAAACTCGCCTGCGCAGGTATCCACTACGTTGTAGGTTGGCCGGATGCCAAGGTCCCAGCGCCTCTGCCGCACGGCGCGTTCTTCTTCGCCCCTCAACTTCGCCATCTGCCAGTCGCTGAAGCCGTTGCGCTTCATCTCACGCACCTCGGCGAATCCCGGGTCGGACAGCCCGGCGTACCAGCCCTCCATCTCGACGATCGTCTCGAGTTGCCTCAGGAACCAGGAATCGATGCCGGTGGCATCGCGGATCTCCTCCACGCCAAGCCCGCTCAACAGGGCCCGCTTGATCTGAAACGGGCGCTCGGCGGTGGGCTTTCGTAACGCAGCAAGCAAGGTCTCCGGATCTCCGTCCGCGAGCCCGTCGTCGGTCGGACGCTCGGCCGTCACCCAACCCGCTCGGTCGATCTCCAGGCCCCGCAGGCCCTTTTGCCAGGCGGCCCGGAAGGTCCGGCCGATAGCCATGGTCTCACCAACCGCCTTCATCTGCACACCCAAGGTGGGATCGGCCTCGGGAAACTTCTCGAACGCGAAGCGTGGGAACTTCACGACCACGTAATCCAGCGTCGGCTCGAACGCGGCCGGCGTGGTCGTGGTGATGTCGTTGGGTAACTCGTGGAGCAGGTAACCCACGGCCAGCTTGGCGCCGACGCGCGCGATCGGGAATCCGGTCGCCTTGGAAGCCAGCGCCGAGGACCGAGAGACCCGCGGATTCATCTCGATCACCAGGATCTCGCCCGTCTCCGGGCTGACCGCAAACTGGATATTACACCCACCGGCCTCGACACCGATCTCGCGAATGATGAGGATCGAGGCGTCCCGCAGTTCCTGGTATTCCACGTCGGTGAGCGTCTGGACGGGAGCGACGGTTATCGAGTCCCCCGTGTGTACCCCCATCGGGTCGAAGTTCTCGATGGAGCAGACGATGATCACGTTATCCGACCTGTCCCGCACAACCTCGAGTTCGAATTCCTTCCAGCCGATGACGCTACGGTCGATCTGGATTTCTGTGGTCGGCGAGGCATCGAGACCCTTCCGCACCATCGCCCGGAACTCGTCACGGTTGTATGCGATGCCGCCACCGGTGCCGCCGAGTGTGAACGAGGATCGGATGATGGCTGGGTAGCCGGTATCGTCGACGACCCCCATTGCCTCGTCCACGGTCCTGGCGAACCCGCCACTCGGAACCGCCAGGCCGATGCGTGCCATCGCGGCAGCGAATTCCTCACGGTCTTCCGCCATCTTGATCGAGCGGGCATCGGCGCCGATCAGTTCGACGCCGTGCTTCTCGAGCGTACCGCGCTCATGCAACTCCATCGCGAGGTTGAGGGCCGTCTGCCCACCCATGGTCGGCAGCAGCGCGTCGGGCTTCTCTCGCTCGATGACCCGCTCGACCCAGTCGGCGGTGAGCGGTTCGATATAGGTGCGGTCCGCCAGATCGGGATCCGTCATGATCGTGGCTGGATTGGAGTTCACCAGGACGACCCGGTAACCCTCCTCTTTGAGTGCTCGGACGGCCTGCGTGCCGGAATAGTCGAACTCGCACGCCTGACCGATGACAATAGGGCCGGAACCCAGAATGAGGATCGAATCGAGGTCGGAGCGTCTAGGCAATGGGTCGTCGTAGCAGGGAGATCAAAGTCATGCACATCGAGGAAGAACCTACTGATTCTGAGGAGGCCGGCAAGACGTCGCGGACCGCTAGTCGCCCTTGCCGGCTTCTTTTCGAATGGCGGTCCACAGAGCCAGCCCGAAACCGCCCCAGACGAAGGCGATAACGGCCACCATGGTCACGATCGTTTTTGTCGTCACCCGCTCTCCCTCCTAAGATTCCTCAGCGCTCCACCCTGACGCTCAATCCGGCGACGTCCAACCTCGTATTGGCCACGTCGACCGCCTCGACCACTCCGACCGCCGGAGCGATTGCCGCTCGGTCGTTCACCAAGATGCTGAATCGTAGCGGCACGCCCCCCGAGCCGACGAGCACGACCCGCTGCGTACCCGCACTGAACAGCCGGGTGGCCCCCACCTCCTGGAAACCGGTGACGCCCGTGCCCGATACGCTGAGCACCACCGCACCGACGGATGCGCCCTGGCTCTCCACGAGGGCCGAAAGGGCACCCGGGCCCTGGGGCCCTGAATCGTCACAGGCCTGGAGCCAAAAGACCGCCGGGAGGAGCAGCAGCAGCGCTGCTGGCCGCCTCATCGGTCCCCCCCGTCCTTCGAGAGCGTGACGGGGATCACCATCTCGACGGGCCCACGTAATCGCAGCAGGGACGCGCTCGGCGGGGCAACGAGGACGTACGCCCGGAAATCGCCAAGGTCGTAGACACCGTCCTGATTGCCCTTTCCATCCAGAAAGAGCGCTAGGTTGGGATCAACCTGCCCTGCCCCGAGGAAGGGCGCCGCCATGTCCTGGAGCGTCGCGGCCGGCGGTCCGATCCGGATCGCGAGCTCGAGCACCGCCTGGAGGCCGATCGCGTCGATCGCCCTCAGCGTGACCGGGAAGTCTCCGTCGACGATGGGGACGCCCGACAGCTTCCCGGCGTTGACATCGAATCCGAGGCCTGTCGGGATCGTGCCTTGGGCGATCCAGCGCACGGGCGCGTTGCCGTTCACGACCTCGAAGGTCACGTCGACGGCGTCTACCGCGTTCAGGCTGAGCTCGGATGGTGTCGCGTCGCCGAACCCGTA